>NZ_PSWC01000018.1:0-80101 GCF_002931535.1 Rathayibacter sp. AY1C6 | reverse complement strand
CTGCAGCCGCTCGCCGTGCGTGGTCATCGTCACCACGACCTCGCCCGCCGGGTCGACCGCAGAGCGGCGCGAGCTGCTGCTGCCCGACCTGGCCAGCCGCTTCTCCCGCCCCTCTGCGGTCGATCCGGCGGGCGCGGTCGCGGTGACGGGGTCCGTGGTGGTGCCGGTCATGCGCGTGCCGCCCCGTAGACCTCGTAGGCCCCCGCGACTCCGCCGCCCACCGGCACGGAGGCGCCCGCGCGGCGCAGCACCGCCTCCAGCGCCGCCAGGGTGGTCAGCACCGCGTCCGTCCGGGCGTTGTAGCCCATCGTGCCGATGCGCCAGATCTTCCCGTGCAGCGGCCCGAAGGACGTGCCGATCTCGATGCCGAAGTCGGCGAGCATCTCCCCGCGCACCGCATCACCGTTCACGCCCTGCGGGATGCGCACCGCGACGACGTTCGTCATCTTGTGCCCGACGTCGCCGAACACCTCGAGATCGAGGCCGCGGACTCCGGCGAGCATCGCCGACCCGTGCAGCGTGTGGCGGGCGACCGTCTCGTCCAGGCCCTCCTCGACGACGATGCGGGCGCACTCGCGCGCGCCGTAGAGCATCGTGGTCGCCTCGGTGTGGTGGTTGAGGCGGCGCGGCCCCCAGTAGTCGAAGATCATCCCGAGGTCGAAGTAGTTGGAGCGGACGCGGCGGGCGCTGACAGTGTCGCCCTCGTCGCGGATCCCCGCCTCGATGCTCCTGCGCGACTCGATCACCGCGACGGCCTTCTCCGAGAAGGTGACGGGAGCCGATCCGGACGGGCCGCCCAGGCACTTCTGGAGCCCCGCGGTGACCGCGTCGAGCCCGAGCTCGTCGGTCGCGAAGGCGTTGCCCGCGAGGGAGGCGGTGACGTCGGTGTAGAAGAGGGCGCCGTGCTTCTCGCAGAGGGCGCCGAGCTCTTCCAGCGGCTGCGCCATGGTGGTCGACGTGTCGCCGTGGACCACGGCCAGCATCTTCGGCTTCACCCGGGCCAGAGCCTCGGCGATCGCCGAGACGGGGAAGACCTGCCCCCACTCGGCCTCGATCACGTGCACCTCCGCGCCGCAGCGCTCCGCGATCTCCCGGAGGAGGTGCCCGAACCGCCCGAAGACCGGCACGAGCACGCGGTCGCCCGGCTCCAGCATCGAGACCAGCGCCGCCTCGATGCCCGCACGGCTCGTGCCGTCGACGAGCATCGTCTTCTCGTTGCGGGTGCGGAACACCTGCCGGTACAGCTCCTGCGTCTCCGTCATCGTCGCCGTCATGAACGGGTCGTACTGCCCGACCAGCTGCGCCGACATCGCACGCAGGACGCGCGGATCCGCGTTGATCGGGCCCGGCCCCATCAGCAGGCGCGGCGGCGGATCGACGGGGAGGAACGGTGCGGGCGCGGTCATGGGCCACCTCTTCACGAGCGGGAGAGAAACAGTCGTTTCACCCGGAGAGCCTATGCGACGGACGTTTCGCCGGTGTTTCGCGGTGTGGCGGGGGTAGAGATTCTCGACAGACGCTCCTCCACAGACGTCTTCCGGAAGCGGGTCCTCCCGATCGGGCGCACCTGCGGCCCGCGTGTCGGTGGTCGCTGGTTCAATACGAGTATGGCGGATGGGATGCGGCAGGGACTCGAGGAGGTCCGCGCCCTCGGCGACCGCGCGGCGCTGCTCGCCCGCTCGGCGGCTCCGCTCCACCTCGCCTCCGCCGAGGCGCTGCACGAGGCGTACAGGGCTGCTCTGCGTCGCCCGGAGGCGTTCGCCCGCGGCAAGTCTCCCGCCGAGTCGCGCGACCTCGTGGAGCGCTCCGTCAGGGCCCAGCTCGCCGTCGCGCTCGCCGTGTCCGAGCGGGTGGCCGCGCGCGACCTCGAGCACGCCCGCCTGCTGGTCGACCACCTGCCCTGCACGCGCGCCGCGCTGGCCGAGGCGCGGTGGCGCTGGGAGGCGGGGCAGATCATCTGCGGAGTCGCGGCCACCCTGGCGCCGGCCACCCTCCCGGAGTTCGACGAGCGCGCCGCGGGACTGGCCGCCTCGATGACGCCGACCCAGCTGCGGCGACGCCTCGCCCGGCTGCGGGACGAGCTCCACGAGAGTCCTCTGGCCGACCGGCACGCCCGCGCTCGGGAGGACCGGTCGGTCCGGGTCTCGCCCGAGCAGGACGGCATGGCCACGCTCTGCGCGACCCTCCCCGCTCCGGCAGCGTTCGGTGCGCTCGCGCGGCTCGACCGGATCGCCCGCGCCCTCCGCGACGGGAGCGGTGCAGCGGAGGAGCGCACGCTCGCGCAGCTGCGGGCCGACGCCCTGGTCGACCTGCTCTACGACGGCGACGTGTCCGGCACGGCGCCGGGCGACGAGCGGCCGCGCACGTCCGTCCGCGGCATCAGGGCCGAGGTGCGTCTGACCCTCGCCGCGAGCACCGGGGTCGGGCGGGACGAGACGCCCGCGGAACTGGACGGCTACGGCCTCATCCCGGCCGACATCGCGCGAGCTCCTCGGAGCCGACTCGGCCGTCACCCCGGCGCTCACCCATCCGAGCACGGGCGCCGTGGTCTCCGTCGGACGCACGCACCGCCTCCCTCCCCCGCGGATGCGCCTCGCCCTCCAGCTGCGCGACCGGACATGCCGCTTCCCCGGCTGCACCCGGCCCGCGGCGACCGCCGAGGCCGACCACACGCTCGAGTGGCGTCACGGAGGCGCCACCGCCCTCGACAACCTGGCGTCGCTCTGCGTCGCCCACCACCACGTCCGCCACGGCGACCGCTGGACCTACACGCTCCACCCCGACGGATCGGCCGACTGGATCACCCCCACGGGCCGACGCGTGGTCACCCGTCCACCCGATCCGCCCGCGCCGCCAGCCCCGCCGCGGCGCAGGCCGAGCTTCAGCGATGCGCCGCCCCCGTTCTGACCGCGGGACATGCTGCGCTCCTGCGGGCGCGGGATGCCCCCCACCCGCACTCGGAGCGCGCCCTCAGAGCGCGCCGGCCAGCTCCAGGAGCGCGAGGTCCGATCCGCGTGGCCCGACCAGGCAGAGCCCCACCGGAGCGCCGCCGACACTCGACCGCGGCACCGACAGCGCCGGATACCCGCCGATCCCGGCGACGCAGGTCAGGCCGAGCGTCGCCGTCCGCGCCGCGTCGATCGCCTCGGCCGACGCATCGAGGGCCGGCGCCACCGACGACGTCGACGGCAGGAGGAGCACCCGCCCCTCGAGCGCACGGTCGAGCGCCTCCCGGAACCCCGCGACTCGCGCCCGCGCGGCCGCCTCCGTCTGCTCGTCGACGAGCGAGGCCGCGTCGAAGCGCGCCTGGACGTCCGCCGCCAGCACTCCCGGATGCGCCGCGACCCACGAGCCGCTCGACCGCCACGCCTCCGCCGCCTGCACGAGCCGGAACGCCTCGAGCATCTCCGCCACGGGCGGCAGCTCGACCTCGTCGGCGCTCATCCTCCCGACCGCCGATCGGAACGCCGCCCGGACGGCCGCGTCCACTCCGCCCAGCAGTGCCGGCGCCACCGCGAGACTCCGGACCGGCGGGCCGGACGGCAGGCAGAC
This sequence comes from Rathayibacter sp. AY1C6, assembly GCF_002931535.1. Lineage (NCBI taxonomy): Bacteria > Bacillati > Actinomycetota > Actinomycetes > Micrococcales > Microbacteriaceae > Rathayibacter > Rathayibacter sp. AY1C6. Next base: position 76,549 of record NZ_PSWC01000018.1, on the reverse strand, counting down.
CTCGGCCACCCGCCTCAGCGTGCCGAGGTCCCGCGTCAGCCACCCGACGGTGTCGAAGCTCGGCGCCAGCGGCAGCAGCCCCTCGACGGGCACTGCACCGTGGGTCGTCCTCAGCCCCCACAGGCCCTGGTAGGAGGCGGGTACCCTGATCGATCCCGCGGTGTCGGTCGCCAGCCCGACGGCGGCCTGCCCGAGCGACACGGCAGTCGCCGGTCCGCTCGACGATCCGCCCGGGATCGCTCCGGGCACGGCCGGATTGGGCGGCGTCCCGTAGCCGGAGTTCCGGCCGGCGATGCTGTAGGCGAACTCGTCGGTCTGAGCGATCCCGCGCACCGACGCTCCCGCTGCGAGCAGCTGCGCGACGGCCGGAGCGGTCGCCGCCTCGATCGGCGCGGAAGCGAGGCGGGCCGGCACTCCCGCGCCGATCCGCTGGCCCTCGATCGCGAAGAGGTCCTTGACCGCGACGTCCAGTCCGTCGAGGGTCCCGGAGCCGGCGGCCGGCACGAGCGGCGCGCCGACGGCCCGCCAGACGCGGGGGTCCAGCGCGGGCGAGGGCGCCTGCACCTGCGCGGCGCGCACCCGCCAGGTCCCGCCCTCCCGCGACCACAGCTGCGTGACGAGCCCGCGCCCGCCACGGGCCGGAGCGTTCACGCTGACCACGAGCGCCGTGCCCGCATCGACCGCCCGCACGTGCAGCTCCACCAGCTCCCGCACCGGTGCCCCGCCGCGACGACCCCGGAAGCCGGTGATCACCGCGTGGCCGACGAGCAGCCCGGAGGCGTCGCCGCGGAGCGTCGTCGGCGCGTCGACGAACGCGTCGGCGAGCGCCGCGACGTCGTCAGCCCCGAGCGCCGCCTCGTACGCCAGGACCGCGTCCACCAGCCCGTCCGGCAGGTCGCCCTCGAGCGTCGTCACCCGCGGGTCAGTCATCGAAGTCGGCCGTCCGGACGCGGGCGTGCACGCCCTTCACCAGGTCGACGACCTGCGAGATGTCGAAGTCGGTCGCCGCGCTGAGGTAGGCGTAGGCGTGAGCCGGGTCCATCCCGTAGCGGGCCGCCAGCAGCGCGATGGCCGCGCGGACGCACTTCTGCACGGCGACGTCCAGGTCCTCGTCCATCCCGGTGGGCACGAGGAACTCGCCGGTCTCCCCCATCGGCCCGAGCAGCTCCCCGAACGCCGCGATCGCCTCGGCGCGCGGGACGACCTCCAGGCGCACCCGGACGCGCAGGCTCGCCTCCATCGCCGTCAGCGCCACCTCGCCGTCGCCCTGCGCGAAGTGGGGATCGCCGACGTACGCGAGCGCGCCCGGGACCTGCACGGGAAGGTAGAGGCTGGTTCTGGCGGTCAGCAGTGCGATGTCGATGTTGCCCCCGTGCGCACCGGGCGGCACGGAGTGCGGGCGCTCCTCCCCTGCGACGGCGACGCCCATGATCCCGAGGAACGGCCGGAGCGGGAACCGGGCTGCCCGCTCTCCTCCCGGCACCAGCGGGATCACGCCGCGGAGACCGCCCTGCGCGTCCTCGTCGACGCGCGCGAAGACGCTGAACGGCCCCTCCTGCAGCGGGTACTCGCCCGGCAGCGCCCCGCGGCCGTGCCGGTTCGAGACGACTCCGTACGGCACGCGCGGCTCGGCCTCGAGGAGGGTCATCCGGAGCAGGTCCCCCGGCAGCGCTCCCCGGACCGCGATCGGCCCCGTGACCACGTGCGGCCCGTCCGTCTCGCCGTCGCGGAACGGCCCGTCCGCGGCGAGCGCGACCGCGTCGCGCAGCACCCCCTCCGGAGCGACTCCGTGGCGGCCGAAGAAGGCGACCGGATCGCGGCCCTGATCCTCCAGCACGCCCTCGTGGCTGAGCGTGTCGATGACGACCTCGGCCCCCGAGTCGACGGTGAGCACGGGCGCGTCCGCCGCGCACGGCAGGCGCCCCCACAGCACCGAACCCGGTTCGGCCGGCAGGTAGTCCACCCCCGGCGGCACTCCCTCACCGGGCTGCACCGCCCACTCCGTCCACCGCATGCGCGTCCGCCTCCCGCGCGGCCCGTCCGCGCCGTCCGACCCTAACCGCGCCGTGTTTCGAGCATGTGCACGCGTGTGCCACGATTCTCCAGACCCGCCCCCGACGACAGGACTCCCGTGTTCCGACGCCTGCGCACCCGCTCCGAGGGCGCGACCCTCGGCCTGATGCTCGCCCTCACCTTCTCGACCGGCATCATCGACGCCGTCGGGTACCTCGGGCTCGACCGCGTCTTCGCCGGCAACATGACCGGCAACGTCGTCATCCTCGGCATGGCCCTCTCCGGCGCGGCCGACCTGCCCGTGGTCGGGCCCCTGATCGCGCTGGGCGCCTTCATGATCGGCGCCGTGATCGGCGGCCGGGTGCTCCGCCCGGTGAAGAAGGGCTGGACCTCGCGCTCGACCTGGCTCTTCGCGGTGGTCGGCATCCTGCTCGGCGTCCTGGCGATCGTGCTCGCGGTCGTGCCTGAGCACCCCGAGCCGCTCGCCTTCACCGTCACCGGCGTACTGGGCGGGGCGATGGGCCTCCAGGCCGCGACCGCCCGCCACCTCGCCGTCAAGGACGTCACGACGGTCGTCGTCACCTCGACGATCACCGGCCTCGCTGCGGACTCCCGCCTGGCGGGTGGTTCCGGTCAGCCGTGGTTCCGCCGCGCGGCGGCGATCGTCCTGATCGCCGCGGGTGCCGGAGTCGGCGCGCTCGCCCTGCTGGTCGGACTCTGGCTCGGCCTGGCGATCGCCGCCGTCATCACGCTCGTCGCGACGCTGCTGGGCGAGCTCGTCGTCCACTCCCGGTACGCTCCGGCGCCCGCCGACTCCGCCGCCTGAGGCGGCGCCTTCCGGTGCCTCAGCGCGGCAGCTGCTGGCAGTGCGGGCAGAGGTGCGAGGAGCGGTTCATGAACGGCACCCGCACGATCGCCTCGCCGCACCGGGCGCACGGCTTCCCCGTCTGCCCGTAGGCGTGCAGGCTGTGCGAGAAGTAGCCGGAGGCGCCGTTCACGTTCACGTACTGCGCATCGAAGCTGGTGCCGCCCTCGGCCAGCGCCCGCTCGAGCACCGAGCGGACCTCGGCGAAGAGGCGGCGGATGCGCGCCTCGCCGAGCGACGAGCTCGGCCGCTCCGGGTGCAGCTCCGCCGCCCACAGCGACTCGTCCGCGTAGATGTTCCCGATGCCGCTCACCAGCGTCTGGTCGAGCAGCGCCCGCTTGATCCCGCTGCTCCTCCTCGCCAGCGACGCGACGACCGAGCCCAGGTCGAAGGAGGGGTCGAGCGGATCGCGGGCGATGTGCGCGACCTGCGAGGGCACGGCGCGCAGCCAGCCGCCTCCGCGGGCCTCCACGCCCGCGTAGCCGCCCGGCGCTCCGTCCGGGGTCGGCACCAGAGCGTCGACCGCCATCGAGCCGAAGATCCGCTGGTCGACGAAGTGCAGGGCGAGCTCGCCGTGCTCGGGGTGCTCGATCCCGATCCGGATGCGCGCCAGCCGCGGCAGCGCCGCATCCGCCGTGCGCAGCAGCACCTGACCGCTCATGCCGAGGTGCACCAGCAGCGCCTCGTCGCGGCCGGCGGGCAGCCAGAGGAACTTGCCTCGCCGCACCGCCGCTTCCAGCGTGCGCCCGACGAGCAGGCGCTCGAAGGTCCCGTGCGGATGCACGTGCCGCTTCAGCGAGCGCTCGTCGACGATCTCGACGCCGGTCACCAGGGAGCCGGTGACCGCGGGAGCGAGGCCCGCCCGCACCACCTCGACCTCGGGCAGCTCGGGCACGGTCAGTCCGAGACCGCGGGAGCGGCGGGTGCGCCGGGGGCCGCCAGACGCGTCCACGCGTCGAGCGCGGCGGCCATCTCGGCCGCCTTCTTGCTCGTCCCCTCGCCGCGGGCGGTGACGAGTCCGCCGACGATCACGGTGGCGACGAACACCTTGTTGTGGTCGGGGCCGGTGGCGGCGATCTCGTAGCGCGGGGCCGGCGCACCGCGCTCGGCGGCCGCCTCCTGGAGGCTCGTCTTCGGGTCCATCGAGACGCCGAAGCGGAGCGGATCGGCCCGCAGAGGGGCGATCAGGCGCAGCACCAGGTCGCGGGCCGCGTCGGGGCCGGTGCCCAGGTAGACGGCGCCGATGATGGCCTCGACGGTGTCGGCGAGGATCGACGCCTTGTCGCGGCCGCCGGTCAGCTCCTCGCCGCGTCCGAGGCGGAGGAACTCGCCCAGGCCGATGCCGCGGGCGATCTCGGCGAGCGCGACGGTCGAGACCAGGCTCGCCCGGCGCTTGGCCAGGTCGCCCTCGCTGAGGGCGGGGTACTCGGTGTAGAGCATGACGGTCACGGCCTGCCCGAGGATCGAGTCGCCGAGGAACTCGAGGCGCTCGTTGTGCGGGATGCCGCCGTGCTCGAAAGCGAACGACCGGTGCGTCAGGGCGAGCTCGAAGAGCTCACCGTCGAGGCTCACGCCGAGCGTGGCCTCCAGACGCGACCGGTCGTCGCTGGAGGATCGTGCGGAGGTCTGGTTCACCATGGACCGCGGTCCGTTCGTCGAGGGGCGGTGCGCCCCGCGCCGTGCGGACCAGGAGCGGGATCAGACGTCGGCGACCTTGCGGCCCTTGTACTCGAGGAACAGCGCGGTGCCCGCGGAGTCCTCGACGACCTTGGCGCGGTGGGGAAGGCTGTAGACGACCTTGCCGTTCTCGATGGTCTTGACGAGGGTGGGGACCTCGGCCTTCCACTGCGAACGACGGGCGTGGGTGTTCGCGCGGGACTTCTTCCTCTTGGGAACAGCCATGATTCTCTCTTCTCTACCTCTAGTCGGATTCGGTGCGGGCGGTCGCGCCCTCACCGCTGTCTGCGGAAGCTCTGTCGGTGGAAGCTCCGGGCGCTGCGGCCCCGCCGTCCCCCTCGCTCAACCCTGCGAGCGCGGCCCACCGGGAGTCGCGCGGCGCCTCGGGTTCGGGCGTGGAGGAATCGGCCAGCCGCTCCCCCGTGACGGGGTCGAGGCCCGGACAGTCCGGCCGGCAGACCGGCTGGAACGGCAGCGACAGAACCACCGCATCCCTGACCAGAGGTTCAAGATCCACGTGGTCGTCGTGAACCTCATAGTCGAAAGCTTCGTCAGAAGAGTACGCGAAAAGTTCCTGGAACTCGACATCGACAGGCAGGGAGATGTCGGTCAGGCACCGGCTGCACTCGCCGTCGGCCCTCGCCGACACCTCGACACTGGCCAGGATCCCCTCGTGCACGGACTCGAGCCGGACGTCGAGATCGACGGCCGATCCCTTGCGGACCGCGACGATCCCCTCGCCGAACTGCTCCGGCGCCTCGAGCTCGAGGCGGTGCTCGCGCATCTCGCCCGGTCGCCTCACGAGGTCGCGCACGTTCACGGTGAACGGCGTCTTCTTGAAAGTAGTCACGAGGGTCCAGCCTACCCCTCCCGGCCCCCTCCGGGGCCGGAGGGGCCGGGAGGGGCGGAGTCCGGGCTCAGGCGCCGCCGGCCTCCAGCGTCACGTCGATCGGCGCGTAGTCGGCACCGCTCGTGTCCACTCCCTCGTCGGCGAGCTCCGCGAGCGCCTTCTCGATGTACTCGTTCGAGTAGGCGGTGGCGGGCGGGTCCGCGCTGATGATCGTCGCGCCCGTCTCGTTCTCCGTCTCCTTCGCGATGTCGACCGTCTGCTGCCACGCGGCCTCGTCGATCATCCCGACGCCGCTCGTCGAGGGCCAGATCAGCTTGTTGACCTCGTTGGTCATCCAGAGCTGGTGGCTGGTGCCGAGCGTGGATCCGGCCGCGGTGACGATGTCGGCCGCCGCCTGCGGGTCGTCCTTCGCGAAGATCCAGCCCTTGATCGAGGCCTTGATGAAGGCGACCGTCTGCTCGGCGTACGCGTCGTCGTCGGCGAGCCTGCCCGCGTCCGCCCAGATCGCGTCCTGGAGCATCGCGGTCCCGATGTCGTTCCAGCTGATGACGTTCAGGTCGTCCGGCCGGTACAGCTCGCCTGTGGCGGGGTTCACGGTCTCGAGGACCTGGGCGTACTCGTTGTAGGTCATCGCCTGGGCCGCGTCGATGTCGCCCGCGAGGAAGCCGTTCATGTCGAACTGCTGCTGCACCAGCGAGATGTCGTCGAGGGAGACGCCGTCCTTCTGCATGCCGGCGAACAGCTCCCACTCGTTGCCGTAGCCCCAGCTGCCCACGCTCTTCCCGGCCAGGTCGGCCGGCGAGGTGATCCCCTTGTCCTTGAAGGAGATCTGCGTGGTGGCGCTGCGCTCGAAGATCTGCGCGACGTCGGTGATCCCGGCCCCCTGCTCGATCGAGCCGAGGACCTTGGGCACCCAGGAGATCGCGTAGTCCGCGTCGCCCGAGGCGAGCACGTCCTGGGGGACGATGTCGCCGCCTCCCTCGGCGATCGTCACGTCGAGGCCCTCGTCCTCGTAGTAGCCCTGGTCGAGCGCGGCGTAGTACCCGGCGAACTGCGCCTGGGCCACCCACTGCAGCTGCAGGGTGACCGGCGTGAGGCCGCCGGAGCCGGAGTCCGACCCCGGGTCGGAGCCGCCGGAGGCGCTGCAGCCGGTGAGCGCGAGGACCACGGCCGCGAAGGCGGCGGTCGTCGTCAGGGTGATGCGGGTGCGTCTGGTCACGGGTCCTCCTGGTGCGGTCTGCGGGGTCGCCGGTGCGGCGCGCCCGTGGTGCGGCGGTGCAGGTGGTGCTGTGGTGCAGGTGGCGCTGTGGTGCGGATGGTGCGGATGGTGCGTCGGGTGGAGTCGGGAATCGGGAATCGGGAATCGGGAGGATCGAGAAGGGTGCGGGGACGCGCGGCGCCGCGCTCAGCGCAGCCGGCTGCGGCGCAGCGCGAACGCCTCGAGCGCGGCCGTCACGCAGTAGAACGCGAGGCCGACGAGCACGGCGCCCAGGACGTAGGCGTAGGCGAGCGCGTAGTCGCTGCCCGAGGCCGCCGTCGTGATCGACTTGCCGAGCCCGCCCACGGGTCCGCCGAAGTACTCGGCGACCAGCGCCGAGATCACCGCGAGCGAGGAGGCGATGCGGAGCCCTGTGAAGACGTAGGGCACCGCTCCCGGCAGCGTGATCGTGCGGGCGGTCTGCCAGGGGGTCGCCGCGTAGGCCTTCAGCAGGTCGCGGTGCACCGGAGCGGCCTGCCGCAGCCCGCGCAGCGTCGTCACGTACACCGGCACGAACACGGCGAGCGCCGCGACGAGCTGCCTCGCGGTCTCGGCGTTCGCTCCGAACATCGTGTAGAGCACCGGAGCGAGGGCGACGATCGGCACGACGGCGGCCGCGGCCACGATCGGCGCGACCAGTCCGTCGAAGACCCGCGCGAGCGCCGAGAGTCCGGCGACCACGACCGCCAGCACTGCGCCGACCAGCAGGCCGACCAGCGCGTTGCGGCCGGTCACCGCGCTGCCCTCGGCGACGGAGCCGAGGTTCGTGGCGAACTCCTGTCCGATCGCCAGCGGCGACGGGAGCACGAACGGCTGGATCGCCAGAGCGGTGACCCCGGCCTGCCAGAGCAGGACCGCGGCGATCCCGAGCACGAGCGGCGCGAGCACGCTGCGCGCCAGCGCCGTCGTGCTCACCGGTTCTCCACTCCGCGCGGCACGGCGGCGGGATCGCCGTGCAGCAGCTCGCGCACGGCGCTCACGTCGCGGAAGAACGCCGTGTCCTCCCTGACCGCCGCGTCGCGCTCGGATGCTCCGGGGAGTCCGACCGGGAGGACGTCGCGGATCCTTCCCGGCCGCGGCGACATCACCACGACGCGGTCCGAGAGGAACACCGCCTCCGGGATCGAGTGGGTGACGAAGACGACGGCGGCGCCGGTCTCGCGCCGGATCCGCAGCAGCTCCGTCTGCATCCGCTCGCGGGTCATCTCGTCGAGCGCCCCGAACGGCTCGTCCATGAGGAGCAGGCGCGGGCTCTCGGCGAGCGCCCGCGCGATGGCGACGCGCTGCTGCATCCCGCCGGAGAGCTGGTCCGGGTAGGAGTCGGCGAAGTCGCCGAGCCCGACCAGCGCCAGCAGCTCGTCGACGCGCGAGCGCCGGGCGGTCGCGGCGACGCCGTGCAGCTCCAGCGGCAGGGCGATGTTCGCCCGGATCGTGCGCCACGGCAGGAGGCCCGCCTGCTGGAACGCGATCCCGTAGTCCTGGTCGAGCCTCGCCTGCCGGGCCGTCTTGCCGAACACGGCGATCGAGCCGGAGTCCGGCTCGTCGAGGTCGGCGATCAGCCGCAGCAGCGTCGACTTGCCGCAGCCGGACGGGCCGATCAGCGAGACGAACTCCCCCGCGGCCACCTCGAGCGAGACGTCCTGGAGCGCCGTGACGCTCGCGGCGCGGGCGGTGGTGAAGGTCCTCGTGACCGAGTCGACGACGACCGCGGATCCTGCAGTGCTCATGCGGGCTGCTCCCCTCGGCGGTACGGACGGAGGAGGGTGCCGAGCAGGGCGACGGCGCCGGCGGCCGCGAGGCCCACCAGCACAGCCCCGAGGATCGGCGCCCAGGGCTTGGCGGGGTCGCCTCCGGCAGCGGAGGCGAACTCGATGATCATGCGGCCGATCCCGCCGCGCAGGCCGATCGAGACCTCGGCGACGATCGTGCCGACGACGGCGCTGACCGCTCCGAGCCGGAGGGCCGGCAGCAGGTAGGGCACGCTCGCCGGGAGCCTCAGGCGCACCAGCGTCTTCCACCAGCCGACGCCGTACACGTGCATCAGCTCGACCTGGTGGGCCGTCGGCGAGCCGAGCCCGCGGAGCGCCCCGATCGAGACGGGGAAGAACGCGAGGTAGGAGGCGATCAGTGACACCGACATCCAGTTCTCCCAGGTCACCGGTCCGAGCTCGAGCTGCGACCCCCAGCGCCGCACCAGTGGGGCGATCGCGATCAGGGGCACCGTCTGGCTCAGCACGATCCAGGGCAGCACCGCCGACTCCGCCGTGCGGAACCGCTGCATCAGGAGAGCCAGGAGCAGTCCGACGACGGTGCCGACGACCCAGCCGACCGCGGCGATCCCGAGCGAGAAGGCACTCGCCCCCAGGACGGCCGACCAGAGCGCCGGGGCGTTCCGCGCTCCGGTGACCGGCTCGCCGAGCCGGGCCGCGATCTCCCAGAGGTGGGGCATCGCGATGGCGCTCGTGCGCGGGAGCACCGTGACTCCTCCGACGACCACCCCGGCCTCGGGCCCGAGCGCCTTCCAGCCCTCCCACACGAGCGCGAGCAGGAGGAGCCCGCCGGCGCCGAGCACGAGCCCGCGCGCGAGGGCCGGTCTCATGCGCGGGCCACGATGTGCTCGCGCAGCTCCGGGATGACCCGCTCGCCGTACACGCGCAGCGTCTCCTCCTTGTTGTCGTGCTGGAGGTATCCCGCGAACTGCGTCACGCCGATGTCGGCGAGCGCCCGGAGCTTCTCGACGTGCTCGTCCGCCGTGCCCAGCACGCAGAAGCGCTCCACGATCTCGTCCGGCACGAAGGCGGTGTGGCTGTTGCCCGCGCGGCCGTGCTCGTTGTAGTCGTAGCCCTCGCGCCCGGCGATGTAGTCCGTCAGCGCCTGCGGCACCGCTCCGGAGGCGCCGTAGCGGCCCACGATGTCGGCCACGTGGTTGCCGACCATCCCGCCGAACCAGCGGCACTGGTCGCGCATGTGCTCCCGGTCGGTGCCGATGTACATCGGCGCCGCGACGCAGAACTGCAGCGACTCGGGATCCCGGCCGGCGTTCGCCGCCGCCTCCTTGACGGCGCCGATCATCCAGCGCGCGATGTCCACGTCGGCCAGCTGCAGGATGAAGCCGTCGCCGACCTCGCCCGCGAGCTTCAGGGCGAGCGGGCCGTAGGCGGCCACCCACATCTCCAGGGACGAGCCCCGGCTCCACGGGAACTGCAGCGTCTGGCCGTTGTACTCGACCGGACGGCTGTTGGCGAGCTCGCGGATGACGTGGATCGACTCCCGCAGCGTCTTGAGCGTCGTCGGAGCTCCTCCGGTCACCCTCACCGCGGAGTCGCCGCGGCCGATCCCGCACACCGTGCGGTTCCCGTACATCTCGTTGAGCGTCGCGTGCAGCGAGGCGATGACCGTCCAGTCGCGCGTGGCGGGGTTGGTGACCATCGGGCCGACCGTGATCCGGTGCGTCCTCTCGAGGATCTGCGAGTAGATCACGTAGGGCTCCTGCCAGAGCAGGTGCGAGTCGAAGGTCCACGCGTAGTCGAAGCCGTGCGTCTCCGCGAGGACGGCGAGCGCGACGGTGCGCGAGGCGGGCGGGTTGGTCTGGAGGACGACTCCGAAGTCCATGGGGTTCCTTCTGCTCGATCAGGTGCTGGCTCGGATCGGGTGCCGGCTCAGATCAGGTACTGGCTCAGACCGCGCGGGATGTACGCCCCGTCGCCCTTCGTGCCGACGTAGGAGCCGTCGTCGACGACGACCCTGCCGCGGGAGATCACCGTGTCGACGTGGCCGTCGATCTCGAAGCCCTCCCAGGCCGAGTAGTCCATGTTCATGTGGTGGCTGCGGCCCTCGCCGATCCCGATCGAGGTGTGCCCGCTCGGGTCGTAGACGACGACGTCGCCGTCGGCCCCGGGCTGGATGACGCCCTTCCTCCCGTACATCCCGAACATCCGCGCCGGGGTGGTCGAGGTGAGCTCGACCCAGCGCGGCAGGGAGATCTGCCCCGACACCACGCCCTGGTACATCAGGTCCATCCGGTGCTCCACCGAGCCGATGCCGTTGGGGATCTTCGAGAAGTCGCCGATCCCCATGTCCTTCTGGCCCTTCATGCAGAAGGGGCAGTGGTCGGTCGAGACCATCTGGATGTCGTTGGTGCGCAGCGACTGCCACATGTGGTGCTGATGCCCCTCCGCCTTCGAGCGCAGCGGCGTGGAGCACACCCACTTCGCGCCCTCGAAGCCCGGCGCGCCGAGCTGCTCCTCGAGCGAGAGGTAGAGGTACTGCGGGCAGGTCTCGCCGAAGACGTTCATGCCGCGGTCGCGGGCCTGCGCGATCTGCTCCACCGCCTGCTTCGCGGAGACATGGACCACGTACAGCGGCGCGCCGGTGAGGTCGGCGATCATGATCGCCCGGTGCGTCGCCTCCTCCTCCGCCTGCCAGGGTCGAGAGGTGCCGTGGAAGTACGGCGCGGTGTTCCCGGCGGCGAGGGTCTGCTTCACCAGTTCGTCGATGAGGGCGCCGTTCTCGGCGTGCATCATCATCATCGCGCCGTTCTCCGCGCCCTTCTGGAACGCCCGGAGGATCTGCCCGTCGTCCGAGAGGAACACGCCCTTGTAGGCCATGAACAGCTTGAAGCTGGTCACCCCCTCGCGCATCAGCTCGTCCATCGCGACGAGCGAGGAGTCCTGCACGTCCGAGAGGATCTGGTGGAAGCCGTAGTCGATCGCGCAGTTGCCGGCCGCCTTCTCCTGCCACGCCTGGAACCGGTCGACGACGCTCTCGCCCGGGTACTGCACCACGAAGTCGACGATCGACGTCGTGCCGCCCCAGGCCGCGGCGCGCGTGCCGGTCTCGAAGGTGTCCGAGGCGGAGGTGCCGCCGAACGGCATCTCCATGTGCGTGTGCGCGTCGATCCCGCCCGGGATCACGTACTTGCCGCTCGCGTCGATCACCCGGTCGACGTGGGCCGCCAGGTCGAAGCCCAGCAGCGTGGAGCCGGGGGCGAGGACGGCGGCGATGGTCTCGCCGTCGATCAGGACGTCAGCGGCTCCGGTGCCGGTCGCGTTGACGACCGTCCCGCCGGTGATGAGGGTCTTCATCGGTCTTCCCCGTCTCGGTCTGCGGTCACGGCTTCGGGATGCTGGTGTACGACTCCGGCCGGCGGTCCCGGTAGAACTGCCAGTCGTCGCGCATCTCCTGCACCATGTCCATCTCGAGGTCGCGGATCAGGATCTCCTCGGCCTCGCCCGAGCCCCGCTCGCCGACGAACTCCCCGCGCGGATCGATGATCTGGCTTGTGCCGTAGAAGTCGACCGCGAGGTCGCCGTACTCGTTGTCCTCCCGGCCGACGCGGTTGGGCTGCAGCACGAAGTAGCCGTTCGCCACCGCGGCCGCCGGGCCCTCGACCTCCCAGAGGCGGTTCGACAGGCCGGGCTTGGTGGCGTTGGGGTTGAAGACGAGGTGGGCGCCGTTCAGGCCCAGCTCCCGCCAGCCCTCCGGGAAGTGGCGGTCGTAGCAGATGTGGACGCCGACCTTGCCGACCGCGGTGTCGAAGACCGGGAAGCCGAGGTTCCCGGGCCGGAAGTAGAACTTCTCCCAGAAGCGGTCCAGGTGCGGGATGTGGTGCTTGCGGTACTTGCCGAGGATCGTCCCGTCGGCGTCGACCACGACCGCGGTGTTGTAGTAGACGCCGGTCTGCTCCTCCTCGTAGATCGGGAGGATCATCACCACGCCCAGCTCCTTCGCGAGGGCCGCGAAGCGCTGCACGATCGGCCCGTCGGCGGGCTCGGCGTAGCGGTAGTACTTCTTGTCCTGGGTGATGCCGAAGTACGGGCCGTAGAACAGCTCCTGGAAGCAGACGATCTGCGCGCCGTCGGCTGCGGCGTCCCGGGCCATCCGCTCGTGCTTGTCGAGCATCGACTCCTTGTCGCCGGTCCAGGTCGTCTGGGTGATCGCTGCGCGGACGATGGTCATCGGTACCTCCATGCTCGGGCGTCCCTGTCCGGCTCCGGTCGTGCTCCGCCGGGCGGTGCGGAGCCGGGGACGTGGACCCACTGTGGTCCCCGCCGGGCCCGAAGGCAATGACGGACCGTCCGGCTCCGGGGACAGGGCTTCATCGTCGGGGTTCGACGTTTCCCCGGTGTTTCCGGCGCGGATCCGCAGCATTAAGGCTCGCCGGGGGAGGAATCCGTCGGTGCCGCTAGCGTGGGCGGATGCGCATCACGATCCTGGCCGGAGGCGTCGGCGGCGCCCGCTTCACCTCGGCGGTCCGCGAGCACCTCCGCGATCTCGAGGCCGCCGGCGGCGAGGCGAGCGAGATCACCGTCGTCGTCAACACCGGCGACGACATGTGGCTCACCGGCCTCAAGGTCTGCCCCGACCTCGACTCGATCACCTACGCGCTCGGCGGAGTGAACGACACGGAGCGCGGCTGGGGGCGGGCCGGCGAGAGCGAGCGGGTCTCGGCCGAGCTCACCGCCTTCGGCGTCGGCTGGCCGTGGTTCACCCTGGGCGACCTCGACCTCGGCACCCACATCGCCCGCAGCTCGATGCTGCGCGACGGCCTCACCCTCTCGGAGGCGACCGCGCGGATCACCGCCCGCTGGCCGCTGGGGGTCCGCCTGCTGCCGATGTCGGACCAGGACGTCGAGACCCACGTCGAGGTCGACCTTCCCGGCGAGGGCGTGCGGCTCCTCCACTTCGAGGAGTGGTGGGTGCGGCTTCGGGCGTCAGCGCCCGCGCGCCGCTTCGTCCAGCAGGGGGTGGAGAGCGCCCGCCCCGCCCCGGGCGTGCTGGAGGCGATCGCCGACACCGACGCGGTGCTCGTCGCCCCCTCCAATCCCGTCGTCTCGATCGGCACGATCCTCGGAGTGCCCGGGATCGCGGACGCCCTCCGCCGGACCTCCGCACCCGTCGTGGGCGTCTCCCCCGTCATCGGAGGCGCGGTGGTGCGCGGCATGGCCGACGCCTGCCTCGCCGCGATCGGCGTCGAGACCTCCGCCGAGGCCGTCGGCCGGCACTACGGAGCCCGGAGCGGGGGCGGCCTCCTCGACGCCTGGCTCGTCGGCGAGGAGGACGCGGACGCGGTCCCGGCGCTCGAGTCGGCGGGGCTCCGCGCCCGCTCCGTGCCGCTCTGGCTGACCGGCCGGGACGCCTCCGTGCGGCTCGCCGCCGACGCTCTCGCCGCCGCGAGGGGCTGAGCGGAGCCTCCTCCCGGGGCCGCGGACCGCGTGTCGCAGCGCGGATGCGGTCACGCCTCCCACGGGGCGCCCCGTTCCCTTGTACGGTCGGAGGCGGACGAACTCCCCGATTCACCCCCGCACCGGACCCGGAATCCCTCGGTCGCGCCCCCGACCGCGTCCTCACCACGTCTCCGAGCCCTGCGGAACCGCGTGCCGTCCCGTCAGGAGGAAACCATGGAGCCCAGCTCGAGGATCAGCACCGAGCGGATCGAGCCCGACATCGTGGTGATCCGCCCCGTCGGTCGGCTCGACCTGTCCACGGCGTGGGAGCTCGAAGCGGTCCTCCAGCGCGCGCTCGAGGCGGGAGAGGTCCGCGTGGTCGTCGACCTGGCGGCCGTCGAGTTCCTCGACTCGTCCGGGCTCGGCGTCCTCGTCGCCGGACTCAAGGAGGCGCGGAAGGCGGGCGGCGAGCTGCGCGTGGCCGCCGCCGGCGAGCAGCCCGCCATGGTGCTCGGCCTGTCCAACCTCGACCGCCTGCTCGGGAGCGCCGAGACCGTCGAGGAGGCCTACCGTGCCTGAGCGCTCCTTCGTCGTGCGCACGCCGCCCGAGGACGGCGTCACCGCCGTCCACGAGGCGCTCGAGGAGCTGTGGCTCGAGGAGCCGGGCGTCGCGCCGGTCGACCGGATGTCGTTCGAGACCGCGCTGGTCGAGCTGACCTCGAACATCGTCCAGCACGCCCGGTCGTACCGGCACATCATCTGCCTGGTCGAGATCCGCGTCGACGCGACCGAGCTGCGCGCCTCGCTCAACGACTCCGCCGAGGAGGCGCCCGCCGAGGTCACCGACCCCCGCGACATGCCGGACGAGTGGGACGAGGCAGGCCGCGGGATCCCGTTCATCCACGCCCTCGTCACCGAGTTCTCCTACCGCCGTGTCGACGGGCAGAACCTCTGGGCACTCGCCCGGACCCGCACGTGAGCGAGCCGACCGAGCGCGCCCGCCTCGCCGCGATCGCCGAGCTCGGGATCGGCCTGAGCACCCCCCAGGAGCGCTTCGACAGGATCACCCGCGTCGCCCGCCGACTCCTGCGCGTCCCCCTCGCCGAGATCAACATCCTCGAGGAGTCGACGCAGTTCACGAAGTCGCCCCAGCGCTCGGCGCGGGCGAGCAGGATGCTGCGCGCCGACTCGATGTGCGACGTCACGGTCCAGCAGGGCGACATCCTCGTCGTCGAGGACGCCACCGCCGATCCGCGGTTCGCCGACCGCGGAGTCGTCACCGGATCCCCTCACGTGCGCTTCTACGCGGGCCGCCCGCTCGTCGTCGGGGACGGCCTCCGCGTCGGCACGATCTGCATCATCGACAGCGAGGCGCGCGGCTTCTCGGAGGAGGAGCGCGAGATCCTCGAGGACCTCGGCCGGTGGGCGGAGCGGGAGCTGCGCGAGATCGCCTTCTCCGGACGCGCGAGCGAGACGCAGGAGCGGCTCTGGCCCCCGCGCCTCGACCTCGGCGAGTGGAGCCTCGACTCGCTGACCACGCCGCTGCACGACGTCGCCGGCGACTACACGGCGTGGCGTCGCAGCGGGGACGACCTCTCCCTCGAGCTGGTCGACGTGATGGGCAAGGGGGTGTCGGCGGCGATCGTCGCCTCCGCGATCCGCTCCGCGTTCCAGGCGCGGCCGGAGCTCCCTCCCGCGGCAGCCGTCGAGGCCGTCAACCGCCAGCTCCTGCCCGACCTGACCGCGACCGGGATGTTCGCGACCGCGCTGATCGCCCGGGTCGACCTCGCGAGCGGCGCCGTCGCGTTCGTGGACAGCGGCCACGGCCTCACCCTCCTGCTGCGCGCCGACGGCACCACGGAGCGGCTCGCCTCCACCGGCGTCCCGCTCGGCATCGCCGCCGACGTCTCCTGGGAGGAGGAGCAGCGCGTGCTCGCCCCCGGCGACGCGCTCTTCTCCTGCAGCGACGGCCTGCTCGACGTCTTCGGCGGGCGCCTCGACGCGCTCGACCGTCTCGCCGAGCTGGTGCGGAGCAACGACGACCCCGCTCTCTTCGAGCGTCTGCATGCTCTCGCAGACGACGCGCACGACGATGTGACAGCGTTGGTGTTGCGGCGCTCCGCAGCGCCCGCCCCCTCCTGATCCTGATCGAAAGGACCTCCCCCATGCCTGGTGCACTCGTCCTCGCCGGCGGCGGCCTCGCCGGAATCGCCTGGGAGCTCGGCGTCCTCCGCGGCCTCGCAGACGCCTCCCCCGAGGCGGCCCGCCTCCTGCTCGATCCGTCGACGACCTTCATCGGCACCTCCGCGGGCTCCGCGGTCGCCGCGCAGTTGAGCACCGGCACCGGCCTCGACGAGTCGTACGAGGTCCAGCTCCAGGAGGAGTCCGCCGAGATAGGAGCGGACGTCGACGGTGAGCGCCTCCAGGCCCTCTTCGCCGCGGCCGTCGAGGGCGCGACCTCGCCCCAGGACGCGCGGCGCCGCATCGGCACCCTCGCGCTCGAGGCCGAGACGCTCCCCGAGGACACGCGCCGGGCCGTCATCTCGGCCCGCGTGGGCGACGCCGACTGGCCCGAGCAGCGTCTGCTCATCACCGCGGTCGACACGGCCACCGGTGAGCTGCGCGTGTTCGACCGCGAGAGCGGTGTCGGCCTCGTCGACGCGATCTCCGCCAGCTGCGCCGTCCCCGGGGTCTGGCCTCCCGTCAGCATCGACGGCGTCCGCTACATGGACGGCGGCGTGCGCTCCGGCAGCAACGCCGACCTCGCCGCGGGAGCCGACTGGGTCCTGGTCGTCACTCCGCTGCCGGGAGTCGGCACGCCCGGCGCGGGCCTGATCCCGACCGGCGAGCTCGACGCCCTCGCGGACTCGCGGGTCGAGGTGCTCTACGCCGACGAGGAGTCGGTGCGCGCCTTCGGCCCGAACTCGCTCGACCCGGCCGTCCGCGCCGCCTCCGCCCGCGCCGGACGTGCTCAGGGCGCCCGGCTCGCCTCGCGGATCGCCGCGCTGGTCGGCGCCGAGTAGCCGGTCTCATCGCCGCACGCTGTAGCGCGTGAAGACCGTGCCGTCGGCGAAGCGGTGCTCCTCGCGCAGGTCGAGGCGCGCGTGGAACCCGCACGGGAGGAAGTGGGTCCCGCCGCCCACCGCCACCGGCACCGTGTAGACCTGCACCTCGTCGACGATCCCGGCGAGCAGCGCGTGCCGGGCGAGGGTCGGCCCGCCGATCGAGACGTCGTGGTCGGCGGCGCTGACCTGCGCGGCGACGACGACCGGGTCGAATCCGACCTCGACGCGGGTACGGCGGGTCTCGGCCGACTCCAGCGTCGTCGAGTACACGACCTTGTCGGCCGCCCGCCACATCTCCTGGAAGTCGCGGATGAACGCGAACTCCTCCGCGAGGGCCCAGGTCTGCTCCCACGCGCGCATGACCTCGTACATGCGCCGCCCGTACAGGTACGTGCGCACCCGCCCCTCGCGCTCCGTGATGAAGCGGTGCACGGCGGGTCGCGGCTCCGCCCAGGCGAATCCGCCGTCCGCGTCGTTCACGTAGCCGTCGAGCGACGCGATCGAGCTGTAGATGAGCGCGCCCACGTCGGCCTCTCTCCGTGGCCGGCTTCGGGACCGCCCACGGGCGCGACCGTAGGCCTCCCGCCTCCGTCCGGCAATGTCCGCCGGGTCCTCTGGCGCGGATCGACGGGTCGCCGCTGCTCCCGACGGCGCTCCCGGCGGTCGGCGCCCCCTCCCGGACCGCGTACCGTGGTCGTGCCGCAGAGAGCGGCCGTGAAGGGTTCGGGATGAAGATCAGCCAGCTGCGCCACTTCGTGGCGGTCGCCGAGGAGCTGCACTTCGTGCGCGCCGCCGAGCGCCTCGGCATCTCGCGGCAGAAGCTCGACTCCTCCGTCGCCGCCGTCGAGCTCGACCTCGGCAAGCCGCTCTTCGAGCCCGGTGCCGCCGCCACGACCCTCACCGCGGCCGGGCGGCAGCGCCTCGCCTCGGCCCGCGAGGAGCTCGCCGCGCTCGGCGACGAGCCGGAGGCGGCCCCGAAGTCGGGAGGCAAGGCCAAGGCCTCCAAGGGGACCGGGCGCGCGCCGATCGTCAAGGGCCAGCCCAAGCCCTACAAGCGCCGCCAGTCCCGCTGACGCGCAGTGTCCGATCGCCGGACGTGGTGGGCCCTACCGGGCTCGAACCGATGACATCCACGGTGTAAACGTGGCGCTCTACCAACTGAGCTAAAGGCCCCCGTCGCGGTCTCACCCGCGGACGATCGACTCGATCCTACGGCAGGCGGAGCGGCCCCCTGCGGGCACTAGCCTCGGCACATGACCGCCGACAGCGACTCCCGGGCGAGGCGGCGCGCCGAGAGCCGCTGGCCCGCCTCCGCCGCGATCCTGGTGGCCGTCGCCCTGAACGTGGCCGGCCACAGCGCCGACACCTCGGTGGTCCGCCTCGTCGCCGCCGGCATCACGCTCGCGCTGCTCGTGCCGCTGTTCGTCGTGAACCCGCACCGACTCGACAGCGAGACGCGCTGGTCGCGCGGGGTCTCCATCGCGCTGGCGGTCGTGCTCGCCGTGGCGAACCAGGTGAACGTGGTCGCCGTGGTGATCGACCTCGTCGACGGGACGGCCGACGGCCCTCCGCTGCTGCTCACCGCGCTCCAGGTCTGGGTCACCAACGTCGTCGCGTACGCGCTGCTGTTCTGGGAGCTCGACCGCGGCGGTCCGGTCGCCCGCGGAACGCTTCCCCGCACCGAGCTGCCGGCGGCCGACTTCGCCTTCCCGCAGGACACCTACCGCGACACCGCGCCCGAGGTCGCCGCGACCTCCTCCGAGCGCGCCGACTGGCGGCCCGGCTTCGTGGACTACCTCTCGGTGTCGACGACGAACACCATGGCGTTCAGCCCGACCGACACGATGCCGCTGTCGAGCCGGATGAAGCTCCTGATGATCGCCGAGGCGTTCACCGGATTCGTCCTGCTGGCCCTCGTGATCTCCCGGGCCGTCAACATCCTCAGCTGACGACCGGGGCGGTCCGCCTCCGGAGGGTCAGACGTGCGCGGGGACGAGCGCGTCGATCGCGGCGCGGTATGCGTCGATCGAGCGAGGCTCGCCCGGGGCGGTCATGAACGTGTCCCGGATGACGCCGGCCTTGTCGATGAGGAAGGTCGCGCGGGTCGCGTAGCCCTTCGCCTCGGTGAACACGCCGTACTGCTTGGCGACGTCGCCGTGCGGCCAGAAGTCGGAGAGGAGCGTGAAGTCGTAGCCCTGCTTCTCGCCCCAGGCGCGCAACGTGTGCTTGGAGTCGACCGAGATGCCGATCAGCTCCACGTCGGCGTGCTCGAAGAGGGAGAGGTTCTCGCGCAGCGCGCAGAACTCGCCCGTGCAGGTGCCGGAGAAGGCGAGGGGGAAGAACACCAGGGCGACGTTGCGCCGCCCGTGGAAGTCGCCCAGCTGGATGCGCTCGCCGTACTGGTTCGCGAGTTCGAAGTCGGGAGCCAGGGTCAGCTTCTCGAGAGCCATCGGTCCGATGTCCTTCCGTGCGCACGAGAGTCGCGCGAGCACGAGGGGCAATGCTAGACCCGCTCCGCGCAGACTCCAAGGAACGGCCCGTCTCCCCCGATCACGGGCCGGTCGACGCGTCCCGGCTGGCGCTCTCCTACAGTCGTCGGCGCCCATTCCTCGTGGATCACCACAGTGCGATTCCAGGTTCGGGGCACGGGAATCGCTAGGCTGACGGAGGTGCCCGCGCGCGGCTCGTCATCCGAGCCCCGGATCCGCGGATCCGCACCGCTTCATGAGAGTGATGTCTCGGGCACGATCTGCCCCCAGAGAGAGGTCGAGGGTGACTGTTAACGATCAGGACCCGTATTCCGTCGGTCACGTGGACTCGGACCCCGAGGAAACGTCGGAGTGGAACGAGTCGCTCGATGCGCTCGTCGAGGAGCGGGGCCGGGGTCGCGGGCGCGACGTCATGCTCAGCCTCCTCAAGCGCTCCAAGGAGCTCCACCTCGGCGTGCCGATGGTGCCCACCACGGACTACATCAACACCATCGCGCCCGAGAACGAGCCCGACTTCCCGGGCGACGAGGACGTCGAGCGCCGCTACCGCGCGTGGATCCGCTGGAACGCGGCCATCCTCGTGCACCGCGCGCAGCGTCCCGGCATCGGGGTCGGCGGCCACATCTCGACGTACGCGTCGAGCGCCTCGCTGTACGAGGTCGGCTTCAACCACTTCTTCCGCGGCCAGGACCACCCGGGCGGCGGCGACCAGGTCTTCATCCAGGGCCACGCCTCCCCCGGCCCGTACGCGCGCGCCTTCCTCGAGGGACGCCTGAGCGAGCACCAGCTCGACGGCTTCCGCCAGGAGAAGTCGCACCGGGGCGGCGGGCTCTCCAGCTACCCGCACCCGCGGCTCATGCCGGAGTTCTGGCAGTTCCCGACCGTGTCGATGGGCCTCGGCCCGATCAACGCGATCTACCAGGCGCAGGCGAACAAGTACCTCACCAACCGCGGCATCAAGGACGCCTCCGACCAGCAGGTCTGGGCGTTCCTCGGCGACGGCGAGATGGACGAGGTCGAGTCGCGCGGTCAGCTCCAGGTCGCCGCGAACGACGGCCTCGACAACCTGAACTTCATCGTCAACTGCAACCTCCAGCGCCTCGACGGACCCGTCCGCGGCAACGGCAAGATCGTGCAGGAGCTCGAGTCGTACTTCCGCGGCGCGGGCTGGAACGTCATCAAGCTCATCTGGGGCCGCGAGTGGGACGACCTGCTCGCCCGCGACACCGAGGGCGCGCTACTCGACCTGATGAACAAGACGCCCGACGGCGACTTCCAGACCTACAAGACGGAGGACGGCGCCTACGTCCGCGAGAACTTCTTCGGCCGCGACCCGCGCGCCAAGAAGCTCGTCGAGGGCTACTCCGACGAGCAGATCTGGGGCCTGCGCCGCGGCGGCCACGACTACCGCAAGATCTACGCGGCCATGAAGGCCGCGACGGAGCACAAGGGCCAGCCCACCGTCATCCTCGCCCACACCATCAAGGGCTACGGTCTCGGCCGCAGCTTCGAGGGCCGCAACGCGACCCACCAGATGAAGAAGATGACGCTGGACAACCTCAAGTCGTTCCGCGACACCATGCGCATCCCGATCACGGACGCGCAGCTCGAGGAGAACCCCTACCTCCCGCCGTACTACCACCCCGGTCAGAACGACGAGGCGATCGAGTACCTGCAGGAGCGCCGCCGCGCGCTCGGCGGCTACCTCCCCGAGCGCCGCTCGAAGTACACGCAGCTGAACCTCCCCGAGGACTCGGCCTACGCGGTCGGCAAGAAGGGCTCCGGGACGCAGGAGATCGCCACCACCATGGCGTTCGTCCGCATCCTGAAGGACATCCTCCGCTCGAAGGACTTCGGCAACCGCGTCGTCCCGATCATCCCGGACGAGGCGCGCACCTTCGGCATGGACGCGTTCTTCCCGAACGCGAAGATCTACAACCCGCGCGGCCAGCACTACACGTCGGTCGACCGCGAGCTCCTCCTGGCCTACAAGGAGAGCCCGCAGGGTCAGATCCTCCACGTCGGCATCAACGAGGCGGGCGCCCTCGCGGCGTTCACCGCGATCGGCACCTCGTACTCGACGCAGGGCGAGCCGCTCATCCCGGTCTACGTCTTCTACTCGATGTTCGGGTTCCAGCGCACGGGCGACGCGATCTGGGCGGCCGGCGACATGATGTCGCGCGGCTTCATGATCGGCGCCACCGCGGGACGCACCACGCTGACCGGCGAGGGCCTCCAGCACGCGGACGGGCACTCCCCGATCCTCGCGGCGACCAACCCCGCCGTCGTGAGCTACGACCCGGCCTACGGGTACGAGATCGCGCACATCGTGCAGTCCGGACTCGAGCGCATGTACGGCGGGAAGCACACCGACCCGAACGTCATGTACTACATCACGGTCTACAACGAGCCGATCGTGCAGCCGAAGGAGCCGGAGGACGTCGACGTCGAGGGCATCGTCCGCGGCATCCACCGCATCTCCTGGGGCCAGTGGGACGGGCCGAAGGCCCAGCTCCTCGCCTCGGGCGTCGCGGTGCCGTGGGCGATCGAGGCGCAGAAGCTCCTCGCTGAGGACTGGGGCGTCTCGGCGGACGTCTGGTCGGTCACCTCGTGGAACGAGCTGCGCCGCGACGGCATCAAGGCCGAGCAGCACAACTTCCTCCACCCCGAGGACGCCGAGCAGGTGCCGTACGTGACGCAGAAGCTGGCCGACGCGAAGGGCCCCTTCGTCGCCGTCTCGGACTTCTCGCACCAGGTCCCCGACCAGCTGCGCCAGTTCATCCCGGGCGACTTCGCGACGCTCGGCGCGGACGACTTCGGCTTCTCGGACACCCGTGCGGCGGCGCGGCGCTACTTCCAGATCGACGGCCCCTCGGTCGTCGTGCGGACGCTGCAGCTGCTCGCCAAGCGCGGCGAGGTCGACCCCGCGCTCGCCGTCCAGGCGATCGAGAAGTACCGCCTCCTCGACGTCAACGCCGGCACCACCGGCAACGCGGGCGGCGAGAGCTGACGGACGAGTCCGTGCTCTCGCAGGAACCCGCACCGTCGAGTGCGCGGGGTCCTGCTCCTGCGGCGGAGCGTCCGGCCACCCGGCCGGGCGCTCCCCGCACGAAGGAGCAGACCCTCGCCTGGCTGCGCACCCTCGCCGGTGAGCTCTCGACGCAGACGATCAAGCGACTCGAGGACACGCTGCCCTGGTACGGCAGCATGCCCCCCGGTCGGCGCTCGGCGGTCGGCCTCGTCGCTCAGGCCGGCATCACCTCGTTCATCTCGTGGTTCGACGACCCGTCGGCCACGCCGTGGATCGCGGCGGACGTGTTCGGAGCCGCTCCCCGCGAGCTGCTGCGCTCCGTCTCGCTGACGCAGACGCTGCAGCTGATCAAGGTGACGGTCGAGGTCGTCGAGGACCGGATCAAGAACGGCGGGGAGGACCTCCGCGAGGCGATCCTCCTCTACTCGCGCGAGATCGCCTTCGCCGCGGCCGACGTCTACGCGCGCGCCGCCGAGGCCCGAGGCCTCTGGGACGCGCGCCTGGAGGCGCTGGTCGTCGACTCGATCCTCACGGGCGAGGCCGACGACGAGCTGCCCAGCCGGATCGCCGCCCTCGGCTGGCACGGCCACGGCGAGGTCGCCGTCCTGGTGGGCACCGCCCCCAAGATGCTCGACGTCGACCAGCTGCGCCGCACGGCCCGGCACATGGACGCCGACGTGCTGATCGGCGTGCAGGGCAGCCGGCTCGTCCTGGTCATCGGCCGCGCCGAGCCGAGCGAGAACGCCACGGAGGAGACCGGCCCGCCGGTCGCGTTCCTCGAGATCGCGGAGGCGCTCGAGCCCGGCTTCGGAACGGGTCACCTCGTCCTCGGCCACGAGGTGCCGACCCTGGTCGAGGCGTCCCGCAGCGCCCGCGCGGCCCTCGCCGGCTTCGCGGTCGCCCGCTCCTGGCGGAACGCGCCGCGACCGGTCAACGCCGACGACCTCCTTCCCGAGCGCGCCCTCGCCGGCGACCCGCTCGCCCGCCAGAGCCTCATCACGCAGATCTACCGGCCCCTGCAGAAGCACTCGACCGAGCTGCTGACCACGCTGTGGGCCTACCTCGACAACGGCCGCTCCCTCGAGGCGACCGCCCGCGAGCTGTTCGTGCACCCGAACACGGTGCGCTACCGCCTCAAGCGGGTCGCCGAGGTGATCGGCTGGGACGCGACGGGCGCCCGCGAGGCGCTCATCCTCCAGTCCGCCCTCATCCTCGGCTCCATGAGCGACCCGGACGGCGCCGTCCGCCGGAAGCCGTCCCGACGCTGAGGCCCTCCGCTCGCCGAACCCCTCCCGCCCCTGAACACTTGTAGACCCGCGACAAGCTCTTTGTGCTTTGTCAGTGGCTCCACGCGCCGCACGTGCGAGCGCAGATCGGAAGACTGGATACCGTGATCGTCGTCGTCGCCCCGGGTCAGGGCTCCCAGACCCCCGGATTCCTCGCCCCCTGGCTCGAGATCCCCTCCGTGGCCGAGCAGGTCGCCGCGCACTCGGAGGCGGTCGGCATCGACCTCGCCGCGCACGGCACCGTCTCGGACGCGGACACCATCCGCGACACCGCGGTCGCCCAGCCCCTGATCGTCTCCGCGGGACTCGTGAGCCTCGCCGCCCTCCTCGAGGGCGGACGGCGCGAGCGCATCGCGGGCATCGCCGGCCACTCCGTCGGCGAGATCACCGCGGCCGCCGGAGCCGGGGTCCTCACCGAGGCCGACGCGCTGGTGTTCGTCCGCGAGCGCGCCCGTGCCATGGCCGCTGCGGCCGCCGCCGAGCCGACCGCGATGAGCGCGGTCCTCGGCGGCGACGAGCAGGCCCTGATCGCCCGTCTC
Source organism: Rathayibacter sp. AY1C6 (assembly GCF_002931535.1). Lineage (NCBI taxonomy): Bacteria > Bacillati > Actinomycetota > Actinomycetes > Micrococcales > Microbacteriaceae > Rathayibacter > Rathayibacter sp. AY1C6. Next base: position 52,310 of record NZ_PSWC01000018.1, on the reverse strand, counting down.
GACGAGCTCGGCCTCGAGCCGGCCAACTACAACGGCGGCGGGCAGATCGTCGTCGCCGGCGCGGTCGACGCGCTCGAGGCCCTCAAGGCGGAGCCGCTCCGCGGGACCCGCGTGATCCCCCTGCAGGTGGCCGGCGCCTTCCACACCCGCTACATGGCGCCCGCCCGCGACTCCCTCGCCGGCGTCGCCGCCGGGCTGACCCCCTCCGACCCGACGCTCCGTCTCTGGACGAATCGCGACGGGTCGGTCGTCGACTCCGGCGCCGCGTTCCTCGAGCTGCTCGTCGGCCAGGTCGCCTCCCCCGTCCGCTGGGACCTCTGCATGGCGGCCTTCGCCGACGCGGGCGTCACCGGGATCATCGAGCTGGCACCCGCCGGCGCGCTGGTCGGCCTCGCCAAGCGCGGCCTCAAGGGCGTGCCGAGCATCGCCATCACGACCCCCGACGACGTGGACGCCGCCCGCGCCTTCCTCGACGAGCACGCCGCCTAGCAGGAGAGACCCCATGACGACCCCTTCCCTCACCCAGTCCAGCGGCAGCGCCTACACCCGGATCCTCGGCATCGGCGCGGCACGCGGCGACCTCGTCGTCCCGAACGACGACCTGATCGAGCCGATCAACTCCTCCGACGAGTGGATCCGCCAGCGCACCGGCATCATCGAGCGCCGCAGGGCCTCCGCCGACATCCACGCGGTCGACCTCGCGACCACCGCCTCCCTCGAGGCGATCGAGAAGGCGGGCATCCGCCCGGACCAGATCGGCGTCGTGCTCGTCTCCACGATCAGCAACACCGTGCAGACCCCGTCGCTGGCTGCGCTCCTCGCGGACCGCATCGGGGCGAACCCCGCCCCGGCGTACGACATCTCGGCCGCCTGCGCCGGCTACACCTACGGCATCGCCCAGGCCGATTCCTTCATCCGCTCCGGCCTGGCCGAGTACGTGCTCGTCGTCGGAGCCGAGAAGCTGTCCGAGCTGGTCAAGTCGACCGACCGCAGCATCTCCTTCCTCCTGGGCGACGGCGCGGGCGCCGCGGTCGTCGGCCCCAGCGACACCGCCGGCATCTCGAAGACCGTCTGGGGATCCGACGGCTCCAAGTGGGACACCGTCGGCATGGACAACCCGCTCGCGGCCTACCGCGACGGCACCGCCGAATGGCCCACCCTCCGCCAGGACGGCCCGTCGGTCTTCCGCTGGGCGGTCTGGGAGATGGCCAAGGTCGCCAAGCAGGCGCTCGCGGAGGCGGGCGTCCAGCCCGAGGACCTCGCCGCGTTCATCCCCCACCAGGCGAACATGCGCATCATCGACGAGCTCGCGAAGCAGTTGAAGCTCCCCGAGACCGTCGCTATCGGCCGCGACATCGAGACCACCGGCAACACCTCCGCCGCGTCGATCCCGCTCGCCACCCACCGCCTGCTCGAGGAGCACCCGGAGCTGCACGGCGGACTCGCGCTGCAGATCGGCTTCGGCGCCGGACTGGTGTTCGGCGCGCAGGTCGTGGTGCTCCCGTGACCGGCGCGACCCCACCCCTAAACTGACCTACGGTCACTGACGAACACCCGAAGAACCCCCAAGGAGAGAACCATGGCACTGTCCAACGAAGAAGTCCTCGCCGGCCTGGCCGAGCTTGTCAACGACGAGACGGGCATCGCCACCGACTCCGTCGAGATGGACAAGTCGTTCACCGACGACCTCGACATCGACTCCATCTCGATGATGACCATCGTCGTCAACGCCGAGGAGAAGTTCGACGTGAAGATCCCCGACGACGAGGTCAAGAACCTCAAGACGGTCGGCGACGCGGTCCGCTTCATCGTCAAGGCGTCCGAGTAGTCGTCGCCCGCGCACCCCGTCCTCGTGGCGGACACCCCGGCCGGCGATCGTCGGCCGGGGTGAGCCCGGCACCCACCCACACGGAACAGAGAAGCTCGTCATGACCAAGAAGATCGTCGTCACCGGAATCGGTGCCAGCACTCCCCTCGGCGGGACCGCCCGGGAGTCCTGGAACGCACTCCTCGCCGGCGAATCAGGCGTCCGCTCCCTCGAGCAGGACTGGGTCGCCCAGTACGACATCCCGGTCACCTTCGCCGCCCAGGCCAAGGTCCGCCCGGAGGAGGTGCTCTCCCGCCCGGAGGCGAAGCGCCTCGACCCCTCCAGCCAGTTCGCGCTCATCTCGGCCCGCGAGGCCTGGGCCGACTCCGGCATCACCGACGTCGACCCGCTCCGCGTGGGCGTCGACTACTCGACCGGCATCGGCGGCCTCTGGACCCTCGTCGACGCGTGGGACACCCTCCGCGAGCGCGGTCCCCGCCGGGTCCTCCCGATGACCATCCCGATGCTCATGCCCAACGCGGCCGCCGCCGCGATCAGCATGGCCATCCCCTCCCGCGCCTACGCCCGCACCGACGTGTCGGCCTGCGCCTCCAGCACCGAGGCCCTCGCGAACGCCTACGAGCACATGCAGCTCGGCCTCGCCGACGTGGTCGTCGCCGGCGGCACGGAGTCGGTCGTCCACCCGCTCCCGATCGCCGCCTTCGCGTCGATGCAGGCCCTCTCGCGCCGCAACGACGACCCGGCGACCGCCTCGCGCCCCTACGACGTCTCCCGCGACGGCTTCGTCCTCGGAGAAGGCGCCGCGACGCTCATCCTCGAGACCGAGGAGCACGCCCTCGCCCGCGGAGCCCGCATCTACGCGGAGCTCGCCGGCGGCGCCGTCACCAGCGACTCGTACCACATCACGGCGCCGGACCCCGAGGGCTCCGCCGCCGCCCGCGCCATGATCGGCGCCCTCGAGCAGGCCGGAGCCGCGCTCACCGACGTCACCCACGTCAACGCCCACGCGACGAGCACCCCGGTCGGCGACATCGCCGAGTACCGCGCCCTGCTGCGCGTCTTCGGCGACCACCTCCCGAACATCGCCGTCTCCGCGACCAAGGCGTCCACCGGCCACCTCCTCGGCGGCACCGGCGCGCTCGAGGCCATCTTCACCGTGCTCGCCCTCCACGTGCGCACCGCACCCCCCACCATCAACCTCTTCGAGCAGGACCCCCAGATCCCCCTCGACGTCGTCACCAGCCCCCGCGCCCTCGGCGACGGACCGCTGGTCGCCATCTCGAACTCGTTCGGGTTCGGGGGGCACAATGCTGTTGCCGCTTTCCGGACGGTGTAGCGGGGCGTAGCCCCGCTCCACCGTGCAGAAAGCGGGCTGCGCCGCTCCTTGCGCGGCGCAGGCGCGTCCGCTGGGGAGGGGGGCGGGGTTCCCGAGGGCCGGTGCGGTGCGGCGACGGTGATCCGCTGGAACGCGGATCCCCGGATACGCCTCGTGCCGCGAGGGAGCTGCGCCGCCGTCTGGTGCGGGCTGGTGAGCACGCGGTGCTGGTGGGGGCGCGGGCTTCGCCGCGACTCGGGTCGGATGATCGGATCAACGAAGCTGTCCGGGTGGGAGCGCGGGCTTCGCCGCGACTCGCGTCGGATACTCCGATCGCGGAAGCTGTCCGGGTGGGAGCGCGGGCTTCGCCGCGGCTCGGGTAGAAAGCTTCGGTTCAAGCAGCTGTGCTCGAGGGGAGCGCGGGCTTCGCCGCGACTCGGGTCGGATGCTCGGATCAGGGCGGCTTCGCTCGTGGGGAGCGTGCGACTCGCCAATACTCGGACCGTCGGTGTCGTGCGCGACAGAGGTGCGGGCGGCTCCGCGAGTCTTCCGACGCCCTCCGCCGGAACGCGGTGCTCCGCCGACCGTCTGGTCGACGTGCCAGCGAGCGGCAACCGCGAGGTGACGACGCGGCTTCGAGGCGGACCTCTGCCGGAACGGGGGGTCCGCTGGCCGCCTGGTTCAGGGAGGCGGGAGCGAGCGGTCCCCGCGAGGCGTATCCGCCGATCCGCGTGCCAGCGGATCGGCGTCGCCGGACGCCGGCCGCTCCACGGAACCCGACCACCCGACCGAGCCGACTGCGCGACGCCGCGCGAGGAGCGGCGTCGAATGAGCTCAGCCGACCCCGTGCATCCAGACGACGGGGGCGAAGTCGCCGCCGTAGCGGAAGGGCTCGAGCTCGTCCTCCCAGGCCTGGCCGAGGGCGAGGCGCAACTCGCGGTGCAGCTCGATGGGGTCGGCGCCGGCGAGCTCCATGGCGGAGCGGATGCGGTCCTCGGGCACGACGGTGTTGCCCGCGCTGTCGGTCTGGGCGTAGAAGATTCCGAGCTCGGGCGTGTGCATCCAGCGGCCGCCGTCGACGCCGGGCGAGGGCTCCTCGGTGACCTCGTAGCGGACATCGGCCCAGCCGCGGAGAGCGGACGCGACGACGGCACCGGTTCCGACCGGGCCCTCCCAGGCGAACTCGGCGCGCAGTGTGCTGCGGAGCACGGGCTGCTCGATCCAGGCGAAGTTCACGGCACGACCAAGGGCGCGACCTGTCCCCCACTCGAGGTGGGGGCAGAGCGCGCGGGGGGCGGAGTGCACGAAGAGCACACCCCGAGTCTGCTGCGCCACCATGGTGTCCTCCGTTCGTCCCGGTGCGTCTTCCCCAACGACCCGGACCACGGAACACTCTGCGGTGCGCCTTCTTCGATTATGACGGTGGACGTGCCACCACGCCCGATCATGCAGGAGCGGCGGACCTCCGTCAAGGCGGCTCGCCGCGCCTGCTCGACCGGCCGGGGGCGGCTCCTGCCTATACTCAGGTCGTCCGCGCCGCCGGACGCCGCACACCGCCAGACGCCCGCCGGGAGGAGCACCGTGTCCGTCCGCGACGGCCTGCTCGCCCTGCTCACGCTCGGCCCCGCCTACGGCCTCCAGCTGCACGCCGAGCTCCTCGACCGTGCCGCGCACCGGCCCCGGGTCAACGTCGGCCAGATCTACTCGACGCTCGAGCGCCTGCGCGAGCGGGGTCTCGTCGTCTCGGCCGGGTCCACCGACGACGGCCTCCCCCTGCACGCGCTCACCAGCGAGGGCCGCGCGGAGGCGGCCGCCTGGCTGACGGGTGACGGAGCGTCCCCGGAGGAGGACTGGGACGACGTCCTCGACCGCGTGCTGCTGGCCTCGAGCCTGTCCGGCGCCGACCTCGCCGCCGTCCTCGACGCGTACGAGAGCTCGCTGCCCGCCACCGCCGACGAGCAGGCGGAAGAGGAGGACGCGCACCCGCAGCGCCGCCTCGCCGCGATCGCCGCCGGCGTGCGGGAGGAGGCCCTGCGGCGCCTCCTCGAGGCCGCCCGCGACGAGCTCACGGGCGACGGGCCGGGACGGGGCGTCCGCGGATACGCTCTCGAGCGTCCCCGCCGGGGCCGTCGAGCCTCGAGCTAGGACGAGACAGGCGCGGCTGCCGTCGCCTAGGGTGGTTCGCATGTCCCGCACCCCCCTCGGTCTCCGCGTCCCCTCCCGGGCGCGCCGGCGCCTCGTCGCCGCCGGAGCGGGCACGGTCCTCGTCCTGTGCGCCGCCCTCGCCGCCCCGCTCTCCGCGTCCGCCGCCTACGACCCGTCCGACTACCCCTCGTGGTCCGATGTCGAGGCCGCGAAGTCGAGCGAGAGCGCCACCGCCGCCGAGGTCGACCGCATCACCGCCTTCCTCGCCGACCTGCGCGACCAGGCCGCCGCCCTCACCGACGCCGCCATCAGCCGGGCCGCCGAGGCGGACGCCGCGCAGAGCGCTCTCGACGAGGCGACCCAGCGCGTGAGCGCCCTGGAGGAGCGCGCCTCCGCCGCCCGCTCGGACGCCGACGCAGCGAAGGAGCAGGCCGGCCGTCTCGCCGCGCAGCTCTACCGCAACGGCGGGACCGATGCGACGCTCAACCTCCTCATCGGCGGCGACGAGTCGAGCGAGCTGCTCTACCGCCTCGGCACCATGACGCAGCTCACCCAGCAGACCAGCCGGCTCCAGACCGCGGCGCAGTCGACCGAGAACCAGGCCGTCTCCCTCGCCGCTCAGGCCGAGCAGGCCCGGGGCGAGCGCGTCTCCCTCGCCACCGCCGCGGCCGACGCGCTCTCGGTCGCCCGCTCCGCTCAGGCCGAGGCCGACGCCAAGGTCGCCGACCAGGAGAAGTACAGCCAGGAGCTCTACACCCAGCTCGCCTCGCTCAAGAACACCACCGCCGAGATCGAGCGGGAGTACGCCGACGGCCAGGACGCGAAGTCGGCGTTCGAGGAGCAGCAGCGCCTCTCCCGCCTCGCCGCCGAGGCCGAGGCCGCCCGCCAGCGCGCCGCGTCGGCTCCCGCCGCGGCCGCTGCTCCGGCAGCGCCCTCCAACAGCGGAGGTGGCGGAGGCGGCCCGGTCGAACTCGGCGACGACGACCCGACCGGCGCGCGCAACAGCTCCGCCAAGACCATCGCCGCCCTCGGCACCTACGCCGGACGCACGGACGGCCTCTCCCCCGCGCAGGCCCAGGCCTACGCCCGCACCGCTGTCGGCCGCTTCGGCTGGGGCGCCGACCAGGTCGACCGGTGCCTCATCCCGCTGTGGAACGGCGAGTCGGGGTGGCGCTGGAACGCGCTGAACCGCTCCTCCGGCGCCTACGGCATCCCGCAGGCCCTCCCGGCGAGCAAGATGGCCAACTCGGGAGCCGACTACCAGACGAACGCGGCGACGCAGGTCGACTGGGGGCTCTCGTACATCAAGAGCGCCTACGGCTCGCCCTGCAACGCGTGGTCGAGCTGGAACAACCGCTCGCCGCACTGGTACTGATCCCGCGTCTCACTTCGCCTGGTCGTAGGAGTCGACGACGGCGACGGTGACCGGGAAGTCGACCTCGCCCTCTCCGAAGAGCGAGCGTCCGGCGCGCACCGCCGCCTCGCGGACGATCGCGGCGACCCGCTCGCCGACGTCGGCGGGAGCGTGCACGATCACCTCGTCGTGCAGGAAGTAGACGAGGTGCGCCCGGCCGACCGTGCCACCCTCGGCGCGCAGTCGCGCCCGCAGCTCGCCCATCCAGCAGAGCGCCCACTCGGCCGCGGTCCCCTGCACCACGAAGTTGCGGGTGAAGCGTCCCCACTCGCGCGCTCGCGCCGCATCGGCCGAGAGCCCCTCGGGGCCCGGAGGCGAGCTGCGCCCGAGCCACGTCGAGACGCTCTCGCCGCGCTCCCCCGCCCGAGCCGCCGCCTCGACGTGCGCGACCGAGCGCGGGTAGGCACGGGCGAGCCTCGGGAGCAGCCGTCCGGCCTCCCCGCTCGTCGCCCCGTACATCGCCCCCAGCATCGCGACCTTCGCCCGCGGCCGGTCGGGGACCACGCCGGCGTCGACGATGCCCTGGTAGAGGTCGCGGCCCCGCCCGGCGGCGGCCATGGCCGAGTCGCCCGAGAGCGCGGCGAGGATGCGCGGCTCGAGCTGCGCGGCATCCGCGACCACGAGGCTCCAGCCCGGATCCGCGGTGACCGCGGCGCGGATCTGCCGCGGCAGCTGCAGCGCCCCTCCGCCCGAGGTCGCCCAGCGGCCGGTGACGACGCCGCCCACCACGTACTCCGGCCGGAACCGGCCGTCGCGCACCCACGCGTCGAGCCACGCCCAGCCGTTGGCGGTGAGCAGCCGGGAGAGCTTCTTGTACTCCAGGAGGGGCGGCACCGCGGGGTGCTCGAGGGACTGCAGCTCCCAGGAGCGCGTCGACTCGACCGGCAGCCCCGCGCGCCGCAGCGCCTTGAGGAGCTCGGCCGGCGAGTCGGGATTGAGCTCGGGCGCGCCGAGCTCGTCGCGCAGACGGACGGCCAGCGCCTCCAGCAGGGCCGGGCGGCCGCCGAAGAGCGGGCGGGGGCCGAGCATCCCGGTGAGCACCCGGTCGTGCACATCGGCGCGCCACGGCAGCCCCGCGTGGGCGATCTCGCGAGCGATCAGGGCGCCGACGGACTCGGCGGCGAGCAGCAGGCGGAGCCGGCCGGCCTCGGCGACGCCGGAGAGCGCCTCCTCCTGCCGGGCCAGCTCGAGGACGGGGTCGAGCTCGTCGGAGCCGCCCGCCGCCTCCTCGAACCCGATCAGCGTGTCCTGCGCGGCGGGGGCCGCGGCTCCCGCGTCCCACGGGTCGAGGGGCGAGCGCGCGAGAGCCGATGCGGCGGCGGAGACCGAGCGGCGGAGGATCGCGCGGGCCAGCCGGAGGTCGTGGCACCGGGCGACGACCACGCCGGCCGACAGCAGTGCGGGGTACCAGCGCGCGGTGTCGTCCCAGACCCAGCGCGGGCGCTCCGGCTCCCGCTCCCGGACGAACGCCGCCAGCTCGGCCGGGCCCCTGCCGCTCCCGGCCTCGGCGCCGCCGACGGGGTCGACCGCCCGCCACGCCCCCGTGGGGCCGCCGACGAGTGCGAGGAGCATCGGGCCATTCTCCCCCGTGGCGGACACGGAGGCCGCCGTCGCGGGGACGGCCGGGCCCCCTCTCGCTGAAGGAGTCACGGCGACGGCCGCGAGGGCGGGTAGCCGGGGAAGGGCTTCTCCTGCGCCGTCGGCGGCTGATGGGCCCACAGGGCGGCCGCGATGGTGTCCATCGAGCGGGAGTAGCCCACGAGCGTCCGCCTCTCCGGCTCCGCCGCCCAGGTCACCGCGCGGAACCAGGTCTCGCGGTACGGGCCGGTCTCGATGCGGCGCACCAGGCCGATCCGGCCGGTGCGCAGGGCGTCGACCATCACCCACTCGTCCTGCCCGCTGCTGCGCAGCATCTGGAGCGGACTCCACTCGATCATCGCGCCTCCCACCGGTCGATCCGCGGCCGTGGCGAGCACGAGCGCCGCGGCGTACACTCGCAGACTATCGAACACATGTTCGAACGGCCAACCGGGTCCGGCGAGTGAACGGGAGCACGACGATGGCGGTGATCGACGAGACGGCGCTGGTCTCGACCGACGGCGAGGGAGTGCCGATCGCGCTCGAGTGGCGGGGCGGGAGCTACCGGGTGACCGACCGGCCGACGGTGTGGACCTGCACGAGCGAGTGGTGGGCGCCCCTCGAGGGGTTCCCGCCGACGTTCGGGCGCACACCGGTGAGCATCGGCGGCTGGCGCTTCCAGGCGACAGACGTCGCGACCGGCGGAGCGTTCGTGCTCGACGTGGTCGCGTCGACGGAGCCGCAGTGGAGCGTGGTGCGGATCTACGAGTAGTGCCGGCGCGAGGCCGGTCGGGCGGCTACTTGTCGGCCGACCAGGGCGCCCGCGTCATGGCGATGAGAGCCGCGACTCCGGAGACGAGGCCGACACCGGCGATGGCGGACACGACGAGCCAGAGAACGAGTTCCATGCCACCAGTCTATCGAGCCCCGGAGCGGATCCTCTCCTCCCCGCTTCCATCCCCCGGCTATGGAATAGCCTGGGCAGAGTGACCGACGCCCCCACCCGCGCGAGTGTCGGACTGCGCTCGGAGCGCGGCCCGATCCTGCTGTCCCTGATGATCTCGACCGCTCTGGTCGCCCTCGACGCCACGATCCTCTCGACGGCCGTGCCGTCCATCGTCGCCGACCTGGGGGGCTTCGAGCAGTTCCCCTGGCTGTTCTCGATCTACCTGCTGGCCCAGGCCGTCTCGGTCCCCCTCTACGGCAAGCTCGCCGACGTGATCGGGCGCAAGCCCATCATGCTGATCGGCATCGCCCTGTTCCTGGTCGGCTCGCTCCTGTGCGGCCTCGCCTGGAGCATGCCCGCGCTGATCGCGTTCCGAGCCCTGCAGGGCCTGGGGGCCGGAGCGATCCAGCCGATGGGCATCACCATCGCCGGCGACATCTACACGGTCGCCGAGCGTGCGAAGACCCAGGGCTACCTCGCGAGCGTCTGGGGCATCTCCTCGGTCGTCGGGCCGACCCTCGGCGGCGTGCTCTCGGACCTGGGCGCCTGGCGCGGCATCTTCCTCGTCAACATCCCCCTGTGCCTCCTGGCGGCGTTCCTCCTGATCCGCAGCTTCCGCGAGACCACGCGGGGCGAGAAGCAGCGGATCGACGTGGCGGGCGCCTCCGTGCTCGCCGTGGGCACCGCGCTGCTCATCCTCGGGCTGCTCGAGGGCGGCAGCGCCTGGCCGTGGCTCTCCCCCGCCGGAGTCGGCGTGTTCGTCGTCTCGGCCCTCGCGTTCGCCGGCTTCGTCGCGATCGAGCGGCGCGCGGCCGCCCCGGTGCTCCCCCTCTGGGTCCTCACGCGGCGCGTGCTGATCTCGACCAGCCTGGTCTCGGTGACCGTCGGCGCGATCACGCTCGGCGTCACCTCGTACTTCCCGACCTTCGCGCAGGGCGTGCTCGGCAGCTCCGCCCTCGGCGCGGGATTCGCCGTAGCGGCGATGACGCTCGGCTGGCCGGTCGCGGCGAGCCTGTCGGGCCGGCTCTACCTGCGCATCGGCTTCCGCAACACGGGCTTCCTCGGAGCGGGGCTCGTCGTGATCGGCACGGCGCTGACCGTCCTGCTCGGCGCCTCCTCGACGCTGTGGGAGATCGCCGGCTTCTGCGTGCTGATCGGCGCCGGCATGGGGCTCGTGGCGACTCCGACGCTGATCCGGGCGCAGTCGAGCGTCGACTGGAACGAGCGCGGAGTGGTCTCCTCGACCAACTTCTTCGCCCGGAACATCGGCAGCGCCGTCGCCGTGGCCGTGTTCGGCGCGATCGTGAACGCGAAGGCGGGCGGCGGCGTCCCCGCACCGGCGGACCTCGCCGAGGGCACCCGCTTCGTCTGCATCGCGCTCACGGTCCTCGCCGTGGGCATGCTCGCCGCGGTCTGGGCGATGCCGAAGGAGGGGCGCACCGCGCGCGGAGACGATCGGGCGGCGGAGGCCGAGCCCGACGCGGCCCGGCCGGACGCGGCCCAGCCCTAGCCGACAGGCGGCGCCGTCGGTTCTCGTCGTCAGCCGGAGCGGCGCGCCGCGGCCGTCGCTCGCAGGCGGTCGCGGTGGGTGCGGCGCACCCGGTGCGTCCAGCGCTGCAGGGACGACCCCATCCCGGGGTGCCGCGCCAGCGTGTGCAGAGCGCGGTCGAACCGGCGGAGCATGTCGGCGAAGGCGCCGAAGGGGCGGGCCGAGATGCCGACCTCGAGGTGGCGGTCGAGCACGATCCGGTGCCGGAGTCCCAGGTGCACGCTGATCTCGACGTCGTCGTGCACGTAGGCGTCGTGCCGGTGCATCTCCTCCGCGATCTCCTCCCACGCCGACCGGCGGACGGCGCAGTTGGAGCCGAAGAGCGGCCAGTTGGCCAGCGCCGACCCCATCAGCACGAAGTAGGCGTCCATGTAGGCGACCCGCGCGATCACCCGGGCGATCGGGCCGAGCTCGTCGAAGCGTCCGGGACCGGTCACCGCTCCGACCTCGGGATCGGCGAAGTGGCCGGCCAGGCGCGCCAGCCAGTCGGGTCCCGGGCGGGAGTCGGCGTCGAGCCGTGCGAGGACGTCGCCGTGCGCCTCGTCGAAGCCGTGCGCCGTGCTCGCCGGGATCCCGGCTCCGTCGTGCCGCACCACCCGCGCGCCCGCCGCTCGCGCGACGGCGGCGCTGTCGTCGGTGCTCCCGTCGTCGACGACGACGATCTCGAACGGAGCGAGCGTCTGCTCGCGGAGGAGCTCGAGCAGCTGCTCGAGGTGGCGGGCGTCGTCCTTCACGGGGACGACGACCGAGATGCGCCGGTGATCCATCCGCCCAGTCAACGCGATCGGGGCGCTCAGCGGGGACACCGCCACGCGTCTCGCGCGAGCCCGGACCTGTCAACCGGCTCCCGAGCGCGTCGGATCCCCTGATGGGATCGACCCGTGTCCGCCGGATCGGCGGCCCGATCGAGACAGGAGACGACATGACCCAGGGACCTCGAGACTTCCGGCCCACCCGTGCACTGGTGACCGCCTCGGACTCCGGCATCGGCCGGGCGACCGCGGTGGCACTGGCCGAGGCGGGCATGGACGTCGGCATCACCTGGCACAGCGACGAGGAGGGCGCGCAGGGCACGGCGGAGGAGGTGCGCTCCCTCGGCCGGCGCGCCGAGATCGCGCGCCTAGACACGACGGATCTGGAGGGCGCGGGCGACGTGAACGACGACCTCGCGGATCGACTGGGCGGGCTCGACGTCGCCGTCAGCAATGCGGGCGGAGGCGGGGGCGAGCCCTTCCTCGAGCAGAGCCTCGACAGCTGGCGCTCGACCGTCGCCCTGAACCTCGACGGAGCGTTCGTCTGCCTCCAGCGCGCCGCGCGGCGCATGGCGGCCCAGGGCACGGGCGGCAGGATCATCGCGGTCACCAGTGTCCACGAGCACCAGCCGCGGGTCGGCTCTGTCGCCTACACCGCTGCCAAGCACGGGCTGGGCGGCCTGCTGAAGGTGGCCGCACTCGAGCTCGGCTCCCTCGGCATCACCGTCAACGCCGTCGCCCCCGGGGAGATCGCCACGCCGATGAACGACGCCGAGGACGTGGACCCCGTCACGATCGACCGCCCCGGCATCCCCCTCGGCCGCCCCGGCGACGCCCGCGAGATTGCGGCGGTGGTCGCCTTCCTGGCCTCTCCCGCCGCCTCCTCCATCACCGGATCCTCGTACGTCGTGGACGGCGGGATGCTGCAGATGGGGCCGCAGGCCGGCTCCCACCTCCGGCAGGACGACTGGCGCGAGGCCTGAGCCGCCGACCACGGCGCCCGCCCGCCGGGTACTCTCGAAGAGGTGCTCCGGCGGGCGGGGCGCCTGCTCCGGGATGTAGGTGACGCACGTGTGGTTCCGGCGTCGACGCAGGTTCAAGATGGAGCCGTACGACCCCGATGAGAACCCGTCGCGCGAGCCCGCCTCCGTCGAGGAGGCCGCCGAGGAGGGCCTGATGCTCGCGCAGTACGCGAGCCGCATGGCCGTGAAGAACCGGGTGCTGATGGACGGCCTCGGCGCTGACGTCCCCTTCGACTCGGGCCGCTACTCCGTCGTCGCCGCGGAGGAGCTCGAGAAGCTGGCGCGCGAGTCCGAGGCGGCCGCCGAGCGCCTGCGCGGCATCGCCGCCGACGTGACCTCGGTGGGCGGCCGCTCCGACCACGTGCACGACTACCGCTCGGCCGACGTCGACAACCTCGACCACCGCGAGCGGCTCTCGCTCCTGGTCGCCGACTCCCTCCACAGGCGGGCGCAGGACGAGGAGTACCTCACGACGCTCGTCGACGACGCCCGTCAGGACGCGTGGCGCGAGCTCGCGCAGTCGATCGAGGAGACCCTCGACCGCACCTCGCGGATCGACCCGGACGACGAGGAGTACCGCCGCGACCGCTCGGTGCGGATGGCGCTCGTGGTCGTCGACGACCTGGTCAAGCTGGCGGAGGAGCGCGGCGTCAGCCTCGAGGACTGACGGGCTCGTCGTGGGACGCCGGGACGGGGCTCAGGCCCAGCCGGCGCGGAACGACTCGGTCGCCTCGGCGGAGCGCTCCCGGACCGACTCCAGCAGCTCCTCCATGGTGGAGCTGCGGAGGAACGCGAGGCGGTCGAGCTCGGTGACCGGTGCGACGCCGGCGAGCTGCCAGGCGTGCGCGGCCGGATCCTCGGCGAGCTCGACGACCGCGCCGTAGCGCTGCTCGACGAACTCGCTCGCGACCGCCAGTGCCGTGCGGACCGCCGACTCCGCCGCAGCCAGCGCGGGGGCGTGCTTCTCGTCCCACTCCAGATCGGGCAGCAGGCGGACCTCGGCGCGCGGGTACGGGTCGTCCTCGTACCAGCGGACGACCTCGAAGCGCTCCTCGCCCACGGAGTCGAGCGTGACGAACGACTCCGCCCCGTCGATGTTCAGGATGCGCGCGCGGGCGCCGACCGCGAACCGCTGGTCGCCGCCGCCCACCTCCTGGCCGCGCTCGATGAGCACGACGCCGAACGCGAGGGTCTCGTCCTCGAGGACGTCGCCGAGCATCCGCAGGTACCGCGGCTCGAACAGCCGGAGCGGGAGCGGCATGTGCGGCAGGAGCACGGAGCCGAGCGGGAACATCGGAAGATCAGGCACGGGTTCAGGCAATCACGTCGAGCGGAGAGCGGCCAGTACGGGCGCGGCGCGTCAGGACGTGCTAGCGCATCGAGCCACCGTGTCGTCCGCTCGCGGATGCTCGCCACGCCCCGGACGATCTCCGACGGCCCGCCCTCACCCGCGAGGCTCCCACTCAGACTGGGAGCATGGATCTCGCCGAACTCCGAGCCGTCGTCCGCGCGGACCTGGCCGCCAAGGGCCACGCCTCCGACCGGCTCACCGTCCTCGTCCTCCGACTCGGGCAGTACTCGAGCTCTCGGAGGACCCGGCTCCCCCTCCACCTCGTCTACCGCCTGGTCGATCTCGTCTGGACCCGCATGATCGTCGGAGCCGAGCTGCCGCCGGCCGCTCAGGTCGGGCCCGGCCTGCGGCTCCCCCACTGGGGCCGCGGCGTGATCCTGCACCCGCGCACGGTGATTGGAAGGAACGCGTTCATCTACCACGGCGTCACCATCGGCGAGTCGAAGGGTCGGACGCCCGTCATCGGCGACGACGTCTACATCGGCGCCCGCGCGACGATCGTCGGGGACGTGACCGTCGGCGACCGTGTGCGGGTCGGAGCCGGCGCCGTCGTCGTCCGCAACGTCGCCTCCGACTCGTCCGCGGTCGGCGTGCCGGCGAGGACCGCGTCGGCACCGTCCTGAGGCACGGCCCGTCGGCCTGACGGGGCCGGACCGCCCGCCCCGACGAGACCGACATCAGGTGGATGCCCGACCCGGCGCTGGAGAGAAGGAACCACCGCGGGTGGAGCGGAGTAGGGCGTACGGGACTTGAACCCGTGACCGACGGATTATGAGTCCGCTGCTCTGACCGGCTGAGCTAACGCCCCGCGGCGGCCGTCCGAGCGGCCGTCAGGTGGCGGCGGGTGCGGACGCTGCGTCGGAGACCGGATCGGCCACCGGCTCCCCACGATACAGGCTCTCGAAGGTGCTGATCGTGCGGTTGATGTCGTGCGCGGCGACGATTTGGAGGGAGGCGCGCTTCATCGCCTCGAGGTTCTCCTGGTCGGCCGTGAGCACGGCGGTGAGGCGGTCGGCGAGGGCCTCGGCGCTGCCCGGCGCGAAGAGGTAGCCGTTCTCGCCGTCGTGGACGAGGTGCGGGAGGGCCATCGCGTCGGCGGCGACGACGGGGAGGGCCGAGGCCATCGCCTCCATCGTCGCGATGCTCTGCAGCTCGGCGATGGACGGCATGGCGAACACGGTGGCGCGCGTGTAAGCCTCCTTGAGCTCGGCGTCCGAGACATAGCCCGTGAAGCGGACGCGGTCGGCGATGCCGAGGGTCGCGGCGAGCTGCTGGAGGTTGCGCATCTGGTCGCCGCCGCCGACGATCTCGAGCTTCGCGTCGAGCGCCGGATCGAGCAGGGCGACGGCGCGGAGCAGGACGTCGATGTGCTTCTCGCCGGTCACGCGGCCGACGAAGAGGATCGAGTCGCCGGCGCGCGCCGCGAAGTCGGGCGTGTAGTTGTCGGCGTCGATGCCGCAGGAGATGGCGTGGACGCCCCGGAGGCCCGTGTACTTCTCGAGGAACTGCGCGGCCTTGCGGGTCGGCGTGGTGACCGCCTCCGCCCGGCCGAAGGTGCGGCGCGCGGCCCGCCACGCCATCGCCACGGCCTTGGCCTGCACGGCCTTCGGCAGGAGGGTGAACTCGAGCATGTTCTCGGGCATGAAGTGGTTCGTGCCGACGATGCGGATGCCGCGCTTGGCCGCCTCGATCCCGAGGCCGCGGCCGACGATGATGTGCGACTGGAAGTGCACGACGTCGGGCTTCACCTCGTCGAGGATGCGCGCGCTGTTCTGCCGGATGCGCCACGGCATCGCGAAGCGCAGCCAGTCGTGCGGATACCAGCGCCAGCTGTAGAGCCGGTGCACGATGATCCGCTGGCCCTCGTGCGTCTCGACCCGGGTGCCGCTCCAGCCGTCGGCCGAGGGGGCGACGACGTGGACCTCGTGGCCGCGCTGCGCGAGACCGGCGGCGAGGCGCTCGGCGAACTTCGCGGCTCCGTTCACGTCGGGAGCGAAGGTGTCGCAGCCGATCACGACCGTCAGCGGTCGGGAGTCGGGCGATCCCGGTCGGGACGCGTCGCGGGGATCTGACACGGGAGGTCCTATCGGTGTCGTGCCGCTCGGGGAGAGAAGGGAGCGATCGGCGGAGGTCGGTCGGTTTCGTGGCTCTCGGCGCGGACCCATTGTAGGCAGAGGACTCCTCACCACTCGGGATCCCGCGCCGTCAGCGCGCCTGCGGGTGGTGCTTGGCGAGGAGGAAGACGCCGTAGATGGCGACGGCACCGGCCGCGATGAAGAGCGGGATCGCCCACGGGGCCGCGTACTGCGCCTCTCCGAGCACGACGATGCCGATCGCGACGGCGACCAGCGGGTCGATGACGGTGAGGCCCGCGACGACGAGGTCCGGCGGGCCGGAGGAGTAGGCGTTCTGCACGAAGTACCCGCCGAGCGCGGTCGCGGCCAGGAGCGCCACGATGCAGACCACCGTCAGCGGGTCGAACTCGCCGTACTTGATGCGGTTGAGCACGACCTTCGCGAGAGTCGCGACGAAGCCGTAGACCACTCCGGCGCCCACGATGTAGAAGATCGCCTTCGCTCCGCGGCGGAAGACGCGGAAGGCGATGACGAAGACCGTGAGCACCACGGCGAGGATCACGAGGATCGTGATGAGCTCGGGCGTCTGGATGGACTTGTCGACCGCGTTGAACGCCGCCACGAGGACGAACGTGCCGACGCCTCCGACGCAGAGCACGATCGCCCGGATCGACGCCGCGTTCAGGCGCACCCGGCTGACCCGCGCGTTGACGACCGCGGTGATCACGAGCGCCACCGCTCCGAGCGGCTGCACCACGATGAGCGGGGAGAAGCCGAGGCTCGTCAGCTGGAAGACGATCGCGAGACCCAGGAGCAGGGTGCCGATCACCCACGAGGGGCGCGAGAGCAGCGCGACCAGCTGGCCGCCGCTGAGCCCGGAGGAGCCGGAGCGCTTCGAGAACCGCTCCACCTTCGCCACTCCCCGGTGCTGGAACTGCGCGCCGAGGGAGAGGAACACCGCGCCCACGAGAGCGATCGGGATGCCGATGAACTTCGCCGGGTCGTTGAGGAGTTCGGCGAGATCGGCGGGCATGGGGTCGACCCTACCCAGAACGCCTCCGGGAGTCCTCCGACGCACGGGTGAGGGGCTGAGCCCAGCGGATGATCCTCGCGGACCCGGTCGACGGCCCCGCGGTACCCTGTCCCCCATGGCCGTCCTCCCCATCCGCATCGCCGGCGACCCCGTCCTGCACTCCCCCGCCGCACCCGTCACCGAGTTCGACGATGCGCTGCGCACCCTCGTCGCCGACATGTTCGAGACGATGGACACCGCCCCCGGAGTCGGCCTCGCCGGCCCGCAGGTCGGCGTCCCGCTGCGCCTGTTCGTCTACGACTACGCCGACGACGACGGCACCCCCCGCCGCGGCGTCGCGATCAACCCCGAGCTGTTCGTCACGCCGACCCCGCTCGGCGAGGCGGACGAGGACACGGAGTCGGAGGGGTGCCTCTCCTTCCCCGGCGAGCGCTTCCCGCTCCGCCGCTCCGAGCGCGCGATCCTCCGCGCGGTCGACCTCGAGCAGGAGCCGTTCGAGATCGTCGCGGACGGCTGGTTCGCCCGCGTGTTCCAGCACGAGTTCGACCACCTCGACGGCGTGCTCTACATCGACCGTCTCGAGCACGACTATCACAAGCCGGTCGCGAAGATCACCCGCAAGCGCGGCTGGGGCGGCCCCGGCGTCTCGTGGCTGCCCGGCGTGGAGCACCTCGAGGACTGACTCAGGCCAGGTCGACCCCGTGCACGCCGTTGTGGTGGCGGATCGCGGGGAACGAGGCGGTGACGCTCCGGCCGACGCCGGGCGTCCGCTTCTCGGTCACGTCGCCGCCGAAGAGGGCGGCCCGCTCGCGCAGCTCGGCGAGCGCGGGGCTGTCGATGCGCTCGGTGAGCGAGCGCAGGTCCGCCTCGAGAGCGCTGGCGTCCTGCTCCGCCGCGCCGTGCTGCTCGCGGTCGTCGTCGACCTCCACCCGGAGGCCCGTGGTCGTCCATCGGGAGCTGATGCGGACCTCGGTCCCCGCGCCGCCGGTCTCCAGCGCCGAGTCGAAGGCGTACTCGAGCACCCGGAGCACAGCCACCTCGGCGCCGTCCTGCAGCGGGAACGGCTCGCCGAACGACTCCTCGCGGACGCTCAGGCCTCGCTCGCGGGCGCCCTCGATCAGGGGGACGGAGCCGCCGGTGCGCGGCAGCTCCCCCGGATCGACGGAGGCGACGGTCGCGATGCGGCGCAGCTGCGCCAGCGAGGCCTCGGCCGCCCGCACTGCCCGCTGCGCCGACCGCGCGGCTGCGGCGGGGTCGCGGTCGATCGTGAGCCGGACGCTCTCGGCCTCCTCGACGACGTGCGCGGCGCTGCGGACCGCGAGCTGCTCGAGCTCGCCGACGATGCGGAGCCTCGCCTCCTGCTCGCCGACCGCCAGCTCGAGGCGGACGACGCGCGCCGCCTCCTCCGCACGGCTCTCGGCGGCACGGCGCTCGGCGCCGACGGCGCGACGCCACAGCACGACGACCGCGATCAGGGCGAGGACGAGGACGACTTCGAGCACGACGGCCTCCGGGGTGACGGGACGGGTTCGGCACAGGAGCGCCGGAGAGAGATCGTACCCGCGCCGCGGACAGCGGACCTGAGGCCGCGGAGGGGGTTGCGGAGCCGTACTCAGCCGTCGGAGCGAACGGAGCGGGTGACGGTGAAGCGGCGGTCGCGCGCCACCACCGTGGTCGGCCCGACCGCACGGCGCAGCTCGGCCGGATGCGCGAGGTGGGAGTTGAAGACCGTCCACAGCACGCCTCCGGGGCGCAGCACGCGGCCGGCCGCGCGCAGCATGCGCCGGGCGACGAGGTCGGTGACGGCTCCGTCGGAGTGGAACGGCGGATTGCAGAGCACGACGTCGACGGAGGACGCCTCCAGAGTCGAGGCGTTGTCGTCGCGGAGGACGCGGACGGCCAGCCCATTGGCCGCCGCGGTCGCCCGGGCGGACTCGACCGCGGCACGCGAGGTGTCCGTCGCGATCACGGCGAGGTCGGGGCGGGCCCGGGCCACCACGGCGGCGAGCACGCCGGTTCCGCAGCCGAGGTCGAGTGCGGTGCCCGCGGGGAGGGAGTCGAGATCGAGGGCGGCGAGGAGGGCGCGGGTGCCGAGGTCCAGTCGTGCACCTGCGAAGGCTCCCGGCAGTGCGACGACCTCGAGGTCGAGCTCGTCCAGACGGCGCCGCTCGGGCCCTGGCGCGGGCGGCTGGTCGGGGAGCGCGCCGCTCGCGAGCAGGGCGCGCGACTTCTGCCGGGCGAGGGAGACGTCGATCCGCTCGTAGCGCACGGCGAGCACGTCGTTCATCGTGCGGGTCATGTGCTTGATGCGGCCGGCGCCGATCAGGGTCGCCGCCGGGTTCGCGAGTGCGGTCCCGGCCGCGACGGCGGCCAGCGCGTCGAGCGAGCGCGGCAGGCGCAGGAGCACCGCGTCGGCGTCGCGGACGGCCTCCGCGACGGAGTCGACGATCTCGATCGGCGCGAGATCGACGCCCGACCCCCGCACCGTCTCGAGGTTCTGCGCGAGAGCGCGCTCGGCGGTGATCGAGTCCTGCACGACGCGTACGGCACGGCCGTCGGCGGCGAGGCCGAGGCTCAGTGCCCCGTAGGCGTCCCCGATCACGGTGAGGCGGCCGCGATCGGCGGCGAGGTCGAGCAGCAGACGGTCACTGGCGTCGACGGCGACGAGATCCGGCGCCTCGACGTCGGGGCGGCGGCGCAGGAGAGCGAGCACGTCCTCGCGCATCGCCCCTCCGATCGTCGGTCCGAGCGGGTGGGCCCTCGAGGGCGACCGCTCGCGGGCACGAAAAAAGGGCCCGAGAGTGGAGTCCCGGACCCTTCGCTCCCCGACTTGGACTCGAACCAAGAACCTACCGGTTAACAGCCGATTGCTCTGCCAATTGAGCTATCGAGGATCATCCGACCACCCGGAGGCGATCAGCGCGGTACTACTTTAGCAAACTCTCCGCGAACGCAAAATCGGGCGCGCACTCAGTAGCCGGAGCCCGGGTCGACGCGGCCGACGAACGGCCCGCCGGCGGCACAGGCGGCCACGTTGGCGCGCACGCGCTCGGCCAGGAGCGGCGCGGTGATCTCGGGGGTGTCCGCGCTGTGGGGCGTGATCAGGCACCGGGGCTCGCTCCAGAGCGGATGCCCGTCCGGCAGCGGCTCGGGGTCCGTCACGTCGAGCGCGGCGCCCGCGAGACGGCCTTCGGCGAGGGCCGCGACGAGCGCGTCCGTGTCGACGAGGCTCCCCCGGGCGACGTTGACGAGCACGGCGTGGGCGGGGAGCCGCGCGAGCAGACCCGCGTCGACCATCCGCTCCGTGCCCGCGGTGGCGGCGGCGGCCAGGACCAGCACGTCGGCGTCCGCCGCGGCCTCGGCGAGCCGCGACGCCGGCAGGGTGCGGGCGGCGCCCTCCACCGGCTCGTCTCCGCGGCGGACGATCGTCACCTGGCAGTCGAAGACGGCGAGCAGCCGCAGGAGCTCGCGAGCGATCCCTCCTGCTCCGACGATCACCACGGAGGCGCGGTGCAGCGTGACCGCCTTCTTCGGCCCCCACGACACGGCGCGCGCCCGCTCCGGCAGCGAGCGCAGGAGGGCGAGCACCAGCGCGAGCGCGTGCTCGGCCACCGGCTCCGCGTAGGCGCCCTTGGCGCTGGTCCAGACGACGTCCGCGCGGGACGCGGCGAGCACGGGCGCGAAGACGTCGACGCCGGCCCAGGGCAGCTGCACCCAGCGGATCGACGGGTGCTCCTCCAGCACAGCGGCCAGCTCGTCCGTGCGGCCGTAGGACAGCCAGAGCAGCGCGTCCGGACTCTCGTCGAGTCCGACGACCACTCCACCGCCCGACTCCACCGCCTCGGCGAACACCGGCTTCGGCCGCGGGAGCACCGCGACGCGCGGGACGGTCACTGGTCGGCCGCCTCGACGCGCTGCGCTCGGGAGGCGTCGAAGCGCTCGTACTCGGCGAAGGCCGCTCCGAGCTCGCGCACGTAGGGGTGCCGGGCCTCGATCAGAACCTCCAGCAGCGGCCCGTACGCGACGACCTCGCCGCCGACGAGCACGGCGATCCGGTCGGTCGCCCGGCTCAGCACGTCGATGTCGTGGCTGACCACGACGGCGGCGAAGCCCTCCCGGCGCCGCAGGTCGGCGAGGAGGTCCACGATCGACTCGCGCACCGTCGCGTCGATGCCCGAGGTCGGCTCGTCGGCGATCAGCACCTTCGGCCCGAGCACGAGCGAGCGGGCCACAGCCACGCGCTGGCGCTGGCCGCTGGAGAGCTCGTAGGGGTAGCGGTCGAGCAGGAACAGCGGCAGGTGCACGGAGTCGAGCAGCGTCGCCACCCGCACCGCCGCGGCCTTCGGGTCGTAGTGGCGGTCGCGGAGGAAGATCGGCTCGGCGATCAGCTCCGAGACGGTCAGCTCGGGGCGGAGGGCCGCACCGGCGTCCTGCGCGAGATGCGCGACGTCGACGGTGAAGCGCTTGAGCTCGCGGGCGGGGAGCGAGCGGAGGCGGTGCCCCGCGACCGTCGCGTCCCCTCCGATGATCACCGGACGCGTGCGGCCGCCGTCGTGCCCCAGGCCGTCGCCGCCGAGCACGCGCGCGAGCGTGGACTTGCCCGAGCCGCTGCCGCCGAGGATCCCGAGCACCTCCCCCGGCTCCACGCGGAGGCTCACTCCCCGCAGTGCCGTCCACCGTCGGCTGATGCCGCGCGGCGGGTACTCGACGCTGAGGTCGTCGACGACGATGGGGGCCTGATCCTCGGCGGTCCGGCTCACGCCCGGCGCTCCGCCTCGACGATGCTGCGCAGGAGCTCGCGCCTCGAGGCCTGCTCGACCGGGTCGGGCACGGGCAGGGAGGCGAGCAGGCGCTGCGTGTAGGGGTGCTTCGGCGCAGCGAGCACCTCGGCCCCCGTCCCCTCCTCGACCAGCTCGCCGCGGTAGAGCACCGCGATGCGGTCGGCGAGCAGGTCGACCACGGCGAGGTCATGGCTGATGAACAGGGAGGCGAAGCCGAACTCGCGCTGCAGCTCGGCGAACAGCTCGAGCACGCGGGCCTGCACCGACACGTCGAGCGCCGAGGTGGGCTCGTCGGCGATCAGCAGCTTCGGCTCGAGGGCGAGGGCCCGGGCGAGGCTGGCGCGCTGGCGCTGGCCGCCGGAGAGCTCGTGCGGGTAGCGGTCACCGTAGGAGCGGGGCAGCTGCACCGCCTCCAGGAGCTCGTCGACGCGCGAGCGCGCCCCGGCGGCGTCGCCGGCCCGTCCGTGCACGATCAGCGGCTCGGCGACGCACTCCGCGATGGTGAGCAGCGGGTTGAAGCTCGACGCCGGGTCCTGGAACACGAAGCCGATGTCGCCGCGGACCGGCCGGAAGGCTCGCTCGCGGATGCCGCGCATCTCCTTGCCGAGGACCTTCAGCGACCCGCCGGTCACCGGCGTCAGGCCCGCGATGGCGCGCCCGATGGTGGTCTTGCCCGAGCCGCTCTCGCCGACGAGGCCGAGCACCTCGCCCGCGCGGATGCGCAGCGAGACGCCGTCGACCGCGACGAAGCCGGGACGGCCGAGCCGGCCGGGGTACTGGATCCGCAGGCCCTCGGCGGCGACGAGCGTCTCGGCCTCGGGGGCCTCGGCGCGCTCGACGGCGCGGACGCGGGCGCGCTCGACGCCCTGGCCCACGTGCGGGACGGCGGCGAGGAGCTTCCTCGTGTACTCGGCCTTCGGCGCCGAGAACAGCTCGGAGACCGTCGCCTCCTCGACCAGCTCGCCCTGGTACATCACGGCGACGCGGTCGGCCAGATCGGCGACGACGCCCATGTTGTGGGTGATCAGCACGATCGAGGTGCCGAACTCGTCGCGGCACCGGCGGAGCAGGTCGAGGATCTCGGCCTGCACGGTCACATCGAGCGCGGTGGTCGGCTCGTCCGCGACGATCAGACCGGGATCCAGGACCAGCGCCATCGCGATGACCACGCGCTGCTTCTGGCCGCCCGAGAACTGGTGCGGGTAGTAGTCGACCCGCTTCTCCGGCTCCGGGATGCCGACGGTGCGGAGGACGTCGATCGCGCGCTTGCGCGCCTCCTTCTTCGAGACGGAGCCGTGGGCGCGCAGTCCCTCCGCGATCTGCCAGCCCACCGTGAAGACCGGGTTGAGGGCGGTTCCCGGCTCCTGGAAGACCATGGCGACGTCGGTGCCGCGCAGCTCCCGGAGGCGGGCCTTCGGCACGGAGACGACATCGGTCGCCGCGCTGCCGTCCTTCTTCGAGAGCAGGACCACTCCGGAGGCGCTGGCCGTCTCGGGCAGGAGGCCGAGGATGGTCTTCGCGGTCACGGTCTTGCCGCTGCCGGACTCGCCGACGATCGCCAGGACCTCGCCGCGCTCGACGCGCAGGCTCACCCCGGCGACGGCGCGGACGGCGCCGCGGTCGCTCGCGAAGGCGACCTCGAGGTCGGTGATGTCCACGATCGGACGCGCTGAGGCGTCCCGGACGATGCGCTGGTCGCTCATCGCGTCTCCTCCACTCCGGCGACGGGGTCGTGCCCCGGCGTCTCCAGGCCGTCGGCGGCGAGGACGCCGCCCGGCACGACGGACGTCGCGGCGACGTCGCCGGCACCGGCGGCCACCGCGCGCCGACCGCGCAGGCGCGGGTCGGCGAGGTCGTTCAGGCTCTCGCCCACGAGGGTGATGCCCAGCACCACGAGCACGATCGCCAGGCCCGGGAAGACCGAGGTCCACCAGATGCCGCTCGTGACGTCCGACAGCGCCTTGTTGAGGTCGTAGCCCCACTCCGCGGCCGACGTCGGCTCGATGCCGAAGCCGAGGAAGCCCAGGCCGGCGAGGGTCAGGATCGCCTCGGAGGAGTTCAGCGTGAAGATCAGCGGCAGCGTGCGCGTCGCGTTCCGCAGGACGTGGCGGAACATGATCCGCGGCGTCGACGCTCCGATGACCTTCGCCGACTCGACGAAGGCGTCGCCCTTGATCCGCACTGTCTCAGCCCGGATCACGCGGAAGTACTGGGGGATGTAGACCACGGTGATCGAGACCGCCGCGGCGAAGATGCCGGCCCAGAGGTTCGACTGCCCGCCGGAGATGACGATCGACATCACGATCGCCAGCAGCAGGGTCGGGAACGCGTAGATCGCGTCGCAGATCACGACGAGCACGCGGTCGAGCCAGCCGCCGAGGTAGCCGGAGACGAGGCCGAGGAAGACGCCGAGGAAGATCGACAGGACCACGGCGACGACGATCACGAGGAACGCGGTCTGCGCTCCCCAGATCACTCGCGAGAGGACGTCGTAGCCGCCGACGGTGGTGCCGAGCAGGTGCTCCGCGCTCGGCGGCTCCTGCGCGCCGAACGACTCGCCGCCCGAGCGCAGCTGCGAGTAGCCGTAGGGCGCGATCAGGGGCGCGAACAGGGCCACCAGCAGGAACGCGCCGGTGATGATCAGGCCGGTGACGAGCATCCCCCGCTGGAGGCCGACGCTCTGCCGGAGCTGGTGGACGACCGGCAGGCGGTCGACGAGGCGGCGGCGCGGACGCGCCGGGGAGGTGGTGCTCATGCTCAGTACCTCACTCGCGGGTCGATGAGCGCCGCGATGACGTCGACGATGAAGTTGGTCAGCGCCACGATGACGGCGAGCAGGGCGACGATGCCCTGCACGGCCACGAAGTCGCGGGCCTGGAGGTACTCGGCGAGCTGGAAGCCGAGGCCCTTCCACTCGAAGGTGGTCTCGGTGAGGACGGCGCCGCCGAGCAGCAGGGCGATCTGCAGGCCGATCACGGTGATGATCGGGATGAGCGCCGGCCGGTAGGCGTGGGTGCGGACGAGCCGGAACTCGCTGACGCCGCGCGAGCGCGCCGCGTCCACGTAATCGGTGCCGAGCGTGCCGATCACGTTGGTGCGCACCAGGCGCAGGAAGATGCCCGCGGTGAGCAGGCCCAGCGCGACGGCGGGGAGCACCGCGTGCGAGAGCACGTCCGAGATCGCGGCCGGGTCGCCGGTCTGGATCGCGTCGATCAGATAGATGCCGGTCTTGTTCTCGAGGAACTGGAGCGAGAGCTCGGTGCTCGTCGAGGCGCGCCCGGCGACGGGGAACCACTTCAGCCAGACGGAGAACACCAGCTTCAGCAGCAGGCCCGCGAAGAACACCGGGGTCGCGTAGCAGAGGATCGCGAAGATGCGCAGCACCGCGTCGGGCGTGCGGTCGCGGTGGTAGGCGGCGAGCATCCCGAGCGGGATGCCGACCAGGAACGCCACGATCAGGGCGTAGAAGGCGAGCTCGACCGTCGCAGCGCCGTAGGTGAGGAGCACCTCGGTGACGGGGCGGTTGTCGCTCAGGGTGGTGCCGAAGTCGCCGGTCAGCAGCTTGCCGAGGTACTCGAGGTACTGCACGATCAGCGGCCGGTCGTAGCCGGCGGCGGCTACGCGCTCGGCGAGCTGGTCCGCGGTCAGGCGGCCGCCGAGGGCCGCCGTGATCGGGTCGCCCGTGGAGCGCATGAGGAGGAACACCAGCGTCACGAGGATGAAGACGGTGGGGATGATGAGCAGGAAGCGGACGAGCAGGTAACGCCCGAGTCCGCCCCCGGAGCCGCGCGGTCGCCGGGTGGGCGCCGTCGCCGCAGCCGTCGTGGCTGTCGTCACGTGATGCCTTTCGTGGAGAACGGCCGGCGCCTCCTATCGGGGAGGCGCCGGCCGCGAGGGGGGTGGATCAGCCCTTGCTGAGTGCCGCGTAGCGGAACTTGAACGAGGCGTCGAGGGTGTCCTCGGCTCCGCTCACGGTGCTGCCGACGACCGCGACCTGCGAGCCCTGCAGGTAGGGGACGGTCGAGAGCTGCGCCGCGACCTTCTCCTGGATCTGCTCGATCAGCGCGGTGCGCGCGTCGGCGTCGGTGGTCGAGACCTGCTGCGCGATCAGGCTCTGCACCTCGGCGTCGTCGAAGTGGTTCGCGAGGAAGTTCTCCTTGATGAAGAACGGCGAGAGGTAGTTGTCGGCGTCGGAGTAGTCGGGGAACCAGCCGAGCTGGTACGCCGGGTAGACGTCGCTCGAGCGGTCCTTCGAGTACTGCACCCACTCCGTGGTCTGCAGGTTCACGGTGAAGAGGCCGGTCGACTCCAGCTGGTCCTTGATCAGCGCGTACTCGTCGCCCGAGGACGGACCGTAGTGGTCGTTCGAGTACTGCAGGTTCAGGGTGACCGGAGCGGTGACGCCGGCGGCCTCGAGGGTCGCCTTCGCCTTGTCCGCGTCGGGCGCGCCGTTGCCGTCGCCGTAGAGCGACTTGAGCGGCTCGACCGCGCCGGTCAGGCCGGCGGGGACGTAGGAGTAGAGGGGGGTGTAGGTGCCCTTGTAGACCTGGTCGGCGATCTCGTCGCGGTCGATCAGGTCGGCGACGGCCTGGCGCACGGCGAGGGCCTTGGCGCTGTCGGCCTCGCCGGTCGTCGCGCCGAAGGGCTGGGTGTCGAAGTTGAAGACGATGTAGCGGATCTCGCCGCCGGGGCCGTCCACGACCTTGACCGTGTCGTTGCCGCGGAGGTCGTCGATGTCCGTCGCCGAGAGGCTGCGGAACGCGACGTCGATGTTCCCCTCCTGGATGTCCAGCTTGAGGTTGGACGAGTCCGCGTAGTACTTGACGTTGACGGTGTCCGTCTTCGCCTCGCCGAGAACGCCCTGGTAGTCCGGGTAGGCCTTGTACTGGATGAGGTTGTTCACGTCGTAGTTCGCGATCGTGTACTGGCCGGCGAAGGCGTCGCCCGAGACGATGTCGGCGTCCGCGGTCAGCTCGTCGGCCGAGAAGACCTCCTCGTCCACGATCGGGCCGGCGGGGCTCGAGAGGATCTGCGGGAAGGTCTGGTCGTTCTCGGACTTCAGCGTGAAGACCACGGTCGTGTCGTCCGGAGCCGCGACGCTGTCGAGGTTCGCCAGGAGCGAGGAAGGGCCGTTCTCGGCCGCGATGCCGACCTGGCGGTCGAAGGAGAACTTCACGTCGGAGGAGGTGAGGTCGTGGCCGTTGGCCCACTTCAGTCCCTCCTTCAGCTTCACGGTGTACTCCGTGGGAGCGGTGAACTCCGCCGACTCGGCGATGTCGGGCTCGACGTCCGGGCTGCCGTAGGGGGTGTTCATCAGGAACGGGAACACCTGGTTCATCACGGCGAACGAGCCGTTGTCGTAGGAGCCCGCGGGGTCGAGCGTCGTGATCTTGTCGGTGGTGCCGATGGTCAGGGCCCCTCCGGCGCTTCCGCCGGACGAGTCGTTCCCGCCGGCGGCGCAGCCCGTCAGCACGAGCGCGACCGCGGCGAAGCCTGCGGCGGCGGCCAGTGCACGGGTGCCGCGAGTGGATGCGGAATTCATCTCCGTCTGCCTCTTCCTGTCAAGGATGGGATGCGGGCGCGCTCCGGGCGCGCGGACTCTCGGCACACAGATCTCCTGTGGGCTGTGGCGTCACGACACTGGACGCCCGCATTGCTGTTCCTCATAGGTAACACAGTTGGAAGCGCTCTCCGAACCGGCACGGGCGTGCGGCCGATTTCTTCACACGACCGCAACACGCTCACTCCGTGCGCAGCGCCCGCTTCTCGCGCTCGAGCTCGACCAGGCGCACCTGCACCGCGCGCGCCATCACCGGATCGGCGGACGCGCGCTGGAGCGCCCCGCGCAGCTCGGCGATCTCGCGGAGCAGATCGCGCTCGATGAGCGAGATCGCCACGTCGCGGGAGTAGCGGGCGAGCCCCTCCTCGTCGGCGGCCGGGATCGGCGCCACCGCGAGCTGGCGCACCAGCGAGGCGAAGGGACCGGGGACGTCGTCGGCGACGTGCTCGACCCAGTCGCGGTCCTCCGCCCGCTCGAGGTTCGCGACCACGGCGTCGCGGACCACGCGGAGGGTCTCGTTGGTGACCGCCGCGTGCGCCGCCCGGGCCAGGAGCTCCGGACCCATCGCCTGCGGAAGCTGGAGCATCGCCATCAGCGCCTCGCGCTCGATGCGCGTGACGACGTCGACGGGGAGGTCGGCGATGCGCGCGCCGAGGGGCGCCTCGGCCGCGGACGATTCGCCGCCGCTTCGCCCGCCCTGCTGGTCGCGGCCCTCGGGTCCGAAGGAGCGGGGCCGGGATCCGGCGGAGCGCACGGCGGAGTTGACCTCGGCCATGTCCAGGCCGAGCATCCGGGCGAGCTCGCGGGAGTAGCCGGGCCGCAGCGCCGGGTCGCGGATCTCGGCGACGACCGGGGCGGCCGCGCGCAGGGCCGCGATCCGGCCCTCGACCGTCTCGAGGTCGTAGCGGTCCAGCAGCTGCCGGATCACGAACTCGAACATCGGCTTCTTGTCGTCGATGAGGCGGCGGACGGCGTCGTCTCCGCGGTTCAGGCGGAGGTCGCAGGGGTCCAGGCCCTCGGGCGCGACGGCGACGAAGGTCTGCGCGGCGAAGCGGTGCTCCTCCTGGAACGCGCGCATCGCCGCCTTCTGGCCCGCCGCGTCGGGGTCGAAGGTGAAGACGACCTCGCCGACGCCGCTGTCGTCGCCCAGCACCCGGCGCAGCACCTTGATGTGGTCGACGCCGAAGGAGGTGCCGCAGGTGGCGACTGCGGTGGTGACGCCGGCGAGGTGGCAGGCCATGACGTCCGTGTAGCCCTCGACGACGACCACCCGGTGCCCGCGGGAGATGTCCCGCTTGGCGAGGTCGAGCCCGTAGAGCACCTGGGACTTGTGGTAGACGGGCGTCTCGGGGGTGTTGAGGTACTTGGGGCCCTTGTCCTCCTCGAGGAGGCGGCGGGCGCCGAAACCGACGGTCTGGCCGGTCACGTCGCGGATCGGCCAGACGAGGCGGCCGCGGAAGCGGTCGTAGACGCCGCCGCGGTTGTTGCTGCTGACCAGGCCGGCCGTGGTCAGCTCCTCCTCCGAGAAGCCGCGGCGCTTGAGCGCGGTGGTGAGCCCGTCCCAGCCGTCGGGTGCGAAGCCGACGCCGAAGCGGTCGGCGGCGGCGCGGTCGAAGCCCCGCTCGCCGAGGAAGCGCCGACCGACGTCGGCGCCCGGGGTCGCGAGCTGCTCGCGGAAGTACTCCTCCGCGGCGTCGTTCGCGGCGAGGAGGCGCGCTCGCCCGCCGGTCTCGGGCGCGCGGCCGTCGCCGTCCTCGTACTGCAGCGGGAAGCCGATCCGCCCGGCGAGGCGCTCGACGGTCTCGCTGAACGAGCTGTGGTCCATCTTCATGACGAAGCTGTAGACGTCGCCCGACTCCTGGCAGCCGAAGCAGTGGTAGAAGCCGGCCTGCGGGCGGACGTGGAAGCTGGGGCTGCGCTCGTCGTGGAAGGGGCAGAGGCCCTTCAGCGAGCCGATGCCGGCCGACTTCAGCGTGACGTACTCGCCGATCACGTCGCCGATGTTCACCCGCGCCTTGACCTCCTCGACATCTGACTGTCGGATCCGAGGCATGGGGTCCATCGTATCGGCCGCCGGGGCCGCCGAGCCGGGGTGGGGAGAACTGCACCAGGGCGGCGCGGATCACCCCGAGACCTGTGATCCACCCGCACCCCGAGATCAGGGTCATCCCTGATCCGCACCCGCCCGCCGTCTCCGAGGATCGACCCATGCCCCCTGCCGCCTCCCGCCCGCCTCTCCTGCGTGCTCTGCTCGTCGCCCTGCTCGGCGGTCTCGTCCTGGGCGGGCTCACCAGCCTGCTGCAGGGCTCCCTCCCGCCGTCGGCGAGCTCGTTCGCCAACTCCTCCGGGGGCTGGTCCATGCTCGTGTTCGCGCTCGTGCGCCTCGGCGGCGCCCGACCGGCGGCGGCGACCGCTCTCGGCCTGCTGAGCTTCTGGGCGCTGCTCGAGGGCTACGACCTGGTGACCGCGGCGCGCGGCTTCGGCTACTCGCCTCCCTTCACGGACGTCTTCTGGCTGCTCGCCGTCCCCGCCGGGCCGATCCTGGGCGCCGCCGCCGCACTCACCCTCCACGGCTCGAGGACGTGGCGCGTCCTGGCTGTCGCGCCGCTCTCGGGCGTGCTGATCGGCGAGGGCGTCTGGGCGCTGGGCGCGGTCGCCGACACCACGAGTCCGGTGTACTGGTGGCTCCAGATCGTCCTGGGCGCGGGCTTCCTCGTCCTGGCCGTCGTGCGGAGGAGGCCGCGCGCACTCGTCTCGCTCGCGGCGCTCGGCGTCACCGCGGCGGCCGCCGTCGCCTTCTCCGTCGTCTACTCCGCGCTGTGAACCGTTCGAGAGGGTCGTCGCGGACCCTCCGCGCACTCGCGGGTTCCGCCCTCCTCCTGGCCCTCGCCGGGTGCACCACCACGGCGGACACCCCGGTCGCGCCGCCGTCGTCCGCCTCCGTGCCGTCGTCGGCGTCCTCCGCCACCCCTCCTCCGATCGACGTCTCCGCCGAGCTGGCCGCGCTCGAGAACGAGTTCGACGCCCGGATCGGCGTCAGTGCCGTCGACACCGGCTCGGGTCGCCGGGTCGATCACCGGGCCGACGAGCGCTTCGGCTTCGCCTCGAGCCTCAAAGTCCTCGCCGCGGCGGAGTTCCTGCGCACCGTCCCCGCCGCCGAGCGGGAGGGGTGGTCACCTGGACCGTCGCCGACGTCGAGGCGGCGGGCTACTCCCCCGTCACGGAGGAGAGCACCGCCACCGGCCTGCCGCTGTCGCAGCTCGCCGAGGCGGCCGTCCGCCGGAGCGACAGCACAGCGCTGAATCTCGTCCTCCGGCGCGTCGGCGGACCCTCCGCCCTCGACCGTGGACTCGAGGCTCTCGGCGACACCACCACCGAGGTGGTGAACGAGGAGCCCGCGCTGAACACGATCGAGCCCGGCAGCACCGAGGACACCACCACCCCGGCCGCGTTCACGGCGGACCTCGCCGCGGTCGCCACAGGTGACGTGCTGTCCGCGGAGGACCGGGCGCTCCTGCTCGACTGGATGAGCGGCAACGCGACCGGCGACACTCTCGTCCGGGCGGGCCCTCCGGCCGGCTGGAGCGTCGCGGACAAGTCCGGGGGCGCCGGCGGGATCCGCAACGACGTCGCCGTGGTGACGCCTCCCGGGCGGGACGCGGTCGTGCTGTCGATCCTCTCGACGCGCAACGACCCCGAGGCGGACTACGACGACGCGCTGGTCGCCCGCGCCGCGGCCGTCGTGCTGGGAGCCCTGCGGTAGCGTCCGCCCGGCGTCAGCAGTGCCGGTTCACGTAGCCCGCTGCGCCACGGGGGACGACGTCGCGGTCGCGGAGGGTGACCGAGATGCTCCGGCCCTGCCCGGCGCAGGCCTCGGCGTAGGCGGACCGGCCGTTGTCGGTGTACTCGATCTCGTAGACCTGGCGCCCGTAGACGTCCGTGTAGGCCGCGCACTCGTCGTAGACCTGGCACTCCTCGACGACGGCGAAGTCGAAGCCGACCGTCCTCTTCCCGGCAGCGGCGAGATCGGCTCCGTTCTTCTGGCCGATCGCCAGGCCGGAGCGGTGAGCGCGCGCCGTCAGGAGGGTGGCGAACGCCAGCGCCTGCGACTTCGTCAGCCTCCCGCCCGAGCGGGTGTAGCTGTCCAGCTTATCGGCCTCGACGGCGTCGAAGCCGTCCTCGGCGCAGCCGTCGATCCAGGCGCCGACGATCGCGAGCAGAGCGGTCCGCTTCGCGGCGGTCGAGACGTCGAAGAGGTACTCGTCCGGCCAGCCCGGATCGGCGAGGGGCTTCCCGTCCGCTCGCCTCACCAGGAGCTCGGGGTGCCGCTTCGCGAAGGCGGCGCTCTCGCCGGGCTGGGTCTGGAAGGCGTTCACGTAGCAGATGCTGTAGCGGCCGGCGGCGGGCGCGTCCGTGCGGTCGCGGTCGACGATGGTGACGCTCGACGCCGGAGCGTAGGCGCCTCCCAGCTGGTAGTCGAGGACGCCGTTCGCGGGAGGGAGCAGCGGTGCCGCCGAGGCCGCGGCGGGCTGGACCAGCAGCAGCCCCGCGACGACCAGGGCGAGGAGGCCGAGACGCGGCCGACGCGGTCTCATCCGGGAGCTCCCGGCGTGCGCCCTGCGGCTCGCACGCCCGTGGCCGCCGGCAGCGCGCCGAGTGCGAGCTCGCCGATGACCGCGATGCGGTCCGCCGGTGCTCCGTCGCGGGCCTGCGTCGACATCCCGCTGAGCACGGCGACGACGAAGGCGGCGACGGATCCGGCGTCCGTCTCCGGCGGCACGTCGCCCTCCTCGATCCCGCGCTCGACTCGTGCGGCGACGAGCGCCTCCATCTCGCGGCGACGGGCCTCGAGCCGCGGCTCGCTCAGCACGAAGCAGCCGGCAGGAGTGCCGGGCGCGGAGTACCCTTCCGCACTGACTCGGACGACGGCGGCGACGGCCTCGCGCGCCGTCGGCCGGTGCGAGCACAGCATCGGCTTGCTCATCCCCGACCGTGCCGCGAAGCGGTCGACCCGCGCTCCCGCCAGCCCGTGCGCCGCGAACTCCTCCGTCGCCGCCTCCAGGATCCGCTGCCGTGTCCGCTCCGCTCCCACGCCCTCACCGTACCCGCCGCCCCGCGCCCCTCCGCGCCTCGCGGTGCGGTGCCCTCCCCGCCCTCCGAGCCGACCGGCCGACCCGCACACCAGCACATCGCCTCAGACGACGCACCCGGCTCCCTGGAACCCACCACCCCGACAAGCCGACCGCGGTGACGCCTGGCGGTGACCGGCGTGCCCCGGCACCGCTGAACGGCCGATCCGCGTCCCAGCGGATCGCCCCAGGCGGACGCACCCCGCTCCACGAAACGCACCACGTCGCCAAGCCGACCGCGCCACGCCGGGCAGGGACCGGCGTGGAATCGAGCACCGCCGACCGCGCCGAGCCAGGCAGAGACCGGCGTGCCACCGGCACCGCCGAACGGCCGATCCGCGTGCCAGCGGATCGCCCTAGGCGGACGCACCCCGCTCTACGAAACGCACCACCCCGAGAGGCCGACCGCGCCACGCCGGGCGAGGACCGGCGTGGAATCGAGCACAGCCGAACGGCCGATCCGCGTGCCAGCGGATCGCCCTAGGCGGACGCACCCCGCTCCACGAACCGCACCACCCCGAGAAGCCGACCGCGCCACGCCGGGCGAGGACCGGCGTGCAATCGAGCACAGCCGAACGGCCGATCCGCGTAACAGCGGATCGCCCTAGGCGGACGCACCCCGCTCCCTGGAACGCACCACCTCGGCAAGCCGACCGCGGTGACGCCGGGCAGGGACCGGCGGCACAGCTGAGCCGGGCGCCGCCCGGCTCAGCGCATCAGCACAGCCTCTCGAACCAGGCGAGGGCGCTCTGGTCGGTGAGGTTGGCGACCTGGTCGACGACGACGCGGCGGCGGGCGTCGTCGTCGTCGGGGGCGGCGTGCCAGTCCTCGGCGAAGCCGGGCTCGAGGGTTCCCGGGCCGCGGTCGAGGAGCGTGTCGGCGAGGCGGGTGAGGACTTCGCGCTGCTGGGCGTAGATGGGCTGGCGGGTGTTCCGCGACATCACGAACGTCGCGACGATCCCCTTGAGCACGGCGATCTCGGCCTGCTGCTCGCGGGGGACGACGACGTGGCCGCCGAAGCGGACGAGGTCGGGGTGCTGGTACGCCTCGCGGGTGGCCTCGGTGGCGGCGGCGGCGAAGCGGCCGATGAGCTGGCTGGTGAGGTTCTTGAGCCGGGCCTGGTCGCGGCGGGAGCCGTCCCAGGAGGAGACCCACACGTCGAGCGAGTCGAGACGGTCGAAGGCGGCGACGAGCTCGTCGTGTCCGACCTCCCCGCCGACCCAGGAGTGCATCGACTGCACGAGGTCCTCGTGGTCGGCGCGGGAGCCGAGTGCTTCGACGTCGATGTAGCCGGAGACCACCGCGTCCTCGAAGTCGTGCACGGAGTACGCGATGTCGTCCGAGAGGTCCATCACCTCGGCCTCGATGCAGCGCACCCCCTCGGGGGCGCCCTCGCGCATCCAGGCGAACGCGGGGGCGTCGTCGGCGTAGAAGCCGAACTTGGCGCGCCCCGACGGGTCGGCGACCGAGCGCGTGTCGGGCCAGGGGTACTTGCAGCTCGCGTCGATGCTGGCGCGGGTGAGGTTCAGCCCGTAGGGGCGGGCGTCGTCGCCGAACACCTTCGGCTCGAGCCGCGTGAGCAGCCGGAAGGTCTGCGCGTTGCCCTCGAAGCCGCCGATCCCCTCGGCCCAGGTGTTGAGCGCGCGCTCGCCGTTGTGTCCGAACGGCGGATGCCCGATGTCGTGCGCGAGGCAGGCCGTGTCGACGACGTCGGGGTCGAGGTCGAGGCTCGTGGCGAGCTCCCGGCCGATCTGCGCCACCTCGAGCGAGTGGGTCAGGCGGTTGCGCGCGAAGTCGACGCCCGCCGTGGGGCTGAGCACCTGGGTCTTCGCGGCCAGGCGGCGGAGCGCGCTGGAGTGGAAGAGCCGGGCGCGGTCGCGGGCGAAGTCGGAGCGGCGGGTCGAGTGGTCCTCCGGCAGGAATCGCTCGGTGTCGACGAGCGAGTACCCCCAGAGCGCGCGGTCATCCACCGCTGTTGTGGATCTCGGCGGCCGAGACCGCGTCGCGCTGCCCGGCGTCGAGCTCGCGGGACTCGAGCCAGCGGTCCGGGAGGGAGGGGACCTTGGGCGAGCCGGCGCGGCCCCGCTGCCCCTCGGCCGCCTCGCCCGGGTAGGGCTGCGTCCAGTCGAGCGTCGCCAGGAGCTCGTCGAGCTGCGCGAGCGTCTCGACCGTGGCCAGGCGGGCGCGGAGGTCGCCGCCGACGGCGTAGCCCTTGAAGTACCAGGCGACGTGCTTGCGGATGTCGCGGCAGCCGCGCTCCTCGCTCTCGAAGAAGTCGACGAGCAGCTCCGCGTGGCGGCGGAACGCCTCGGCGACCTGCCCGAGCGAGGGGCGGAACCGCTCGTCGGAGCCGGCGAACGCGGCGGCGAGGTCGCCGAAGAGCCAGGGGCGCCCGAGGCAGCCGCGACCGACGACGACTCCGTCGCAGCCCGTCTCGGCCATCATCCGCAGCGCGTCCTCGGCCGACCAGATGTCGCCGTTGCCCAGCACGGGCACGCTCGTGACCGTCTCCTTGAGCGTGGCGATCGCCGACCAGTCAGCGTGCCCGCTGTAGAACTCGGAGGCGGTGCGCGCGTGCAGCGCGATCGACGCGACCCCGGCGCCCTCGGCGGCACGGGCGGCCTCGAGGTAGGTGAGGTGGTCCGGGTCGATGCCCTTGCGCATCTTGACGGTGAGCGGGACGTCGCCGGCGGCCTTCACGGCGCCCTCGACGATCTGCCGGAACAGCGGGAGCTTCCACGGCAGGGCCGCTCCCCCGCCCTTCCGGGTGACCTTGGGCACGGGGCAGCCGAAGTTGAGGTCGATGTGGTCGGCCCGGTCCTCGGCGACGAGCATGGTGACCGCCTCGGCGACCGTGACCGGGTCCACTCCGTAGAGCTGGATCGAGCGCACCGACTCGCTGGGGTGGTGGCGGATGAGGCGCATCGACTCCGGCGTGCGCTCGACGAGCGCGCGGGAGGTGATCATCTCGCTCACGTAGAGGCCGTTGCCGAACTCGCGGCAGAGGCGGCGGAACGCCGTGTTGGTGATGCCCGCCATGGGGGCGAGCACCACCGGCGCGTCGAGTTCGAGGGGGCCGATCCGGAGCGCCGGCGCGGTGCGCGCGGGCGGGGCGGCCGTGAGAATGGAGGACATCGGTATCGATTCTCCCAGATCCTGTGTTGGGGAAGGCGGAGTGACGAGCAGAGAGGCGGAGAGATGAACGGGAGCACACCTGTGGAGGACGGTTCGCAGCGGCTGGAGGCGGACGCGTCCGCCCGCGGCCTGGCGGTCGAGATCGTGGAGAGGCCCGCTGCCGGCAGCCTGCACGAGGCGGCCGCGCTGCTCGGCATCGAGCCCGGCGACATCGTGAAGTCGCTCGTGGTGAAGCGCCACGACGGCGGCTACCTGTTCGCCCTCGTCCCCGGCGGGCGGCAGATCGCGTGGCCGAAGCTGCGCGCGGTGGTCGGAGTGAACAAGCTCCGCCTCCCGGACGAGACGGCCGCCCTCGAGGCGACCGGCTACCGGCGCGGCACGATCACCCCGATCGGCTCCACGAAGGCCTGGCCGGTCTACGCCGACGAGCGGATCCTCGGCCGCCGCGTCGCGATGGGTGCGGGCGCCGACGGGCGCAGCGCCTTCGTCGACGCGGACGCCCTCGTGGCCGCCTACGGCGCGACCGTGGCCGACATCACCGTGGAGGAGCCTCCGCGCTGATCGGCGGCACCTCGGCCTGCGCTTCCGCGGCCTGCGGCACGGCGCAGACGCCGTCCTCGCACAGCGGCCCGCCGGAGTCGCCGAGCATCTCGAACGGCCCGCTCACGCGACGGCCGCCCGCTGCTCCAGCACGTGCTCGAGGACCTCGGTGAACGCCGCCGGCTCCTGGGCGCCGGAGACGCCGAAGCGCCCGTCGAGGACGAAGAACGGCACCCCCGAGATCCCGTACTCGCGGGCCTGGGCGATGTCGGACTGCACCCGCCCGAGGTAGCGCCGGTCCTCGAGAGCGCGGCGCGTCTCCGCCGGGTCGAGCCCGACCTCGCCGGCGAGCGAGGCGAGCACCTCCGGATCGGCCAGGTCGCGGCCCTCGACGAAGTACGCGCTCAGGAGACGCTCGACGAGCTCGAGCTGCAGTCCGTTCTCCTTGGCGTGGTGGAGCGCCTGGTGGGCGGTGACCGTCTTGACGTGGCGCACCGACTCGAAGTGGTAGTCGAGGCCGACGCTCGCCGCGATCGCCGTGACGGAGTCGAGCATCTGCTGCGCCTGCGCCTCCGGGATCCCCTTGTGCTCGGCGAGGAACGCCGCCTCTCCCCCGCGGTAGTCCTCCGGCGTGTCCGGCGAGAGCTCGAAGCTGCGGTACTCCACGACGACCTCCGGAGCCTCGGGGTGCGCGGCGCGGAAGGCCTCGAGCCCGCGCTCGAACCGGCGCTTCCCGATGTAGCACCAGGGGCAGGCGATGTCGGACCAGACGTCGACGGACAGGGGGCTCGGCTCAGCACTCACCCCCAGGACAACGGAGGGGGCGCCCCGCTATTCCCGCAGCACGCGGACGAGCTCGTCCACGTCGGACTCGTCGTTCCAGAGGTGGAAGGCGATGCGGAGCCGGCCGCCGCGGCCCGAGACGCGCAGACCCGCGGCCTGCAGCCGCTCCAGGTCCGCTCCCCCCTCGTCCGGCCAGGACACGAGCGCCCGGTGCTGAGGCTCCCGGTCCAGCCGCTCGCACAGCAGGTCGCCGAGGCCGGAGGCGTGCGCCCAGACCGCGTCGAGGTCGAGCGAGCGGAACAGGGCGAGCGACGCCTCGGCGCCGGCGAACGCCTGCCAGGCCGGCGAGACGTCGAAGCGGCGGGCGTTCTCGGCCAGGTGCATGGCCGGTCCGTAGCAGGACGACCACACGTCCTCCCCCGAGTACCAGCCCGCCTGCACGGGGACGAGCTCAGCCGCGTAGTCGGGCGAGACGGTGAGGAACGCCACTCCGCGCGGCGAGCACAGCCACTTGTAGGCGTGGGTGAGGGTCGCGTCGAAGCGGGAGGCGTCGACCGGCAGGACGCCGGCCGCCTGCGTCAGGTCGCACGCGGTCCGCACTCCGTGGCGCGCAGCCGCCTCGAGGACGGCGTCGAGATCGGCGAGCGCTCCGCTGCTGGACTGCACGGCGGAGAAGACGACGAGGTCGTCCCCGTCCTCGACGGAGTCGGCCAGCGCCTCGAGCGCGACGGAGCGCACGGTCACTCCGCGGTGCGCCTGGGCGAGGAAGGGGAACACGATGGAGGAGAAGTCGCCGTCCACGCAGAGCACGCGGGCCCCGTCGGGCAGCGAGGCGGCGAGCACGGCGGCCATGGCGGAGGTCTGCGAGCCGATGGCGACCCGGTCGACCGGAACGCCGGAGATCGCGGCGAACGAGGCACGCGCGCGCTCGGCGACAGCGCCGTAGGCGGCGGCCGTGCTCTCCCCGGACGACCAGCCGTCGAGGTCCGCCCGCAGCGCCTCGACGGTCTCCCGCGGCGGCAGACCGAGGGTGCAGGCGTTGTGGTAGCCGCGGGCACCGGCGAAGCGCGCGCGCAGGTCGGCGGAGTTCGGCAGTGCGGTGCTCACCTCTCGAGGATGACGCTCCGGAGCCGGATCGCCAAGACCGGGGAGCGACCGGGCGCGTCGGCGGCGGGCCCGGTCAGCGGGCGGCGAGGGCGTGCGCCTGCTCGAGCACGGCGACGACCTCGCGGGCCTCGCGGACGTCGACCGGCGAGGGAGCGCCGTCCTGGAGGGACCGCGCGACCTGCTCGAGGAACGCGGCGTATCGTCCCCGCTCACTCGGCACGGGGTGTGCGCCGGAGTCGTCGACGAGGACGCCCCATCCCTCCGGCGCGACCTCGCCGAAGCCGTCGTCGTCCGGTCGGGCGCCGCCGGTGCGGAGCGCGGTCTCCTGCGGATCGAGACCGTCGACGCTGAAGGCGGCGCGGGTGCCGAGCACGCGGAAGCGGGGGCCGGTCGCCCGGGCGACGCGGCTCATGGTGAGGTGGGAGCGGACGCCGCTGTGATGCAGGAGCGAGACGAACGCGTCGTCCTCGCTCGCGGAGCCCTCATGGACGGTCCGGGTCTCGGCCGCCGTGACGACCGCCGGGCCGAACAGCAGCAGCGCCTGGTCGACCAGGTGGCTGCCGAGATCGAAGAGGATCCCGCCACCCTCGGCCGGACCCGTCTCGCTCTGCCACCGGCCCGTCTTCGGCGCGCTCCAGCGCTCGAAGGTCGACTCGAAGCGGAGGACCTCGCCGAGGACCCCTTCGCCCAGGAGGCGGCGGAGGGTGAGCAGATCGGCGTCCCAGCGCCGGTTCTGGAAGACGAAGACGGGCGCACCGCTCCGCTCGGAGGCGGTGATGATCGCATCCGCGTCGGCGGCGCTCGGTGCGAAGGGCTTGTCGATCACGACGGCGACACCGGCCTCGAGCACCCGGACGGCCTGCTCCCGGTGCACCGACGGCGGCGAGGCGAGCACGACCAGCTCCGGCCGCTCGGCGAGCACCGCGTCGAGGTCGGGCACGATCCGGGCCTCCGGATGCGCGGCGGAGGCCGCGGCCCTCCGACCGGCGTCGCGGGTGGAGACGGCGACGACCTCGAAAGCCGGGTCGGCCGCGAGGAACGGACCGTGGAAGACGCTGCCGGCGAGCCCGAAGCCGACGATCCCGGCCCGGATCACGAGGAGGCCCCCGGCACGTCGACCGCGCCGCCGAAGCGGCGGGAGCGGCCGGAGTAGTGCTCGATCGCGTCCCAGAGGTCGGTCCGCGTGAAGTCCGGCCAGAGCCGGTCGAGGAACACCATCTCGGCGTAGGCGCTCTGCCAGAGCAGGAAGTTGCTGGTGCGCTGCTCGCCGGAGGAGCGCACGAAGAGGTCGACGTCCGGCATCTCGGGCACGTAGAGCGCCTTGGCGATGGTCTTCTCGGAGATGCCGGAGGGCTTGAGCCGCCCCGCCTGGACCTCGGCGGCGAGCCGCTGCACCGCGTCGGCGATCTCGGTGCGCCCGCCGTAGTTGACGCACATGGTGAGGGTGAGCACGTCGTTGCCCGCGGTCATCCGCTCGGCGAACTGCAGCTCGTTGATCACCGACGCCCACAGGCGCGGCTTCCGCCCGGCCCAGCGGATGCGCACGCCCCACTCGTTGAGCTGATCGCGGCGGCGGTGCAGCACGTCGCGGTTGAAGCCCATCAGGAAGCGCACCTCCTCGGGCGAGCGCTTCCAGTTCTCGGTCGAGAACGCGTAGACGCTGAGGTGCTTCACGCCGATCTGGATCGCTCCGGCCACGACGTCCAGCAGCGCCGTCTCGCCGCGCTTGTGCCCCTCGATCCTCGTCAGGCCGCGGGAGTTCGCCCAGCGGCCGTTCCCGTCCATCACGATGGCGACGTGCCCCGGAACGGCCTTCCGCGGGATCGCGGGCGGGTGGATCCCGGTCCAGTCGAGAGGGCGGTACGGCTCGGCGTCCTTGTGGGTGAAGGGCTTCATCGGGTGACGTGCTCCAGGGATCTCAGACCGCGTTCGAGGTGGAACTGCGTGTAGGCGGCGACCACTCCGCTCGCCCGCGACCGCGTGGTCGGCTCGGTGGTCTCGGCGTGGGCCCAGTCTCCCGTGAGCAGCGCACCCAGCAGGACCACGACCTCCGGAGCGACCCGCGGTGCTCCGGGCGGCGTGCAGTCGGCGCAGACGACGCCTCCGAGCTGCACCACGACCGCGCCGTGGGGCCCGGGGGCGCCGCAGCGCGCGCAGTCCTCGAAGCTGGGCGCCCAGCCCGCGATCGAGAGCGCCCGCAGGAGGTAGGAGTCGAGCGTCAGCACCGGCTCGTGCTCGTGCTTCGAGAGCGATCGCAGGGCCCCGACGAGCAGCAGGTACTGCTGCAGGGAGGCGTCCGCGTCGGTGAGGCGGTCCGCCGTCTCGACCATCGCGCTCGCGGCCGTGTAGCTGTCGTAGTCGGCGGCGATCAGCGCACCGTAGGCGCCGAGCGACTCGGCCTGCGTGACGATGTCGAGGCTCCGGCCCTCGTAGAGCTGGAGGTCGGCGACCATGAACGGCTCGAGCCGCGAGCCGAACTTGGAGCCGGTCTTGCGCACGCCCTTCGCCACCGCGCGGATCTTGCCGTGGCTGCGCGAGAGCAGCGTCACGATGCGATCGGCCTCGCCCAGCTTGTGCGTGCGGAGCACCACGGCTTCGTCGCGATAGGTGGGCATCCACCGATTATCCCCCCGACCCCCGACACCCGGCTGGCAGCCCGGCCGGAGCAGGGCCCGCGCCGTGGAACGATGTCCGGGTGGCAGCCTCCCTCTTCGAGATCCCGGCCTGGGCCGACCTGCTCGCGATCGCCATCGGCTGCCTCCAGGGCGCGATGTTCGCGGGCGAGTTCCGCGACCGCCGGATCGACCTGCTCGGCGTCACGATCATCGGCACGGCCACCGGCCTCGGCGGCGGCGTGCTCCGCGATCTGCTGCTCCAGACGCCCCTGGTGGCCCTGCACACCGACGCGTACCTGATCGTCGCGGTGACCGCCTCCCTGCTCGGGATGCTGCTCCAGCACCTGCTGAACCGGGTCGACGGGACGATCACCGCCCTCGACGCGCTGACCCTCGGGCTCTTCGGCGCGATCGGCACCACGAAGGCCCTGTCGCTCGGCGTGCCGGAGGTGCCGGCCGTGTTCGTCGGCACCGTCTCGGCCGTCGGCGGATCCGTCGTCCGAGACATCCTGCTGAACCGGCCGATCGCGCTGATGCACGTCGGCTCGCTCTACGCGGTCGCCGCCTCGGTGGGCACCGGCGTCCTGGTCCTCGCGCTGCGCTTCGGAGTGACGATCGACTTCGCCGCGCCGCTCGCGGTGGGCGTGACCACGGTCATCCGCCTGCTCGCGGTCCGCTACGGCTGGAGCCTGCCCGAGCAGCGCGCGCTCAGCGGGGTGCCGCGCCTGCGCTGGCGCCGCCGGACCTAGCGGCGGCCGACCCGGACGCAGGGAGCGGAGTCCCGCGCGGTCCGCGCACGGGAACGCCGGGGGAGCCGCGACGCATCACGGCTCCCCCGGCGGGGATCGGGCCCGATCAGGCGGAGGCGCCGGCCAGCTCGCGGACCGGGACCTCCTCGCGCAGGGCGCGGTTGACGGCAGAGACGATGGCCTTGAGGGAGGCGGTCGAGATGTCGGCGTCCACGCCCACGCCCCACAGGGTGCGGCCGTTCACCGTGCACTCGACGTACGAGGCGGCCAGCGCGTCGCCGCCGGCGCTGAGCGCGTGCTCGACGTAGTCGAGGACCCGGACCTCGACGCCCTGCTGCTCCAGCACGGCCTCGAAAGCGTTGATCGGGCCGTTGCCCCGCGAGCTGGCCGAGACGCGCTCGTCGCCCACCCGGAGGACCGCGTCCAGCGCGATGCTGCCGCCCAGATCGCTCGACGTGTTCGTGCGCAGCAGCTCGAAGCGGCCCCACTTCTCGTCGGCGCGCTCGGCGGGCGCCGGCAGGTACTCGTCCTGGAACACCGTCCAGATCTGCTCGCTCGTGACCTCGCCGCCCTCGGCGTCGGTCTTGGCCTGCACGACGCCCGAGAACTCGATCTGCAGTCGGCGCGGCAGGTCGAGCGCGTGGTCCGTCTTCAGCAGGTACGCGACTCCGCCCTTGCCGGACTGCGAGTTGACGCGGATGACCGCCTCGTAGGAGCGGCCCAGGTCCTTCGGGTCCACCGGCAGGTAGGGCACGGCCCAGGTGAGCTCGTCGACGCTGCGGCCGGTCCGCTCGGCCTCGGCGTGCATCGCCTCGAAGCCCTTCTTGATGGCGTCCTGGTGCGAGCCGCTGAAGGCGGTGAAGACCAGGTCGCCCGCCCAGGGGCTGCGCTCGGGCACGGGCAGCTGGTTGCAGTACTCGGCGGTGCGCTTGATGCCGTCCATGTCGCTGAAGTCGATCTGCGGGTCGATCCCCTGGGTGAACAGGTTCACGCCCAGCGCGACCAGGTCGACGTTGCCGGTGCGCTCGCCGTTGCCGAAGAGGCAGCCCTCGATCCGGTCCGCGCCGGCCAGGTAGCCCAGCTCGGCGGCCGCCACGGCCGTGCCGCGGTCGTTGTGGGGGTGCAGCGACAGCACGATGTTCTCGCGCTGCGCGAGGTTGCGGCTCATCCACTCGATCGAGTCGGCGTAGACGTTCGGGGTGGCCATCTCGACGGTGGCGGGCAGGTTCAGGATGACCTTGCGCTCGGGAGTCGGCTCGAAGACCTCGACGACGCGATCGCAGATCTCGCGGGCGAAGTCGAGCTCGGTGCCGGTGTAGCTCTCGGGCGAGTACTCGTAGTAGACGGCCGTGCCGGGGACGGTCGACTCCATCTCGCGGCACTTGCGGGCGCCGGCCAGCGCGATGTCGATGATGCCCTGACGGTCCTTGCGGAACACGACCTCGCGCTGCAGCACGCTCGTGGAGTTGTAGAGGTGCACGATCGCCTGGCGCGCGCCGCGGATCGACTCGTAGGTGCGCTCGATCAGGTGGTCGCGGGCCTGGGTCAGCACCTGGATGGTGACGTCCTCGGGGATCGCGCCCTCCTCGATGAGGCTGCGCACGAAGTCGAAGTCGGTCTGGCTCGCGCTCGGGAACCCGACCTCGATCTCCTTGTAGCCCATCCGGACCAGCAGATCGAACATGATGCGCTTGCGCTCGGGGCTCATCGGGTCGATGAGCGCCTGGTTGCCGTCGCGGAGGTCCACGGCGCACCAGCGGGGCGCGGCGGTGATGCGCTTCGACGGCCAGGTGCGGTCGGGCAGGTCCACGGCGATCAGCTCGTGGAAGGGGCGGTACTTGCCGATCGGCATGGGCGACGGCTTCTGGTTGTTCAGCATGAGGTGCTCTCCCGGCGCAGTGGTGCGCACGTGTCTGTTCTCGCTCGTGACCGATCCCGCTCGCGTGCGGCTCCGCTGGTGGGCGGTGCCGGTCGGGCGGTCTCGCGGGGATCCGGATGCGGATCGACCTCGCGGGCGAGGGATGGTTCAGCCGACGACGGACTCCGCGACGAGGATGGCCTGAGGATCAGATCTCGTCGCGGCGGAGAAGGAGGAGCTGTCCGAAGCGCACCCGGTCAGGGTAGCACCGCCCCCGCGGCGCGTCACCCCGGCGTCCCGCGCTAGGAGACCAGGCCGTTCTCGTAGGCGTAGACCACCAGCTGCACGCGGTCGCGCAGGCCGAGCTTGCCGAGGGTGCGGCTGATGTGCGTCTTCACCGTCGCCTCGCTCAGGAACTCGGCGCGCGCGATCTCGGTGTTGCTCATCCCCCGCGCGGCCAGGTGGAAGATCTCGCGCTCGCGGTCGGTGAGGGTCGCGAAGGCGGGCGGGGTCTCCCGTCCGCTGCCCGCCGCTCCGAAGTGCTCGAAGAGCTCGCGGGTCGCGGAGGCGGCGACCACGGCGGTCCCCGCGTGCACGGTGCGGACGGAGGCGAGGAGGAAGCCGGGCTCCGTGTCCTTCAGGAGGAAGCCGC
This sequence comes from Rathayibacter sp. AY1C6, assembly GCF_002931535.1. Classification (NCBI taxonomy): domain Bacteria; kingdom Bacillati; phylum Actinomycetota; class Actinomycetes; order Micrococcales; family Microbacteriaceae; genus Rathayibacter; species Rathayibacter sp. AY1C6. Next base: position 8,393 of record NZ_PSWC01000018.1, on the reverse strand, counting down.
TCGCGCCCGCCCGGATGGCGCGCGCGGCCGCCTCGTCGAGGTCGAAGGTGGTCAGCACGAGAATGCGCGGAGGCTCGACCCGCCGCTCCTGCGCGTCCGCGAGGATCCGCCGGGTCGACTCGATCCCGTCGACGCCCGGCATCCGGATGTCCATCAGCACGACGTCGGGGGCCAGCCGCGCGACCAGCTCCGCGCCCTCCGCCCCGTCCGAGGCCTCCCCGACCACCTCGAGGTCGGGCTGCGAGCCGAGCAGCATGCGGATGCCGGCGCGGAAGAGGGCCTGGTCGTCGACGAGGACGAGGCGGATGGTGTCGGTCATGCGGGGCTGCCTCCGGAGGCGAGGGGTGGGGCGGTGCGGGCGAGGGACGGGGAGGAGGGCAGGCGCGCGTCGACGACGAAGTCGTCCCCGACCGGGCCGGCGGCGAGCACTCCCCCGACGAGCGCGGCGCGCTCGCGCATGCCGACCAGGCCGTGGCCCTCGCCCGGCAGGGAGTCGCGCTCGACGTCGGCGCACCGGGCGTTGCGCACGGTCAGGGCGAGCTCGCCGCCGTCCTGGCGCAGGGCGATGTCGAGCGGCGAGCCCGGGCGGCCGTGGCGGAGAGCGTTCGTGGTCGCCTCCTGGGCGATGCGGTACAGGGCCAGACCGACGGCGCGCGGCACCGCCTCCAGGTCGACGGCGAGCTCGGCGCGGACGGGGGCTCCCGCTCCGCCCACGCTGTCGAGGAGGGCCGGCAGGTCGCGGGCGCCGGGCTGCGGGCCGTCGCTCTGCGAGTGCCGCAGCTGGGCGAGGAGCACGCGCACGTCGCCGAGGGCGTCCCGGGCGACGGAGGAGATGGTCAGCAGCGCGGCGTCGGTCTGCTCGGGGCTGGTGGCGCCGAGGTAGCGCGCGCCGTCGGCCTGCGCGATCACGACGGCGAGGGAGTGGGCGACGACGTCGTGCATGTCGCGGGCGATCCGGTTGCGCTCCTCCACGGTGTCGAGCTCGCGCTGCGCCCGCGCGCGCTCCTGCTCGGCCTGCGCGCGCAGGGTCTGGCCCTCCCGCGCCCGGCGGACCGAGCGGGAGAGCAGTCCGATGGTCCAGGAGAGGCCGAGCGTCGCGAGGATCCCGCCGAAGGTGGCGCCGGCCGACAGCAGGCCGTCGTAGGCGCTCGCGACGAGGTCGAAGACGAGGACGAGGTAGACGACGGCGACCACGGCGCCGAGGACGGCCGACACCGCGCCCGCGATCCGCACCCGCCGCGACTCCGACGCGCCGGCGCCGAAGAGGACGGCCAGGATGGCCAGATCCGCGGGTCCGGGAGCGAGGCTCGCGCTCATCTGGAGGGCGGCACCGGCCCAGGCGATCGAGAGGGCGAGGACCGGGGACCGCCGGTGCAGCACCAGCGCGACCGCGAGCACGCCCGCGACCAGCAGCTGCATCGCGCCGTCCACCCCGGCGAACGGGAGGCCGGCGACGAGGAGGAGCACCAGCGCCTGACCACCGGCGACCCCCACCGCGAAGGGGTCCTGCGGACCGGCGACCCGGGTCAGCAGCGCGTCGATCCGATCGCCCGCGAGGACCGGCGCCCGCAGCGCGTTGAGGTACACGAGGACCTTCGCCGCACCGAGCACGGAGGCGACCGCGAGGGCGACCAGGGCGAGGACCACGAACTCCACGCGCGCCGGGAGCCCGGACGGATCGAGCGGGCCGGAGAGGCCGAGCGCGACGGTGACGCCGCCGATCCCGGCGAGGATCAGGCCGCCCGCGAGCGCCAGGGCACGGGTCCAGGGGCCCACCCGGCGGGTCGTCTGCCAGAGGACGACCAGGCCGACGAGCACCCCGTCGACGGGGACACCGCCGAGCAGGACGCCTCCGTCGGCGAGCGCGCCGACCGCGACGAGCGAGGGGGCGAGCGCGGGCAGGAATCCCGCGACGGCGAGGGCCAGCGCGAGCACGAGGCCGCCGGCGATCCGCTCGGTCGGAGTGACCCCGGTGAGCCCGAGCAGCAGGTGGAGGGCGGCGAGCAGCGCCCCGGCGATCGGCAGGGCCGCCGGTCGGTCGAGGAGGGCGCGCATGAGGACCACGCTACGGGTCCGCGCGCCCGGGGGCGTCGTCCTGGAGGGTGACCGCGGTCGTCCTCCGGCGTCAGAAGCCCAGGCGCCCCAGCAGCTTCGGGTCGCGCTGCCACTCCTTGGCGACCTTCACCCGGATGGAGAGGAACACGCGGCGGCCCAGCAGGCGCTCGATCTGCTCGCGGGAGACGGCTCCCACCTCGCGCAGGCGCTGGCCGCCCTTGCCGATGATGATGCCCTTCTGGCTGTCGCGCTCCACGAAGACGTTGGCGTAGATGTCGATCAGCGAGCCGTCCTCGCGCTCGACCATGTCGTCGAGCGTCACGGCGAGGGAGTGCGGCAGCTCGTCCGAGACGCCCTCGAGGGCGGCCTCGCGGATGAACTCGGCGATCCGCGAGGACAGGTCCTCGTCGGTCACCGCCTCCTCCGGGTAGAGGGCGGGCGAGACCGGCATCAGGCGCAGGAGCTCGACGGCCAGGACGTCCAGCTGCTCCTCGGTCACGGCCGAGATCGGCACGATCGTGTCCCACTCGCGCAGCTCCGAGACGGCGAGCAGCTGCTTCGCCACGGACTTCTTCGAGGAGAGGTCGACCTTCGAGACGATCGCGACCTTCCGGGCGCGCGGGAAGGAGTCGAGCTGCTCGTTGATGAAGCGGTCTCCGGGGCCGATCGGCTCGTCCGCCGGGAACAGCATCCCGATGACGTCGACGTCGCCGAGGGTCGAGGTGACGAGCGAGTTCAGCCGCTCGCCGAGAAGCGTGCGCGGCCGGTGGATGCCGGGGGTGTCGACGACGATCAGCTGGCCGTCGGTGCGGTGCACCACTCCGCGGATAGCGCGCCGCGTGGTCTGGGGCTTCGAGCTCGTGATGGCGATCTTCTCGCCGACGAGGGCGTTCGTGAGCGTCGACTTGCCCACGTTCGGGCGGCCGACGAAGGACACGAAGCCCGCCCGGTAGGGAGCGGCGGCGGGAGTGGTGTCGGTCATCGTGCGTCCTCGTGCTGATCGCCCGTGGCTCCGCGGGTGGGAGCCGTGCTCGGGCTGGGGGTGGTGGTGCCGCCGTCCGCGATGATCGCGACGGGGCCGGTGCCGGGCTCGCCGGCGGTGTCCAGATCGGGATCGCGGCGGACGATCACCGTGGAGATGGTCCCACGGCGCGGGTCCGCCTGCTCGGCCTCGAGCAGCACTCCGCCGATCCGCGCCGTCGCGCCGCGCTCGGGGAGGCGCCCGTAGGCCTTGGTCAGCAGTCCGCCGACCGAGTCGACGTCGTCGTCCTCGAGGTCGAGCTCGAACAGCTCGCCGAGCTCGTCCACCGGCAGGCGCGCCGAGACGCGGTAGACCCCGGGCGCCGTCTCCTCGAAGAGGTCGACCTCGCGGTCGTACTCGTCGGAGATGTCGCCGACGAGCTCCTCGATCAGGTCCTCCAGCGTCACCAGGCCCGCGATGCCGCCGTACTCGTCGACCACCATCGCGAGGTGGTTGGACTCGAGCTGCATCTGGCGGAGCAGCTCGTCGGCCTTCTTCGACTCGGGCACGAACAGCGCGGGGCGCGCGAGATCGGCGACCGTGTCGTCGTCGTCCGGCCGCTCGTAGGTGTGCCGGGCCACGTCGCGCAGGTAGAGCACGCCGAGGACGTCGTCGACGCCGTCGCCGATGACGGGGAGCCGGGAGATGCCGCGGCTCAGCAGGAGCCCCATGCCGGCGCCGACGGAGGAGGTCGCCTCGATCGTCACCATGTCGGTGCGGGGCACCATCACCTCGCGCACGAAGGTGTCGTTGAACTCGAAGATCGAGTGGATCAGCTCGCGGTCGTCCTGCTCGAGCACGTCCTGCTCCGTCGCCTCGTCGACCATGCTGAGCAGCTGCTCCTCGGAGGAGAACCCCGCCGAGCGCCCGGTCCCCGGCGTCACCCGGTTGCCGAGAGCCACGAGCCCGTGCGCGACCGGGCCCAGCGCGAGCCGGAGCACGTGCACGAGCGAGGCGCTGGTGGACAGGACCGCACGCGCGTTCGCGCGCCCGACGCTGCGGGGGCTGGAGCCGACCAGGACGAACGAGACCGCCGCCATGATCAGGACCGCCAGCAGGAGCGCGAGCCAGAGCTGCGGGACCTCGACGACCAGCACCGTGGTGACGAACACCGCGGCCGTCGTCTCGGCCGCGATCCGCGAGAAGTTGACGACGTTGACGTGGGCGCTCATGTCGCCCGCGATCGCGCGGAGAGCGCGGGCGCTGCGGGAGTGCTGGGCCATGTCGAGCAGGTCGCTGCGCGAGAGGACGCCGAGTGCGGCGTCGGTCGCGGCGAACCAGCCGCCGACGGCGACGAGCGCGAGGGCGGCGATGAGGAGCTGGAGAGTGGGCACGGCGCGCTCTAGCGGCGTCGCTCGCTGATGTGGAAGCCGACCAGGATGTCGCGCTGGATGCCGAACATCTCGCGCTCCTCCTCCGGCTCGGCGTGATCGAAGCCGAGCAGGTGCAGGAGCCCGTGGGCGGTCAGCAGCTGCAGCTCGTCGAGCACGGAGTGGCCGGCCGACTCGGCCTGGGACTGCGCGACCTGCGGGCAGAGCACGATGTCGCCGAGGAGCCCCGCGGGGGTCTGCTCGTCCTCGGTCCCGGGCCGCAGCTCGTCCATCGGGAAGCTGAGCACGTCGGTCGGCCCCGGCTCGTCCATCCACTGCACGTGCAGCTGCTCCATCGCGCCCTCGTCGACCAGCACGATCGCGAGCTCGGCGTCGGGGTGCACGTGGAGCGAGTCGAGCGCGTAGCCGGCGAGGCGCAGCAGGGCGGCCTCGTCGACGGGGACGCTCGACTCGTTGTTGATCTCGATGCTCACGGGGGCGGGTCTTCCTTCGGTTCTAAGGGCGGGCGGGCTCAGCCGCGCGGAGGCTGGCGGTCGCCGGGCGGGCGGGCGGCCTGGCCGCGGCGCTCGGCGCGGTTCGCGAACTCCCGGGCCTGCTCGCGCTCGAAGTGCTGCGCCTGCTTCTGCTGGTCGTACTCGGTGTACGCGTCCACGATGCGGCCGACCAGGCTGTGGCGCACCACGTCCTCGCTGGTCAGGCGCGAGAAGTGGATGTCGTCGATGCCGTCGAGCACGCGCGTCACGAGGCGGAGTCCGCTCGCGCCGGTCGGCAGGTCGACCTGGGTGATGTCGCCGGTGACGACCATCTTGGAGCCGAAGCCGAGGCGGGTGAGGAACATCTTCATCTGCTCGGGCGTCGTGTTCTGCGCCTCGTCGAGCACGACGAACGAGTTGTTGAGCGTGCGCCCGCGCATGTAGGCGAGCGGTGCGACCTCGATCGTGCCGGCCGCGAGCAGCTTCGGGACGATCTCTGGGTCCATCATCTCGTTCAGCGCGTCGTAGAGCGGGCGCAGGTACGGGTCGATCTTGTCGGTGAGCGAGCCTGGCAGGTAGCCCAGCCGCTCCCCCGCCTCGACCGCCGGGCGGGTCAGGATGATCCGCTCGACCTCCTTGCGCTGCAGCGACTGCACGGCCTTCGCCATCGCCAGGTAGGTCTTGCCGGTTCCGGCCGGGCCGATGCCGAAGACGATGGTGTTCTGATCGACCGCGTCGACGTACTCGCGCTGCCCGAGCGTCTTGGGCCTCACGCTCCGTCCGCGTGCCGTGAGGATGGCCTGGCCGAACGCCTCGGCCGGGCTCACCGGCCCGCCGTTCTGCAGGATGCGGGCGGACTCGCGCACGCCCTCCGGGTCGAGATCGTGCCCGCTCGCGGTCATGCGCACCAGTTCTTCCACCAGGCGCGTCGCCGCGGCGACGGGCTCGCGCTCGCCGTCGAGCGTCACCTCGTTGCCGCGCACGTGCACCCGGACATCGGGGAATCGTCCTTCGACCGCTCGGATGAGGCGGTCCTGGGGTCCGAGGAGGCGCACCATCGCGACTCCGTCGACGGCGACGACGCGCCGCGTCGTCTCGGACGCGTCCGCGCCGGGGGCGGGACGCTCGTCGGGGCTCGCGCCCGTGTTCTCAACCGGTGGCAAGGGAGCCTTCCGTCTGGTGGCCGCCCAGGACGTGGGCGTGCACGTGGAACACGGTCTGGCCCGCCTCTTCGCCGGAGTTGAAGACGAGGCGGAACTGACCGTTGCTGTGGGCGTCGGCGAGCGACTGGGCGACCTGCACCATCTCGGCGAGCAGGGCGGGATCGGCGGCGGCGAGGGCGGCGACCGTGGCGTGCTCCTGGGTCTTCGGGAAGACGAGGAGGTGGACGGGCGCCTTCGGCTCGATGTCGGTGATCGCGAGGATGCGCTCGTTCTCGAACACCACATCGGCCGGGATCTCGCCCTGGACGATTCGCGTGAAGACGGTGGGTTCGCTCATGCACCCATCTTAAACGGGGCCCGTGCGCGACGGGTGCCGCGTTCGCCCACGGCACCCTGCTCCGGCGCCCCGAGTCGGCTGTGGAGGAGCGTCACCAGCGGCCCAGGCGGGCCGAGAGGACGGCGATGGCGGCGGGACCTGCGGTCGAGGTGCGCAGGACGGAGTCGCCGAGCGCGACGGCCTCGGCGCCCGCCTCCGCGAGCAGCCGCAGCTCCTCCGGAGCGATGCCGCCCTCGGGCCCGACGACGAGCACCAGGTCGCGTCCGTCCGGGACCACCTGGGAGAGCCGCGCCTGCGCCGAGGGCTCGAGGACCAGCACGCGGGACGTCGCGGCGCGCGCGACGAGACCGCGCACCTGCTCGAGCGGCGCGACCTCGGGCACCCGGGGGCGCAGCGACTGCTTGCTCGCCTCGCGCACGATGGCGCGCCAGCGCTCGCGCCCCTTCTCCTCCTTCGGGCCGGACCACCGCGAGATCGACCGCGCGGCCTGCCACGGGACGACCTCGTCCACCCCGAGCTCGGTCGCCGCCTGCACGGCGAGCTCGTCGCGGTCGCCCTTCGCGAGGGCCTGCACGAGGACCAGGCGCGGGGACGGCACCGGGGACTCCTGCACCGACTCCACGACGAGCACCACTCGCGCCGGCTCCGCGCTCTCGACGACCGCGGTCGCGACGAGTCCGCGCCCATCCCCGACCCGGACGCTCTCGCCCGCGCGGATCCGGCTGACGGTCGCGGCGTGCCGTGCCTCCGCGCCGGTGAGCGCGAGCCGGCCCCCGACGATGAAGCCCTCGGAGTCCAGCGACTCGTCGATGTAGTGGTGCGCCACGGGCTCAGCCCAGGAAGCGGTCGCGGAGCTTGGAGAACAGGCCCTGCTGGAAGTGGGTCAGCGCGGGCTTCTGCGGCTTGTAGTGCTTCGCCAGCTCCTGGACCAGCTCCCGCTCGCGGTGGCCCAGCTTCGTCGGGGTGACGACCTGGATGCCGATGCGGAGGTCGCCGCGTCCGCTGCCGCGCAGGCGCGTGACTCCGCGTCCCTTGATCGTGACGATCTCGGTGCTCTGCGTGCCCGGCTTGATCTCGATCTCGATGTCCCCGTCGAGCGCCTTGAGCGACGCCGTGGAGCCGAGGATCGCGTCCGTCATCTGCACCTCGAGGGTGCAGAGAAGGTCGTCGCCGTTGCGGCTGAAGACGTCGTGGTGCTTGACCTTGATCTCGAGGTACAGGTCGCCGTTGGGGCCGCCGGCCGGGCCGACCTCGCCGCTGCCGGGCATCTGCAGGCGCAGGCCCGTGTCGACTCCCGCGGGGACGTCGACGGGGATGGTGCGGCGGGCGCGGACGCGTCCCTGGCCCTGGCAGGTGGAGCAGGGGGTCGCGATGACGGTGCCGTAGCCGCGGCAGGTGCCGCAGGGGCTGGCCGTCATCACATTGCCCAGGAGCGAGCGGACCGTGCGCTGGATCTGGCCGGAGCCGTGGCAGATGTCGCAGGTCACCGGCGAGGTGCCGGGCTGGCAGCACGAGCCCTGGCACGTCTCGCAGAGCACCGCCGTGTCGACCTCGAGGTCGCGGTGGGTGCCGAAGATGACCTCGTCGAGCGAGACCTCCACGCGCAGCAGGGCGTCCTGGCCGCGCTCGCGGCGGGAGCGCGGCCCGCGAGACGAGCCCTGCGCGCCCTGCCCGAAGAAGGTCTCGAAGATGTCGCCGAACCCGCCGAAGCCCTGGCCGCCGCCGCCGAAGCCCTCCTGGGGCCCGCGGTCGTACTGCGCCCGCTGCTGGGCGTCGCTCAGGACGTCGTAGGCGTGCGTGACGAGCTTGAAGCGCTCGGAGGCGTCCGCGCTCGGGTTGACGTCGGGGTGCAGCTCGCGGGCGAGTCGGCGGTACGCCTTCTTGATCTCGTCGGCGGAGGCGTCGCGGTCGACGCCCAGCACTTCGTAGTGATCGGCCACAGGTGGCTTCGTCCTTCGTTCGTGGGTCGGTGGGCCGGGCACGGCGCACCGGGGGGATCCGGCGGGGGCCGGG
>NZ_PSWC01000017.1:0-82032 GCF_002931535.1 Rathayibacter sp. AY1C6 | reverse complement strand
GACGAGGGCAGGGGGTGCTCGTCGTGTCCGTCGACGGTCAGGGATGGGCTGCGGTTCGGTGCGGACGTCGGAGGCAGCAGACGGGGCGTCCTGGGTCAGGAGAGAGTCGTGCGGAGCGCGGGCGGGCGCGGCGACGGGCGGGGCGGGGCGGCTCAGGGAGGATTCAGGAAAGAGAGGGTTGCGTCGTTACCGGGTCGTTATATAGTTCAAGTGCGTCGACCGTTTGCTGTGGCGGGAAGCGCGAGAAGTGATTGCAGGACACTCTTGGTGCAAGGGAATGAAGGCCGGCCGCTCGCCTCAGCGGCCGGCCTTCTGTCGTTCCCCCGGCCCCCTTCCTCCGACTCCCCTCCTCCCAGCACCCCGGCGTAGGCTGTACGGCGTCTGGATGTCAGGGAACCGCTTCCTGAGTGCCGTGAAGGAGGACCAGTGGGGTCGAGAGAGGCCGTCGCCGCCTGGGAGTCGCTCTTCCGCGCCCAGGTCCAGGTGATGCGCACCCTGAGCACCGAGTTCCCCTCGCGGGAGATCTCGATGAACGAGTACGACGTGCTCTTCAACCTCACCCGGCAGCCCGGTCGGCGCGCACGGCTGCGCGACCTGAACCGGCACGTCCTCCTGACGCAGCCCAGCGTCAGCAGGCTGATCGACCGGCTCGCCGCCCGCGGCTGCGTCGAGAAGAGCGAGGATCCGGCGGACGCCCGCGGCACGATCATCGCGATCACCGACGAGGGCTACGCGCTCTTCCGCCGCGTCGCGCTCACCCACATGAGGACCATCTCGGAGCAGGTCGGCGGCGTCCTCGACGAGGACGAGCTGAAGCAGCTGACCGCGCTCTGCGACAAGCTCCGCGACGGCATCGCCTCCGCCTGATCCGTCCCCGCTAGCACGGGCCGCAGCGACCGGCCAGGTCTTCGCCGCGGCGCGGGACTCGCGGATCATGGTGGTCACCATGAGTGACACCTCCCCCACCCTCGTCTGGCTCCGCGACGACCTGCGCCTGGCCGACAACCCCGCTCTGCGCGCCGCGATCGACCGTGGCGGCCCCGTCGCGGTCTGCTACGTGCTCGACGAGGAGTCGGCGGGCATCCGTCCGCTCGGGGGCGCCTCCCGCTGGTGGCTGCACGGCAGCCTCGCAGCCCTCGCCGCCGACCTGCGCGAGCACGGCGCCCCGCTGATCCTGCGCCGCGGGCCGGCCGAGGCCGTCGTCCTCCAGCTCGCCGAGGAGATCGGCGCCGGAGCCGTGCACTGGAACCGCCGCTACGGGAGGGCCGAGCGCACCGTCGACGCGGCGGTGAAGGAATCGCTCCGCAACGGCGGCCTCGAGGCCGAGAGCCACCAGGGCTCGCTGATGTTCGAGCCGTGGACCGTGCAGACCGGCGCGGGCGGCCCCTACTCCGTCTACACGCCCTTCGCCCGCGCCTGCCGCGCCAAGCCGACGCCGCGCGCGCCGCTCCCCCGCCCCCGCTCGCTCGACGGCGTCACGGGAGAGATCGCCTCCGACTCCCTCGACGACTGGGAGCTGCTGCCCACGCGTCCCGACTGGGCGGGAGGGCTGCGCGAGCGCTGGGTCCCCGGCGAGAAGGCGGCGGCCGACCGGCTGCGCGCGTTCCTCGCGGAGCAGCTCGACGACTACGCCGACGGTCGCGACCGGCCGGCGGAGGACGCCACCTCGAACCTCTCCCCGCACCTGAGGTGGGGCGAGATCAGCCCCTTCCAGGTGTGGCACGCCCTGGAGGAGGCGCACGCGAAGGGCCTGCACCGCGGCGACGGCAGCGACCGGTTCCTCTCCGAGGTGCTCTGGCGCGAGTTCTGCTACCACCTGCTGTTCCACTGGCCGGATCTGGCGACCGCGAACTTCGACACCCGGTTCGACTCCTTCCCGTGGGGACGCCCCGGCCAGGAGGCGATCGACGCCTGGCACCAGGGGCGCACCGGCTACCCCCTGGTGGACGCCGGCATGCGCGAGCTCTGGAGCACCGGCTACATGCACAACCGGGTCCGGATGGTGACCGCGTCGTTCCTGATCAAGAACCTGCTGGTCGACTGGCGGGTGGGCGAGGAGTGGTTCTGGGACACCCTGGTGGACGCGGACCCAGCGAGCAACGCCGCGAACTGGCAGTGGGTCGCGGGCTCGGGAGCCGATGCGTCGCCGTTCTTCCGGGTCTTCAACCCGGTCACGCAGTCGAGGAAGTTCGACCCGGCCGGCGAGTACATCCGCCACAACGTGCCGGAGCTCGGCGGAGTCGAGGGCGCCGCCGTGCACGAGCCGTGGACGCTAGGGGACACGCTGACCGGAGGCGCGGACGGCTACCCGGCGCCCCTCGTCGACCTCAAGGAGACGCGGGCGCACGCACTGGACGCCTTCGCGCAGATCAAGACCGCCCCGCGCGACATCTCGCCGAGGGGCGACGACTGAGCGTCGCCGGCTAGACGCGTCCCGCCGGGCCGGTGGAGCGGCCGGACTCGGCGAGCGGGTCCTCCTCCCCGCCCTGATCGCGCAGATCGCGGGCCGGGATGCCGACGAGCACCGCCCCGTCGGGCGCGTCCTTCACCACGACGGCGTTCGCGCCCACGCTGACGTCGGATCCGAGCACGAGCGGGCCCAGGACGACCGCGCCGGCGCCGACGACCACCCGGTCGCCGAGCGTGGGGTGCCGACGCTCGCGCCGGGCCGACCTCCCGCCCAGCGTGACGGAGTGGTAGAGCATGCAGTCGTCGCCGATCCGCGCGGTCTCGCCGATGACGACGCCCATGCCGTGGTCGATGAACAGACGCCGGCCGATGGTCGCACCGGGGTGGATCTCCACTCCGGTCGCCGCGCGCGCCGCCTGGCTGAGCAGCCGGGCGGGCAGGCGGAGGCCCCGCCGCCACCAGGCGTGCGCGACGCGGTGCACCCAGACCGCATGCACTCCCGGGTAGGAGAGGACGACCTCCACCGCGCTCCGGGCGGCGGGGTCGCGCTCCCGGGCGGTGCGGACGTCCTCGCGGAGCAGGGCGAGGAGCCCGGGACGCTCCGGTCCGGACGGGACGCGGCGCTCCGGCCGACCGTCGCGTCCGGAGCGGGGCGTCCCGCCTCGTCTCGAGGGGCTCAGCTGCGGAGGTCCTCGTACAGGACGGTCGAGATGTACCGCTCGCCGAAGTCGCAGACGATGGCGACGATGGTCTTCCCCGCGTTCTCGGGGCGCTTCGCGACCTCGAGGGCGGCCCACATGATCGAGCCGGAGGAGATGCCGCCGAGGATCCCCTCCTGCGCGGCCATCTCGCGGGCCACCCGCACGGAGTCGTCGAGCGTCACGTCGATGATCTCGTCGTAGACCTCGCGGTCGAGGATCGCGGGGACGAAGTTGGCGCCGATGCCCTGGATCTTGTGCGGACCGGCGGTGCCCTGGGTGAGGAGCGGGGAGTCGATCGGCTCCACTCCGATGATCTGCACACCGGGCTTGCGCTCCTTGAGCACCTGGCCGACTCCGGTGATGGTGCCGCCGGTGCCGATGCCGGCCACGAAGACGTCGACCTCGCCGTCGGTGTCCTCCCAGACCTCCTCCGCGGTGGTGCGGCGGTGCACCTCGGGGTTGGCAGCGTTCTCGAACTGGCGGGCGAGGATCGCGCCGGGGGTCTCGTCGACGATCGCGCGGGCGCGCTCGACCGCTCCGCGCATGCCCTCGCTGCCGGGGGTGAGCACGATCTCGGCTCCGTAGGCGCGGAGGAGGACCCGGCGCTCGACGGACATCGTCTCGGGCATCGTGAGGACGACCTTGTAGCCGCGGGCGGCACCCACCATCGCGAGCGCGATGCCGGTGTTGCCGCTCGTGCCCTCGACGATCGTCCCGCCGGGGTGCAGCTCGCCGGAGGCCTCGGCCGCGTCGATGATGGCGACGCCGATGCGGTCCTTCACGCTGTTCGCAGGGTTGTAGAACTCGAGCTTGGCGAGGACCGTCGCCTGGTCGGCGCCCTCCAGCCGGTTGATGCGGACGAGAGGGGTCCTGCCGACGAGCTGGGTCACGTCGTCGTGGATGCGTGCCATGGTGTGCGCTTTCTGCCGGGGCCGGCCGCCCGGGGCCCCGGAGCGGTGGGTGGAACGGGTGCTGCAGCGCCCCTCGGAGCGGCGCTCCCCCCACGATACGGATGCATCGACCCGAGGTCAGCACCCCGGACGCGCCCGCTCCTGCGCATCACCCGCCAGCTCCTCATCTCCACCGGGAGGAGGACGCCCCGCGGGCGCACCCGTCACGTACCATGAACTCGGGGGATCGCGCGACTGCTCGCGAGGCTTCTCGCCACCCTCCCTCACATCTCCGCGGCCCCGCGCCGCGTCGAAAGGACGACCGCTCCATGGCACTTCCCACTGCATCCCGCCGCTCCGTCCGGCCGCTCGGGATGTCGCTGCGGGCGGTCATGGGGTTCATCGGGATGAGCGCCGTGGCGGGCGTCCTGATCACCGTCGGCGTCACGCCGGCTCTCGCGCTGACGGGCCTGGCGACGAGCAACACGATCGGCATGTTCCAGAACCTGCCGGGCTACCTCGACGTGGGCCAGCTGATGCAGCGCACCAACGTCTACGCGAGCGACGGAACGACCCTCCTCGCCTCCGTCTACGACCAGAACCGCGTGGAGGTCGGCTGGGACGACGTCGCGCAGTCCGCGAAGGACGCCGCCGTCGCCGGCGAGGACCCGCGCTTCTACGAGCACGGCGGCATCGACCTCCAGGGCACGCTCCGGGCCATCGCCGTCACGCTGACGGGCGACGACCTGCAGGGCGGGTCGTCGATCACGCAGCAGTACGTCAAGAACGTCCTGGTGCAGAAGGCGGAGTCGATCACCGACGAGGCCGCGCGCGACAAGGCCTACCAGGAGGCGACGGACCCGACCCCCGAGCGCAAGCTCAAGGAGATGCGCCTCGCGATCGGACTCGAGAAGGAGGCGTCGAAGGACGACATCCTGCTCGGCTACCTCAACATCGCCCTCTTCGGGGGCACCGTCTACGGCATCGAGGCCGCGGCGAACTACTACTACGGCATCCCCGCGAGCCAGCTCTCGACCTCGCAGGCGGCCGCGCTGCTGGCGATCGTGAACAACCCGGCGAAGTTCCGCTTCGACAACCCGGGCGACGAGGCGAACGGCGCCGCCAACGGCTACGCCGCCACCAAGGAGCGCCGCGACTACATCCTGTCGGAGGAGCTCAAGCACGGCCGGATCGACCAGGCCGCGCACGACGCCGCCGTCGCCGAGCCGATCACCCCGAACATCACGGAGCCCTCGACCGGCTGCACCACCGCCGGCAACGCCGCGTACTTCTGCGACTACGTGCTGAACGTCCTCCGCAACGACTCCGTCTTCGGGGCGACCGACGACGAGCGCTACCAGCGCATCCGCCAGGGCGGCTTCGACGTCGTGACGACCCTCGACCTCGACATCCAGCAGGTCTCGCAGGCGGCGCTCAACGCCTACATCCCCTCCGTCGACCCGCGCTTCCAGGTCGGCGCGACGGCCGCCTCCGTCGAGGCGAAGACGGGCCGCGTGCTCTCCATGGTGCAGAACACGCAGTACAGCCAGGACGAGCAGTTCCTCGCCGCGAACCCCGGCTACAGCGCGATCAACCTCAACGTCGACCTCAGCATGGGCGGCGGCTCCGGCGTGCAGACCGGATCGACCTACAAGGTGTTCACGCTGGCGCAGTGGCTGAAGGCGGGGCACACCGTCAACGAGTCGTTCGCCTCCCCCACCTCCGGCTTCAGCTCCTACCCCCAGAAGTGCAACGTCGAGGGCGACGGCGGCTACTACGGCAAGTTCTCGCCTCGCAACGACGACCCGTCGGAGGACGCGAGCTCGATGAGCGCGCTCGGCGCGACCACGAACTCGATCAACACCGGCTTCATGGGAATGGCGCAGCAGCTCGACCTCTGCGACATCCGCACCACCGCCGAGTCGTTCGGGATGCACCGCGCCGACGGCCGCGAGCTCGCCAACGGGCCGGCCTCGGTCCTCGGGACGAACGAGATCGCGCCCCTGACGGTGGCCAACGCCTACGCGGGGATCGCGAACGACGGCACGACCTGCTCGGCGATCGTCATCGACCGGATCACCGACAGCGAGGGCAACGCCGTCGCCGCCCCGGCATCGGCGTGCACGCCCTCCGTGTCGCCCGAGGTCGCCCGAGGGATGCAGTACGCGATGCAGCGGGTGATGACCTCCGGAACGGCCTACGCCTCGAACCCCTTCGACGGGATCGAGCACATCGGCAAGACGGGCACCACCGACGAGGCCGCCGACGTGTGGACGGCGGGCGCCAGCAAGGCCGCCTCCCTGGCGGTCTGGGTCGGCAGCATCAACGGCTTCGCCGACAACACCAAGCAGAACCTGCGCTTCATCAGCCTGACGGGCGAGAAGGGCACCATCCGCGCCTCCAACGCCCGGCACGCCATCTGGAAGCCGATCATGACGGCGCTCGACGAGAAGTACGGCGGCGACGACTTCACGGCACCGCCGGCCTCGATGCTCGCGTACTCGCCGCGATCGGCGGCGAACTCCGAGGTCCCCGACGTCACGGGCGAGACGGTCGAGAGCGCCACGGCGATCCTCACCGCCGCTGGTTTCGTCGTCGGGATGCACGAGTCGGTCGACTCCGCGACGATCCCTGAAGGCTCCGTCGTGTCGACGACGCCGAGCGCGGAGGAGACGGCGGTCGCCGGCGGGGTGATCCCCCTCCAGGTGAGCACGGGCAAGGCTCCGGCCAATCCGAACGACATCTCGGACCTGAACGGCGACCTGATCGAGTAGAGACGTCGCCCGTCCCGTGAAGGGGCCGATCCCTCCGGGGGTCGGCCCACTCTGCTGTCGTGGCGCCGAGCCTGCGCGGGCGCCGTCGCGCCGACTCCGGGCGGACGGGCGTCCGGCGCGGCCGTGGCGCGCCTCGTCGGGGATGTCGCAGGCCTCGCCTAGGGTGCTGGTGCAGCGAGAGGATCCATCCTGAAGCGACCGAACGTCCCCGTCTTCCAGCCCCGTCGAACCGTCCACGGGGCTCTCGGCGCGCTGTTCGGATTCGTGATCGTCAGCGTCCTGGCGGGTCTGCTCGCCTCGCTCGTGGTCGCCCCCGCCGCCGCGCTCACCGGCGCGGCGACCTCCGGCACCATCTCGGCGTTCCAGTCCCTCCCGAGCTACCTCGAGGTCGGGCGCCTGATGCAGAAGAGCGACGTCTACGCGGGCGACCCGGACGATCCGACGCTGCTGGCCTCCTTCTACGACCAGAACCGGATCGAGGTGCCGGCCGACCGGATCGCCGACTCCGTGAAGGACGCGCTCGTCGCGAGCGAGGACCCGCGCTTCTACGACCACGGCGGGATCGACCTGCAGGGCACCCTCCGCGCCATCGCCAGCACCTACCTCCTCGACGGCGACACCCAGGGCGGCTCGTCGATCACGCAGCAGTACGTGAAGAACGTGCTGGTGCAGAAGGCCGAGTCGATCCCGGACGAGGCGGACCGCGACCGCGCGTACGCGGAGGCGACGGCGACCACGGCCGAGCGCAAGCTCAAGGAGATGCGGCTCGCGATCGGGCTCGAGAAGGTGTCCTCGAAGGACGACATCCTCCTCGGCTACCTCAACATCGCGCTGTTCGGAGGCACCGTCTACGGCATCGAGGCCGCGGCGGAGTACTACTACGGCATCCCGGCGGCCGACCTCTCCCTCGCGCAGTCCGCCTCGCTCCTGGCCATCGTGAACAACCCCGAGAAGTTCCGCTTCGACCGTCCGGACGACACGGCCAACGGCGAAGCGAACGGCTACGCGCAGACCCGGGAGCGGCGCGACTACATCCTCGACCGGATGCTCGAGACGGGGAGCATCGACCAGGCCGCGCACGACGCCGCGGCCGCCGAGGCGATCACCCCCGACATCACCCCGCCGTCCACCGGCTGCCAGACGGCCGGCAGCGCGGCCTACTTCTGCGACTACGTGACCCACGTCCTCCGAGACGACCCGGCGCTCGGAGCGACCGACGACGAGCGCTACGCGGCGATCAAGCAGGGCGGGATCAAGGTCTACACGACGATCGATCTCGATCTGCAGAGGACCGCGCAGGAGCTGATGGACGAGCAGGTCCCCTCCTCCGATCCGCGCTTCGACGTCGGGGCGACGGCGGTCGCCGTCCAGAACGGCACCGGGCGCATCCTCACGATGGTGCAGAACAAGCGCTACAGCCAGGACCCGGACGTGATCGCGAGCGGGCCGGAGTTCTCGGCGATCAACCTCAACGTCGACGCGTCCGCGGGCGGCGGCAACGGCTTCCAGACCGGCTCCGCCTACAAGGTGTTCACGCTCGCCGAGTGGCTCGACCGCGGGCACACCCTGCTCGAGCAGTTCGACTCGAAGCAGAAGAACTGGACCGGCTTCGCCGACAGCTGCGAGGGCACCTGGGACTACGACTCCTACAACCCCAAGAACGCCGGCGACGGCGGCTACACCGACACCCAGACGGCGCTGTACTCGACGATCTACTCGCTGAACACGGGCTTCACCGGGATGTCGCACCTGCTCGACCAGTGCGAGATCCGCAAGCAGGCCGAGGCCTTCGGAGTGCACCGCGCGGACGGGACCGCGCTCGTGCAGTCGCCGGGAGCGGTCCTCGGCACCAACGAGATCGCACCGCTCACCATGGCGACCGCCTACTCCGGCATCGCCGCGAACGGCACGACCTGCACCCCCGTCGCGATCACGGCGATCGTCGGAGCGGACGGCCGCGAGATCGAGCCGGTGGAGACGACCTGCAGCCGGGCGGTGTCGTCGAGGGTCGCCTCGGCGATGCAGTACACGATGCTCAAGGTGACCGCCGAGGGCACGGGTGTCGAGGACGATCCGAAGAACGGCATCCAGCACATCACCAAGACGGGCACCACCGACAACTCCGCCGACACCTGGGCCATCGGCGCCTCGACCGAGACCTCCCTCGCGGTCTGGGTCGGCAGCATCTCGGCACGCGCGGACGGCTCGAGGGTGAACCTCGACTCGATCGACTTCGACAGCGGCTGGGCGCCCTCGGCACGCCACCGGATCTGGAAGCCGTTGATGACGGCGATCGACTCCCGCTACGGCGGCTCCGACTTCCCGCAGGCCGACCAGTCGCTCATCGCGGCGCCGCAGGTCACCGTGCCGGACCTGTCGGGCCGGACCAGCGACTCCGCCGCACAGGCGCTGACCGCAGCAGGGCTCACTCCCGGAGCGACGTCGCAGGTCGACTCGACGCAGCCGATGAACACCGTGGCCGGCACCGGTCCGGCCGCGGGCACCCGCGTGGACAAGGGATCGGTGGTGGGCGTGCAGCTGAGCACGGGGAAGGCGCCGCCCGCTCCCGCTCCGGGCGGCTGACACCGCTGGACCGGGACGTCGCCGGTCGGCGAGGATCTGCGACGGGAACGGTTCAGGGGGGAACGGGTCAGGGAAGCCGGCTCAGGGCCCGACGGCTCCGGCGGGGAGCAGCCCGAACTCGACGAGCTCGTCGTCGGTGAGCAGTCGGCTGCGGATCATGAAGCGCTTGCCCTCGGGGGCTTCGACGCTGAATCCGCTGCCCCGCCCGTCGACGAGGTCGACGGTGAGGTGGGTGTGCTTCCAGTACTCGAACTGGGAGCGGGACATCCAGAAGTCGATCGGGTCCAGGCCGTCGAGCCGGAGCGACTCGACGAGCACGTCCGAGGCGCCGGTGCGGAACATCCCGGCGGGGAAGCACATCGGGGAGCTGCCGTCGCAGCATCCGCCCGACTGGTGGAACATGAGCGGCCCGTGCAGCGCCGTCATCCGGCGGAGCATGCTTGCCGCCTCCGCAGTGACGTCGACCCTCGTGGAGGTCATGATTGGTGCTCCTTCGCTCGTGGTGCGGAATGTCTGTGTGCGCCCGACCGCTGACGGCGGACGCTCCTCCGGGCGGCGTCTCGATACGCCGCTGCGCGGACTACTCGATCAACATGAGGGGGCGCCCCCTCGTCCGATGCCTCGCCCGAAGGGCCGAGCACCGTTCTCCCGCGCGCCGCCAGGTGCCTCGCCCGAAGGGCCGAGCACCGTTCTCCCACGCGCCGCCAGGTGCCTCGCCCGCAGGGCCGAGCACCGTCCTTCCACGCGCCGCCAGGTGCCTCGCCCGCAGGGCCGAGCACCGCTCTTCCGCGCGTCGTCAGGTGCCTCGCCCGCAGGGCCGAGCACCGTCCATCCGCGCGCCGTCAGGTGCCTCGCCCGAAGGGCCGAGCACCGAACGGCGGATCCGCGTGCCAGCGGATCCGTCTCGGTGCGAACGCTCCCCGCTCCTCCCCACCCGGCCACGTCGGCGAGCCGACCGCGGCACGGGCGACGAGGAACGAGGAGCCCGTGCGAACCAGCTCAGAAGAAGCCCATCGGTCCTTCCGCGTAGGAGACGAGGAGGTTCTTCGTCTGCTGGTAGTGGTCGAGCATCACCTTGTGGTTCTCGCGTCCGATGCCCGACTGCTTGTAGCCGCCGAACGCCGCGTGCGCGGGGTACTGGTGGTAGGTGTTCGACCAGACGCGGCCGGCTTCGATGGCCCGGCCGGCGCGGTAGAGCTGGGCGCCGTTGCGGCTCCACACTCCGGCGCCGAGGCCGTAGAGGGTGTCGTTGGCGATGCCGATCGCGTCGTCGAAGTCGTCGAAGGAGGTGAGGGCGAGGACGGGTCCGAAGATCTCCTCCTGGAAGATGCGCATCGAGTTGCGGCCCTCGAACACGGTCGGGTTGACGTAGTAGCCGCCGCTGAGCTCGCCACCCAGGTCGGCGCGGTCGCCGCCGATGAGCAGCTTCGCTCCCTCCTGCTTGCCGATGTCCATGTAGGAGAGGATCTTCTCGAGCTGGTCGTTCGAGGCCTGGGCGCCGATCATCGTGGCGGTGTCGAGCGGGTTGCCCTGTTTGATCCGCTTGACCCGCTCGAGGCCGTCACCGACGAAGTCGTCGTAGATCGAGCGCTGCACGAGCGCCCGCGACGGGCAGGTGCAGACCTCGCCCTGGTTGAGGGCGAAGAACGAGAAGCCCTCGAGCGCCTTGTCGTAGAAGGAGTCGCGTTCCGCGGCGACGTCGGCGAAGAACACGTTGGGGCTCTTGCCGCCCAGCTCCAGCGTCACCGGGATGAGGTTCTCGCTGGCGTACTGCATGATCAGGCGGCCGGTGGTCGTCTCGCCGGTGAAGGCGATCTTGCGGATGCGCGGGTGGGAGGCGAGCGGGGCGCCCGCTTCGAACCCGAATCCGTTGACGACGTTGAGCACGCCGGCGGGGATGAGGTCGCCGATCAGGTCGAGCAGCACGTGGATGGACGCCGGCGTCTGCTCGGCCGGCTTCAGCACTACGCAGTTGCCTGCGGCGAGCGCCGGCGCGAGCTTCCACACGGCCATCAGGATCGGGAAGTTCCAGGGGATGATCTGCCCGACCACACCCAGCGGCTCGTGGAAGTGGTACGCGATCGTGTCGTGGTCGATCTCGGAGACGCCTCCCTCCTGCGCGCGGATCGCTCCGGCGAAGTAGCGGAAGTGGTCGATCGCGAGGGGGATGTCGGCGGCGAGGGTCTCGCGCACGGGCTTGCCGTTCTCCCACGTCTCGGCGACGGCGAGCAGCTCGAGGTTCGCCTCCATGCGGTCGGCGATCTTCAGGAGCATGTTCGAGCGCTCGGCGGGGCTGGTCTTCCCCCAGCTCGCGAACGCCTTCCAGCCCGCCTCGACGGCGCGGTCGACGTCGGCGGCGGTGCCGCGGGCGATCTCGCAGAAGGGCTTCCCGGTGATCGGGGTGATGTTCTCGAAGTACTGGCCGCTCGCGGGGGCGACGTACTCGCCTCCGATGTAGTGGTCGTAGCGCGAGCGGAAGGAGGCGACGGATCCCTCCGTGCCTGGATTCGCGTAGACCGTGGAACCCGGCTCCTGCGGTGCCTGCTCGGCGACCTGGTCGGCGTACAGCGTCATGTGGACCTCCATCGACGTCGTTGTCGTGGGCGCGGGGTGGGCGCCCGGTCCTGACGCTACGTCGCGGGGGGTTGCACGACGTTGCACGGGTCGACGCACCGGCGGGAGCGGCGAGGACGGAGACCGGACCGGCCGGGCGGAGACGCGGCCGCCCGAGGAGGAGGGCCCCGCGGCCCGGACCTCAGACGCTCGCGAGCAGGCGCTGGGCGATCCGGCTCATGTAGACGCCGTAGGTCACCGTGGCCGCTGCGGCTCCCGCGCCGACCCAGGACCACACCTGCGGCCAGGCGGAGCCGTCGACGAGGACCACGACGACTCCGATCGCTCCGACCAGCGTCGTCCAGGTGGCGAGCCAGAGGTCGAGGGTCCGGCCGAAGATCCTCGCCATCGGGTAGAAGTGCAGGCCCACGATCACGGCGATGGCCGGCACGAGGAACCGGTCGAGCCCGGTGCCGGTGAGGACTCCCACCGCGACACCGATCAGCACGCCCTCCGCGGCGAAGACCGCCCCGAAGAGCACGCCGTTCGGCTTCGCCGCGCGATCGGCGTCGGTGAGCTCCACCGCCATCCTCCGCCGGGCGACGAGGAGGCGGACGGCCTGCACGGCGAAGACCACGGCCGCGAGCGCGCAGACGGTCACGGCGGTCGTCGCCGCCGGTGCCGGCCAGCCGACCGTGGTGTCGCTCGCCCACCACATCGTGAAGACCGCCATCAGGAGCAGGCCCCCCGCGACTCCGCTCGCGAGGGCCCGGGGAGGTGGTGCGAGGGTGCTCATGCGTCGAGGCTAGCGAGACGGCTCCGCGGCCTCACGGCTCCGGCGGCACTCCCGGGAGCGACCGGAACGGCTCAGCGCTGCTCCGCCTCGATCGTCTCGAGGTGGGCGGCGACACCGGCACGGCGGGGCGAGCGGGGCGGGAGGACGCGCAGGAGCTCCCGCCACACCTCCGCGTCGTCGCGGCCGTCGGGGCCCTCCGCCCAGGCGAGGAGGGTCGCGGGCGCCGCATCGGCGAGGACGCTCGCCCGCACCCGCAGGCGCAGCTCGCCGGCGATCGCCCGGATCCCCGGCGCCTCGGACGAGGGCAGCGGCGCGCCCCGATACGCGTCCAGGGCGAGGCGGTGGGAGCCGCGGTCGAGCAGGCCGAGCACCTGGCGGGCGTCGAGGTCGACCGGGCTCGCCAGGCGGTAGGGGCGCGAGAGGGGCACCAGGCGCGGGAGGGTCGGCTCAAGCGCGCGGCGCAGCCGCACCATCTCGGCGCGGACGGTGACCACCGCGTCGTCCCGGCCGTGGAGCAGGAGGGCGAGCTGCTCGGCCGAGAGCCCGGCCCGGTGCCAGGCGAGCAGGGTCAGGATCTCGGCGTGCCGGGTGCTCAGCTCGAGCGTCGCTCCGGCGGCCGTCACCAGGCCCGTCTCGCGCCCGAGGACCCGCAGGCTCGGCGCCCGGGCCGCCGCTGTGCTCCGTGCAGCGGGCCGCCGCGGGCGGAGGAGCCGCTGCACCATCAGCTCGCTCTCGACGGCGGCGGCGGTCGCCTCCATCAGCGGGAGGGTCTGCGGGGCGACGACGTCGGCGCCGCCGGTGATGTCGATCACTCCGAGGATCTCGTGCGTCTCGGGGTCGTGCACGGGGACGGCGGTGCAGCTCCACGGGTGCACGAGCGAGGCGAAGTGCTCGGCGCCGTGGATCTGCACGCCGTGATCGAGCACGAGGGCCGTCCCCGGCGCGGACGTCCCGACGTCGGGCTCGGCCCACGCCGCGCCCTCGACGAACGACATCCCCTCGGCGAGGCTCTTGAGGTGCTGGTCCCCGTCGATCCAGAGCAGCCGCCCGAGCGCGTCGCCCACCGCGACGAGCACGCCGCTGTCCTCGTCGGCGTCGCGCACCAGCAGGCGGCGGATGACAGGGAGGACCGAGGCGAGCGGATGCCCGGTGCGGTACTCGCGGAGGTCGTCGCCCGAGAACGAGAGCGGTGCCGTCAGCCGGTCCGGATCGAGGCGCCGCCGCCGTGCGCGCTCCCACGACTCCTCGACCAGCGCGCGCCGCCGACCGCTGCCAGGGCGGGCCAGCCACGGGTTGGTCATGCGCTCCGCCTCGTCGTCGGGTCGGTGGGAGTCGACGCTACTCCGCGGAGCGCGGCGGCGCCTCTCTCCGCGCACCGGAACGGCGGCGCCCCCGCACCGCCAGCAGCAGCACCGCCGCCACCAGCACCGCGACGCCCAGGACGGCTCCCGTGGTCAGCCGCTCTCCCAGCACCCCCACGCCGAGGAGAGTCGCGGTCGCCGGCTCCAGGAGGGTGAGCGTCGAGACGGTCGCCGCGGGAAGCACTCGCAGGCCGCGCGCGAAGAAGGTGTAGGCCACGGCGACCGTCACCACTCCGAGCCAGAGCACGGCCGGGATCGAGCCGGAGAGCCGCGACGGATCGCCCAGCAGCAGGAACGGGAGCGCGAGCAGCGCCGCGGCTCCGAACTGGGCTCCCATGGCGGCGACGGGGCTGAGCCCGCGCTCGAGCAGCAGCTTGCCGCAGACGGCGTAGAGCGCGTAGGAGGCGCCGGCGCCGGCCGAGGCGGCGAGGCCGGGGAGCGTCACGCCGCCGGATCCGCCGCCGCTGAGGAGCACCACGCCGACCGCGGCGAGCGCGGTCGAGGCGAACCAGCGCGGGCCCGGGGTCGTCCGCAGGACGAGCCACTCCAGCAGGCCGGTGAAGGCGGGAGCGGAGCCGAGGGCGACGATCGTACCGACCGCGACGCCGTTCTGCGCGGTGCCGGTGAAGAAGGCGGGCTGGTACGCGGCGACGCCGACCGCTCCGAGCACGACGAGCAGCACGACGGCGCGGGTCGGGCGGGAGCGGCTCCGCCGGCGCAGAGCCTCCACGCCGAGGAGAGCGGCCAGCAGGGCGCCGCCGAGGACGATGCGCGCCGCCCCGAGGAGGATCGGATCCACGCCCGCCGCTCCGAGGGCCTGGGCGGTCCCCGTCGTGCCGAAGCAGACGGCGGCGAGGAGGACGGCGCCGATCGCCGAGGTCCGGGCCCCGCTCATCCCGCCCCGCTCCCCCGGCCGCCTGACGACCGGCTCCCAGTGTCCCAGGGATGGGCGCGTGCTCTTCCGCCTCTCGCACCGGGGGCCCAGGATGGAGGGACCGGACTAGCGGAGGAGCACGACGTGGGCATCGCGGAACCGTTCGACCTCGAGGACCACCACCGCAGCGCGCACGGCGCCCTGCGCGAGCACTTCTCGGTGCGCGAGTTCGAGGAGGTGCCGCTGGACCGCGAGGCCATCGTCGCCACCGCGTACCTGCGGGCGATCGAGCACGCCACCGTGGCCCGGGTGCTCCCCCTCGCGCGCGCCCACCCCGACGAGCAGGTCCGCGCGTTCGCGTCCGTCTGGGCCGCCGAGCGGCACCGGATCGCCGACGCCCTGGGCGACGTGCTCGCGGCCTCGCCGCAGATCCGCGGCATCGACATCCGCCCGCCGGAGCCGACGGTGAGGTCACGCCCGCTCCTCGACCGCGCCGCGGCCTCCCTCGCCGGCCCCGTCGCGCTGGCCCTCGCGGTGGACGCCCGGGTCACGGTGCACGGCTACCGCCGGCTCGCCCGGCTCTCGCTGCACCCCGAGATGGAGCGCCTCGCCGAGACGGTCACGGGCATCCTCGAGCGGCAGGCCGACTTCTTCACGGTGCACGCGGCGGGACGCCTCGGACGCCCGCTGCCGCGCCGGGTGCAGGCGGCCGGCCTGCTCGCCGTGCTGCGCCTCCCGATCGGCGAGGCCGACCTGCCGGAGGCTCTCGCGCGCGAGGGCCGGGAGCTCGTCTTCGGCCGGGACGACGGCGGACTCGACGGGATCGACGCGGGCGTCGTCGCGGCGTTCGCGCTGCCCTGCACGGCGGCCCGGCGGCTCGTGCACCCGTACCGGCCGGTGTCGATCCGTGCCGCGCACCGCCTCGGACGGCTCGCCGCCGACACCCGCGCCGCCGTCACGACCCTGCTGGAGCAGGTGCGCGAGTAGCGGCGGCGCTCAGCCCAGCAGCTCGCGCACGTCCTCGGCGGTGATCCCGCCGGTGGCCGCCGCGCCGTCGTCCGACATGACCGCGGCGAAGAGCGCGGCCTTCGCCTCCTTGAGGGCCATCACCTTCTCCTCGATCGTGTCCTTCGCGACCAGGCGGTAGACCATGACCGAGCGGGTCTGGCCGATGCGGTGCGCGCGGTCGACCGCCTGCGACTCGGTGGCGGGGTTCCACCACGGGTCGAGCAGGATGCAGTAGTCGGCCTCGGTGAGGTTGAGCCCGAAGCCGCCGGCCTTGAGCGAGATCAGGAACACGCCCGCCGCGCCCGAGCGGAACCGCTCGATGACCTCGTCGCGCTTCTTCGTCGCTCCGTCGAGGTAGGCGTACTCGATGCCCGCCGCGTCCAGCCGGCCGCGGACCCGGCCGAGGAACCGCGTGAACTGGCTGAACACCAGCACGCGGTGCCCCTCGCCGAGAGCGTCGCCCAGCAGCTCGTCGAGCAGGTCGAGCTTGGTCGAGGGCACGCTCTCGTGCGCCTCGTCGACCAGTGCCGCGTCGAGCGCGACCTGGCGCAGCACGGTCAGCGCGCGGAAGATCGCGAAGCGGTTCTTCTCGAAGTCGCCGATCAGGCCCAGCACGCGCTGCCGCTCCCGCGCCAGGTACGTGTCGTAGACCTTCCGCTGCTTCGGGCCGAGCTCGACCTCGAGGGTCTGCTCCTGCTTGGGCGGCAGCTCCTTGGCGACGAGCTCCTTGGTGCGCCGCAGCATCAGCGGGCGGATGCGCCGCCGCAGCTGCGAGAGCTTCTCGCTGTCGGCCTCGCGCTCGATCGGCTTCTGGTAGAACTCGACGAACCCGGCGGGCGAGGGGAACAGGCCCGGAGCGACGATCGACAGCAGCGACCAGAGCTCCATCACGTTGTTCTCCATCGGCGTTCCCGTGATGGCGAGCTTGAAGGGCACGTCGAGCCGGCGCGCGAGCTGGTGCGTCGCCGACTGGCGGTTCTTGACGAACTGCGCCTCGTCGAGGAGGAGCCCCGACCACTGGATGCCCGAGTACGACTCGTAGTCGAGCCGGAACAGGGCGTAGGAGGTGACGACCAGCTCGGCCTCGCCGATGACGCTGGAGAGCGCCTTCCGCTTCTTCTTCGACGTCTCGTCGATCCCGACGACGCGGAGGTCCGGGGCGAAGCGCTTGGCCTCGCCGACCCAGTTGGGCACCACGCTGGTGGGCGCGACGACGAGGAACGGGCGCGGCGAGGTGCCCGCCTCCGCGGCCGCGGCGCGCTGCTCCTGCATCACCCGGGTGACCAGGGCGAGGGACTGCACGGTCTTGCCCAGGCCCATGTCGTCGGCGAGCACGCCGCCGAGCTGGTTGTCGTAGAGGAACGAGAGCCAGTCGTAGCCGAGCTGCTGGTAGGGCCGCAGCTCCACGGCGAAGCCCTCGGGCAGGACCCGCGACTCCAGCGCACCGGTCGCGGTGAAGCCGGAGAGCCCCTCCACGGAGCGGCGCCACGCGGCGGCCTGCGCCTCCACGACGCCCAGCTCGACCAGCTCGTCCCAGAGGGAGGACTGGAACCGGCTGATCCGCAGGGTCTCGCCGGGGTCGTCCGAGAGCTCGCGGGCCTCGGCGATCAGCTCGCGGAGGCGGCCGAACCGCTCGTCGTCGAGGGCGAAGTAGACGCCGCTGGGCAGCACCATGTACTCGTCGCCGCGGGCGAGCGCGAGGAAGATCTCGGCCAGCGGGACCGCCTCGTCGTTGACGGTGACGGAGATCTCGAGGTTGAACCAGTCGCGGCTGTCGGGCTGGGCGACGGTCTGCACGGCGACCACGGGCGCGGTCTGCGCCTCGCGGTACTCGACGCGCTCGCCGATCTCCTCGATCTCGACGGTGCCGAGCTCGCGGAGCCGCTCGACCTCGCCGGTGAGGAAGCCGACGGTCTGCATGCCGCGCAGGTCGAAGGTGGGGCGCAGGCGCCTGCTCGACGGGGACACCAGGGCCGGCGTCGACTCCGGGTCGAGACCCGCTCCCACGAGGGAGTCGAGGATCCGCTGCTCGGCCTCGGGGTCGCGGTAGCCGGCGTCCTCGCCGACCCGCAGCGGGAGCCGCTCGGCGTCCACGCCGCCGCGCGCCCCCTCCACTCCGTAGCGCCACCACCACGAGCCGCGCAGGCCCGCGCCGTCGGTGTGCTCGAGGGTGAGGCCGAGGCGCGGCTCGGGCACCGCGGGCGCCTCGAAGGAGCCGTCGCGGGAGACGATGTCGAACAGCCGGTGCAGCCGCTGGTAGTGCTCGGTGAGGAACGCCGACTCCTCGGCCACCGGGATGCGGATGGCCTCGCGGCTCCAGAGGAACGTGCGCGCGGAGGACAGCAGCGGCGCGGCGAACGGGATGAGCGTGACCGGGCGGGCGCGCATCTCGTCGCCGCCCTCCCACGTGTAGAGGCCGACGGCCGGGTCGCCGATGAAGCCGAACTCCTCGGGCGCCGGGTGGTCGCCGATCGCGACGAGCGAGCGCAGCTCGAGGCCGGCGGCGGTGCGCGTGACGTCGATGGAGGCGGTGGCCGTCGTGTCGAGGATCTTCAGCGGCGTCTGGTCGCGGTCGCCCATCACCAGGCCGATGCCCGCGCGGACGGCTCCGTGCAGGGCCGCCCAGATCGCCTCGCTCCGGCACTGGTCGAGGTAGAGCCAGGTGTCGGGCGAGTAGTAGCTGGAGGCGCTGTGCCCGGAGAGCAGGCCCTGCATCTCGCGGATCACGTCGATCTGGCGCTCGTCGTAGTCGTGGCTGTAGTGCAGGTAGCCGAGGTCGCGCCAGCTGGTGCCGGTGCGGACCCAGCGATCGCGGTCGCCCATCCGCACCGGGCGCACGCCCAGGCGCGGGCGCGGCTCGGGTGGCGGCCGGTAGGAGTTGTAGCGGCCGGGCGGGCGACGCACGGGCTCGCCGGGCAGCAGCTCGAACTGCAGGCCGAGCGGGATGCCGGTGTGCGAGCGCTCCGCGCCGGCGAGGAGTGGGGCGAGCGCGCTGCGCCACTCCGGGACGGCGTCGACAGCGGCCTCGCCCGGGAAGGGACCGGCCACTCCGCCCTCGCGCTCGCGGCGCAGGGCCTCGATCAGGACGGCGGCGACGTGCTTGCACTCGTGCTTGACCGGGCAGCTGCAGGCGCCGCCGAGGAGGGTCCAGTGCTCGCCCTCGTCGCGGAGCTGCACGCTCACGGCGTACGGCGAGCGCCCGGATCCGCGGACCTGGCCGAAGAGGCGGGTGCGGCCGCCGAACCACTGCAGCTCGCGCACGCGGCCCTCGTCCGCGTACGCGGTGCCCTTCTCGACGGCGGCGGTTCCGACGAGGGCGCGGATGTCCTGCTCGGAGAAGGGCTCGTGGCCGGCGGTCACCGGCCCGGGTGCGGCCGACGGCAGCACCTCACCGGGGGGACTCTGGCGGGCCATGGACCTCACGCTCTCCGCGCTCGAACGAGCGCATCCGTCTATTCAACCCGATTCCGGAGGCGCTGCGAGCCGCGGGCCGGGATCCGTGGAGGACGCACGGCCGTCCCTACGATGGAGGGATGCCCCGTCTGGCCGTCGTCTCGGCGCACACCTCCCCGCTCGAGCAGCCGTCGACGGGCGACGCGGGCGGGATGAACGTGTACCTCGCGGCGGTGCTCCCGGAGCTGGCGGCGCTCGGCTGGGAGATCGAGGTGCTGACCCGCGGCGAGGGCGTCCGGATGCTCGCGCCGGGTGTGCGAGTGGTCGGCGTGCCGGTGCCGGCGGGCGACAAGTACGCGCTGGCGGCCGCGGCGCCGGAGTTCGCGCGCGCCGCGGAGGGGGCCGACGTCGTGCACTCCCACTACTGGGTGTCGGGCCTCGCGGGGGCGCTCACCGGCAGGCCGCACGTGCACTCGATGCACTCGGGCTCGCTCGCGAAGAACGCCCGGCTCGCCCCGGGCGACGTCGCGGAGCCGCAGCAGCGGATCGACGCGGAGCGCTCCGTGCTCGCCTCCGCCGACGCGATCGTGGTGGCGGGCGCCTCGGAGCGGGAGGACGTCGTCAGCGGGTACGGCGCGGATCCGGACCGGGTCGTCGTGGTGCCCCCCGGAGTCGACGCGCGGTTCCGCCCGGGCGGCGGCGAGCGCTCCGGAGTCGTCCTGGTCGGCCGGGTGCAGCCACTCAAGGGCCAGCTGCTGGCGGTCGAGGCGCTCGCGAGAATCGCGCCGGCGGAGCGGCCGGTGCTGCGGCTGGTGGGCGGGGCGGCACCGGGCCGGGAGTCGTACCTCGACGCGGTGCGCGCCGCGGCGGCTCCGCTGGGAGACCGCGTGCTGATCGAGGGGGCCGCCGACCGCGACCAGGTGGCGGAGCGGCTCCGGAGCGCGCAGCTGGCGCTCGTGCCCTCGGCGGCCGAGACCTTCGGGCTGATCGCGCTCGAGGCGGCCGGCAGCGGCACTCCCGTGCTCGCGCGCAGGACGACCGGCCTGGTGGACGCGGTGCGCGACGGCGGGAGCGGCGTGCTGCTCGACTCCGACTCCCCTGCGGCGTGGGCCGAGGCGATCCTGACCCTGCTGGGCTCGCCCGGTGAGCTGGCGCGACTCGGCCGCGGCGGCGTCGACTGGGCGGCCGCCCACTCCTGGCCGGCCGCCGCCGCCCGGCTGGACGCCGTCTACCGCGGCCTGTCGGCCCGCTGAGGGAACCCCGGACCGTCGAGGGACCCAGCGCCTTGGGAATGCCACGACGGGTCGGGATTCCCTCGGTGCAGGGAGGGGGTCAGTCGGCGATGGCGGGGGCCCCGGGGTCGAGGCGGGCGCCGCGAGTGGAGCGGTACCAGGGCGCGAGGCGGTCGGGCGAGACGGCGACCATCGCGGCGCCCGTGAATCCGGCGTCGTTGCCGAAGCGGGCGGGGACGATCTCGGTGCCGATGTCGAGGAAGCGGGCGAACTCGTCGAAGACGTGCGCCGCCGCGCCGCCGATCACGAACAGCTGCGGCGAGAGCAGCATCTCGAGGTGCCGGTAGTAGACGCTGAGGCGACCCGCCCACTCCTCGAGGGTGATGCCCTCGCGGCGGACGGCCGAGAAGCCGACCTGCGGCTCGAAGTCGGGACCGTCGATGTGCAGGTGCCCGAGCTCGGAGTTGGGGATCACCACGCCCTCGTGGACGAGCGCCGTCCCGATGCCGGTGCCGAGGGTGGTCAGCAGGAGGAGGCCCTCGCGTCCGCGCATCGCGCCGAACTCGCGCTCGGCGACCCCCGCCGCGTCCGCGTCGTTGACGACGACGACGTCGACCCCGGTCGCCTCCGAGAGGAGGGCCTGCGCGTCGAGCCCGACCCAGCGCTGCGAGACGTGGGTGGTCTGGCGGACGACGCCGCCGCGGACGATCCCGGGGAAGCCGACGCCGACGGGCGTGCCCGCGATCGGCGAGACGTCGCGGACGATGCCGGCGATCGCCTCGGCGAAGTCCTCGGGCTCCTTGCCCAGCGGGTTCGCGACCGCGAAGCGCCGAGCCGCCCGCTCGCCGGTGGTGACGTCGACGAGGGACGCCTTGATCGACGTCCCCCCGATGTCGACGCCGACGGCGAAGCGCGGGAGGAGGCCGTCGTGGGGCTGGGTCACGGATGCTCCGTCTGCAGTGGTGGCGAGTGCGGGGACTCGGGAGAACGGTCGGCCCGTCGGATCCGGGATCGCGACGAGCCGAAGGCGATTCTACGAGCCGTCAGGTGCGCGCGGGCTCCGAGAGGGCGCGGAGGACGAAGTCGATCACCGGCTCGTAGAGATGGACGGCCAGCCCGTCGTCGATCGGGACGACCACCTCGATCGAGCCCTGCGCCTCGGCGACGAACACCGCCGGGTCGTTGCAGTCGGCGATCGCGATGACCGGCAGCCCCCGCCGGCCGGCCGCGCCCGCGAAGCCGTGGTCGGCGACGACCAGGTCGGGGCGGATGCCGAGCTCGTCGAGGCGGTCGAGCAGCGCGTCCATCGGCTCCGGCGAGTGCGTGTGCTGCAGCCCTCCCCCGCGGTAGACGCAGGTGACCCCGCCGGTGCACCACAGGGCCTGGTGCTCGTCCGCGAGAGGCACGCGGATCCCGTCGGGGGCGGCGAACGGGAGCGCATTCACGTCGATCACGCGAGCGCCCCGTTCCGTCGCGGCAGCAGCGAGGCGGCGGTAGACGTCCATCAGGGTCGCCGGGTGCGCGGTGGCGAACAGCAGGAGCGCCCCCTCGCGGACAGCGGCGGCGAACCGGTCGCGGTAGCGGGCGAGACCCGCGACCGTCAGGCGGGCGTCGATCCGGTCCTGCCCGCTCTCGAAGGAGGGGTCGGTGCTGATCCCCACGCGCTCCCCCATCAGCGCGAGCAGGCTCTCGAGCGTCCAGTCCTCCGCCACGTCCACCCCGTAGAGGTGCGCGGGCTCGCGGGCGGCGAGGCCGCGGAGGTTGCCGAGGTTGCTCGCGCGGCCGGTGAGGACGTCCCCGGCGAGGAGGGAGGAGTCGAGGTACGCCTCGAGCTCGGAGTCGGGACGCGGCATGCGGGACCTCTCGATCGACGGGGAGCTCCCAGGCTACGGGCAGTTCAGGTGTTGACATCCGATCCGTCGCCGATATATCGTTACTGCATCGCCGACAGATCGGGAGCAGCCGCTCCCGACGGGCGACCGGATCCGATCGAAAGGGATCCCCTCACGACAGAGAGCAGCACACCCATGAACTCCAGGACCTTCTTCTCCGACGACCGCCGCGACTCCTGCGACGGCGACCACTCCTCCCGCCACGAGCACCCCGGCCGCGGACAGCGCCGCGGACCCGGCGGTCACGGCCGCGGCTTCGGGCCCGGCTTCGGCTTCGGCCCGGGCTTCGGCCCCGGCTTCGGCGGCCCCTTCGGCCGCGGCGGAGGACGCGCCCGACGCGGTGACGTCCGCGCGGCTCTCCTCTCCCTCCTCTCCGAGAAGTCCTCGAACGGCTACGGCCTGATCAAGGCCATCGCCGAGAAGACGAACGGATCGTGGCGTCCCAGCCCCGGCTCCGTCTACCCCACCCTCCAGCAGCTCGTCGACGAGGGCCTCATCACGGCCGTCGGCGAGGGCCGCGGCACCGAGTACCAGCTCACGGACGCGGGCGGCACCTACGTGCGCGAGCACGCCGACGAGCTCGACGCAGCCTGGGAGGCCACCCCCGGCGCGAGCGACGCCGATCGCGCCTTCATGGAGAACGTCGGCAAGCTGATGGGCGTCGTGCAGCAGTTCCGCGGAGCGACCGAGGCGCAGCGCGCCGCCGCCTCCGCCAAGCTCGACGAGACCCGTCGCGCGCTGTACCTCATCCTCGCCGACTGACCTCGGCTCCCCTCCCGCGATCCGTCGCGGGAGCCCCGGACGGACGGGACCCCCTCGCCTCGGCGACAGGGTCCCGTCCGTTCCGTCGTCTCCGGACCCGGCGCCTCAGCGGGCGGCGGACAGGCGCGCCAGACCCTCGTCGAGGGTGACCGACGGGCTCCACTGCAGATCGGCGCGCGTGCGGCGCTGGTCGAACCAGTGCGCGGTCGAGAGCTGCTCGGCGAGGAAGCGGGTCATCGGCGGCTCATCGGCGCCGGGCCGCACGGCCCACACGCGCTCGACGAGCGAGCCCGCGACGCGGGCGACGGAGGCGGGGACGGACCAGCGCGGCGGCTCGACGCCCGAGGCGCGGCAGATCCCGGCGAGCAGCTCGGCGACGGGGCGCGGCTCGCCGTTGGTGACGACGTAGGAGCGGCCGTGCACCTCCTCCGCCCGCCCGAGAGCGGCGACGATCGCCGAGGCGGCGTTGTCGATGTAGGTGGAGTCGATCAGCGCCTGGCCGTGCCCGAGGAGCGGCAGCCGGCCGGCGCGCGCCCGCTCGACGATGCGGGCGACGAGCTGGGTGTCGCCCGGACCCCAGACCAGGTGCGGGCGCACGGCGACCACCGCGAAGCCCGGGGCATCGGCCGCCAGGGCCAGCAGCTCGGCGCGGGCCTTGGTGCGCGCGTAGTCGCCACGGGCGTGGTCCGGATCGGCGGGCTCGGCGTCGTCGCCGGTGATCGAGGAGCCGGAGTGGGCGACGGAGGGCGACGAGATCTGGACGAAGCGGCTCACGCCGGCGCGGGCGGCGGCGGCGAGCAGACGCCGGGTTCCGTCGATGTTCACGCGGTCGAAGTCGCCCGGATCGCCGGCGAGCGAGACCTTCGCGGCGAGGTGCACGACGCCGTCGGCCGCGTCGACGGCCTCCTCGACCGCGCGCGGATCCGTCAGCGAGCCCCGCGCCTCCTCGACGCCCGCGACCCCGGAGGGCCGACGCTGGAAGGTGCGGACCTCGTGCCCCTGGGCGACGAGGCCCGCGGCCACCGCACCGCCGAGCAGGCCGCTCGCGCCGGTGACCAGGACCCTCACGGCGCCACCATCCGGCCGCCGGCGAGCACGCCCTCGGCCCAGCGCGAGAGCGCGGCCCGGTCGATCTTGGAGTTGTGGCGGATGTCGGTGGGCAGCGCCGGGACGACGAGCACCGCGGCGACGGGCCGGCCGACGGCCGCGCGCACCTCGGCGGCGAGGGCCTCCTCGGCCAGCACCACGCGGCGCGCGCCCGAGCGCAGCTCGACCACGGCGACCAGCTGCGCGACTCCGCGCGGGCCGGCTCCGACGATCGCGGCGCGGGCGACCGAGGCCACGCGCGCCTCGATCCGCTGCTCCGGTCCGACCGGCGTGACCACGCCGTCGGGAGTGACGACGACGTGCGGCATGCGGCCCTCGACCCAGAGGCGGCCGGCGGAGTCGATCCGCCCGACGTCCCCGGTGCGGTGCCAGCGCTCACCCGGGACGGCGCCGACGCGGGCGGCGCGGTCGGTGAGCCAGAGGCGCTCGTAGTGGTCCTCGACGTGACCGGCCGAGACGACGATCTCGCCGGTCGTGCCGGTGATCTCCTCCGGCTCGTCCGCGGCGCGGCCGCCGGCGTCGAGCGGGGCGATCCGCAGCCGGACGCCCGCGGCGGGCACGCCCACGCAGACGCCTCCGCGCGGATCGTCGTCGGAGGCGGCCTCGCGGATGCCCTCCAGCGACGCGTCGGTGAGCAGCAGCCCCTCGGTCATGCCGTAGGGAGTGCGGGCGGAGGCGTTCGGCATGAGCGCCTGCGCCTCGCCGAGCAGTCCCGCCGAGACGGGGGCGCCGGCCGAGAGGAAGGTGCGCACGCCGGCGAGGGCGCGGTGGTCGTCAGTGTCGAGCGCGCCGGCTGTGGCCACGACGTTGGCCAGTGCGGCCGGCGAGAGGAACAGCACGGTCGCGTCGACCCGGGCGGCGGCCGCGGCGACGGCGGCCGCGGTGAGCGTCCGGGGCGCGGTGACGTCCATGTCCGGAGTGGCGGAGCGCGTGCCCAGCGCGGGGCCCAGCAGGGCGAACGGCGCGAAGCCCGCGACGAGCCCGGTGCCCGGTCCGATCCCGTACTGGCGGGCGAGCGCGTCGCGGACGCCGGCGAGCTGGCGGTGCGTGTAGACGACGCCCTTGGCAGGGCCGGTCGAGCCGGAGGTGAACAGGATCGCGGCCACGGCGTCGGCGGCGGGCGCCTCGCCCAGCGCCTCCGGGTCGGCGGCCAGCTCGGCGCGGCCGAGCTCGATCAGCTGCCCGAGCGAGGTGTCGACCCCGAGGGCCGAGGCGGAGGCGCGGGGCAGGGTCTGCGTCGAGACCCGGCCGCCGGGCCAGCGGAGGGCCCGCGCGACGGCGAGGCCGGGCAGGGCGCCGACCACCAGATCCGGCCAGGCACCGCGGACCGCGCGGGTGAGACCGCGCAGGCCCAGGCCCGCGTCGGCGACGACCACGACGGCTCCGATGCGCAGGCACGCGTAGAGCAGCGCCGTCAGGTCGGCACCGGGCGGCACGAGGAGCGAGACGCGGTCGCCCGGGGAGACGCCGGAGGCGCGGAGCCCGGCGGCGAGCTCGCGGACCCGCTGCGAGAGCAGGCGCCACGAGACCGAGCGGGGCCCGCCGCCTCCGGGAGGCGCCATCTCGACCAGGGCGAGCGAGTCGTCCTGCGCGTTGCGGTCGAGGTGCGCCCAGAGCGGCTCGACCGGCGCGGTCGGGCGGCGGACGTCGGGGGCGGGGTCGCCGCCGAACGGCTCCTCGCCGTCGGAGAGGTCGCCCAGCCAGGTGAGGACGGCGGACGAGTAGTCGACGTCCTCGGCCACCAGGTGGCCCGCTCCCTCGTAGCGGTGGACCTGCGCGTGCGGGAGGCGGTCGACGAGGTCGTCGAGGTAGCGGTCGGAGAAGATCGGGTCCAGCGGGCCCCAGAGCATCAGGGCCGGCGTCGTCAGGGCGCTGACGCCCTCGGCGATGCGCTGCAGCTCCGGGTCGCTCGGGTGCGCGGAGTCGACCGGGATGTCGGCGACGAAGCCGCCCACTCCGCCGCGGCGCGACGCGGACCGGTAGGGCGCGCGGTACCCCTCCTTCACCGCGGAGGGCAGCGCCGGGTGCCCCAGCGCGAGGGTCGTCTCGAGGAAGGCCGGCGTGCCGACCGTCGAGGCGCCGAGCACGCCCGACGCGAGCGCGAGCCGGAGCGGGGCCGGGATCGGCTCGTCGGCGCTCTGGTGGATCGCGGTGTTCAGGAGCATCGTGGCGCGCAGCTGCTCCGGGTGGTCGACCGCCCAGCCCAGCGAGACGACTCCGCCCCAGTCGTGGCCGAGGGTGACCACGTCGTCGAGGCCGAGCACGTCGGTGAGGTTGGCGAGCTCGCGCACGCGGTCGGCGAGCGTGTGCAGGGCGCCGGTCCGCTCGGAGAAGCCCATCTCGAGCTGATCGACAGCGACCACCCGCCAGGCGGGGCCTCCGCGGCGGGCGGACTCGAGCGTGGCGGCCGCGAGGCGGCGCCAGAGGTAGGACCAGGTGGGGTTGCCGTGCACGCAGAGGACGGTGCCGACGGGCTCCGTGCCGAGGGCCTCGCCCGTGTCGAGCAGGTGCCAGCGGCGCGGCACGCCCTGGGCGTCCGGAGCGTCGACGAGGCGCGACCACGCGGGATCGAGCCCGTCGAGCCCGGCCGGGGGCAGCTGCGCCGCGGCCGTGGAGCCGAGCGCTCCGCGGATCCGCTCGGCCGGGTGGGGCGCGCTCACCAGGCGATCTCGAGCATCGCGGTGTTGATGCCCGAGCCCACTCCGATGAGCAGCACCCGGTTGCCCGGCTGCAGGGTCTCGGCCTCTTGGGCCAGGGTGATCGGGATCGACGCCGGGCCGACGTTGCCGAGGGTGGGGTAGGTCGTGGGGACGCGGCTGCGGTCGATGCCGACGGCTTTCACCAGGGCGTCGGTGTGGACGTCCGACACCTGGTGCGTGATGTAGCGGTCCATCCCGCTCCAGTTCCAGTCGCGGGTGGCCTCCTTCCACGCCGAGAGGACGAGCTCCATGCCGCCCTTGAGCAGCGCCTTCGCGTCCGTGAACATGCCGTCGACGCTGCCGACGCAGAGCTCGTTGAACTGCGTGGCCGCGCGGGTGATGCCGCCGAGGATGCGGTGGCCCTTGGGGTGCTCGTCGGCCGGGCCGAGGACGGCCGCGGCCGCGCCGGAGCCGAGAGTCAGGCTCGCGAACTCGCTCATGAAGTCCTTGCGCTTGACGCCCTCGCGGCTCAGGCGCTCGATGGTGTTGACCTGGATCTCGTCGGCGTCCTCGCCGTCGATGATGAGCGCGTAGCGGATCTGGCCGGAGTCGATCAGCTGCGCGGCGAGGGTCATGCCGTTGACGAAGCCGAGGCACGCGTTCGCGATGTCGAAGTTGATGGCCGACGAGGGCAGGCCGAGCCCGTGGTGCAGGCGCACGGCTACCGAGGGCTCGAGGTGCTTGCGGGTCACCGACGTGTTGATGATCAGGCCGATCTGGTCGGCGCGGACGCCGGCCTCGGCGAGAGCGCGCTTGCCCGCGTCGATCGCCGCTCCGTCGAAGCCCTGCTCGGAGCCCCAGTTGCGGCGCTCGTGCACGCCGGCGACACGCTGGAGGAGCCCGGTGGGGAGCCGCAGTCGCTTGAGCGCCGGAGCGAGCCGCGCCTCGATCTCGGCCGAGGTGGTCACGCGCGGAGCCAGCGTGGTCGCGACGGACAGCAATGCGACGTTGCGGTGCGTGGTCGTTGCGTTTCCGTCCAACGGAACTCCCTGTCGAGTTGTCGATCCTGGCATGTGCCTCCGTGATTTTACGCTGTCGTTCAGGCTGCGCTTCCTGGACGCCCGCTGGGCGGTCGCGGAACGCGTCCTCGGCGGCCCGGCGGAGGCTCCTCCCCCGGAACGACGGGCGAGGAGCCGCCGAGCCCACACGCGACGCGCGGTGTCAACCCACCCGCCGGGGCGTCAGGTCCCCATCGCCCACGGCTCGCGATCGCCGCGGAGGCGGGCGGCGAGCGCCATCGCCTGCTCGTCGGTCAGGGTCGCGACGTAGTCGACCACACCGCGCCCCCGGCCGAGCCGCTGCAGCGCGGCCGGGTCGGAGGTCGGCCGGCCGCGCTCGTCCGACGGGAGCCAGTCGGGGTGGTCGGCGCGCAGGCGGAAGTAGCCGTCGGTCGCGAGCTCGATCAGGTCGAGCAGCTTCTGCGGAGCCCGCGAGCCGTCGCGCGGATCCTCCAGCCAGGCGTCGAGGTGGGTCACCAGCGTCTCGAGCACCTGCGACTGGCCGCGCTGGTAGGTGGCGAAGTCCGGCCGGTCGATCACGAAGCGCGTGTGCACGAACTTCAGCACGGCCACGTCGTGCCAGGCGTCGGGGAGGAGGGAGAGGTGGCCCGAGCGGACGTTCGGCTCGGCGAGCACCACCACGGAGCGCTGCAGGCGGCCGATCCAGGAGGAGACGAAGGCCTCGATCGCGCGCTCGGTGCGCGTCGATCCGTCGAACGGGAGCGCGAGGAGCCCCTCGACCAGCTCGGTCGACACCCGCTCCACGGAGGCGCGGAAGTGCTCGTCGCTCGCGATCCACGGGTCGCGGGCCACGAGCCTCCGGCGGAGCATCTCGAGCGAGTGCCCGGGGGCGCGCGCCCACAGCTCCTCGGCGTCGAGGGCGGCGAGCGCGTTCTGCTCGCGGAGGAAGGCGCGGAACTCCACGGCGACGGCCGCCTGCTGCAGCACTCCCGCGCGGTAGAAGTCGTCGAGGTCGTGCAGCGAGTAGGCGATGTCGTCGGCGACGTCCATCACCGAGCACTCGAGGGTCTGCTGCCAGGGGGCGATCGCGGCGAAGCCGGAGCGGGCGTCGAGCAGGTCGTCGAGGTCGAGCGTGTACGCCGAGAACTTCGGCGGTGCGGTCTCCCACCGGCTGGCGGTCGAGCCGCGGGGCAGCTCGGTCGGGTCGGCGGAGTCGATGCCGGGGCGGTGGACCGTCCGCCCCCACGGGTACTTGAGCACGGCGGCACGGGAGGCGGCGGTGAGGTTCAGCCCCACCTCCACCGTCTCGCAGACGTCGAGCTCGGAGAGGATCCGGAACGACTGCGCGTTGCCCTCGAAACCCTCCGCGAGCCCCAGCCGCTCGCGCGCGAGCCGGTCGAGCGCCTGCTCGCCGAGGTGGCCGAACGGAGGGTGGCCGAGGTCGTGCGCGCTGGCCGCGGCCTGCACGACCACCGGGTCGCAGCCGCCGAGCCGCTCGACCAGCTCGCGCTGGGCGGGATCGGTGGTGGTCAGCTGCATCGCGATCGCGCGGGCGACCGCGGTGACCTTGATCGAGTGCGTGAGCCGGTTGTGCACGACCTGGCCGACGCCCGAGGGCGAGATGACCTGGGTCACCGCGGAGAGTCGGGCGAAGTACGGCGAGAAGCGGATCCGCTCCAGGTCGACGCGGTACTCGGGGTACTCCTCGCCGGTGGCGAACCGGTCGACCGGCTCGGGGATGCGCCGGTCGCGGCGGTGGTCGTGCGGGGCCGAGGCCCGCGGGGCCGTCGTCTCGGGGAGTGCCGGCTCGCTCATGGCTTCACCCTAATCAGGGGCGCGGGGGCGGAGGGACCGCGCCGCTCCGGCGGTCGGCGTCGCTCCTCCGGTCGGCGTCGCTCCTGCGGCGAGACACCGCGTCCGCCGGCGAGGCACCGCGGGGACGGCGGCGCCTCGGGGAGCGCACGAACACCTCGGCGGTCCGGTGGGCGAGGCCGGCGCCTCGGCGGACGCCGGGACGCCCCGCGGCAGCCCGGCCGACGGGCGAACAGAAGACGGGGGGCGCGGACTCCCGTCAGGCGGACTGCTCGCGCGGAGCGACGGCGAGGTGCACGGCCGCGGCGACGACCGCGCCGAGGACGTAGGCCGCGATGTCGAGCCAGGAGAAGGTGGTGCCGACGACGAGGCGGAGCGGCGCCCACAGCTCGACCAGGCGCGCCGCGACTCCGATCGCCTGCAGCTGCTCCATCGCGATCGACCAGGCCAGCGCGATCCCGGCAGCCGTCACGCCCGGGATGCGCGGCAGGAGCACCGCGATCAGCAACGCCACCAGCACGACGTAGGCCACTCCGCCGGCGAGGTCGGCGAGCAGCCCCGTGAGCACGAACCGCAGCGCCAGGCCCAGGCCGAGCACGGCGACGGCCGCGAGGGCGAAGCGGAGCCGCGCCCTCACCGGGCACGCTCCTCGAGGGCGCGCTGCAGGCGGTCGAGAGCGAGGAGGAACGTGCGGTCGTCGGCCACGCGCCAGCCGAGAGCGGCCGGGGCGGCGACGACCAGGGGCACGAGGACGGTGCGCGGGCGCCGCCTCGCCGCACGCAGGACGGCGGAGGCGGGCGGCGGCGCGAGGACCGCCAGGACCAGCGCGCGGACCCGGTGGGCACCCGAGGGCGAGGTGCCGACGCCCACCGAGACGATCCGATCCCACTCGGCGATGCGCAGGGCGTCTGCGCGCTCGGCGGCGAGCTCGAGTCCGTCGCGGCCGACGGCCAGCACTGCGGCGGCGGCGGCCGGAGCGGCGGAGGCGGGTGCCGCGATCCGGCGCAGCGCCCGGGCGAGCTCGGGAGTGCGCAGGACGGCGAACCCCTCGGTGACCGCGGCGAGCGCCGCCAGCCGGCGCTGCCGCTCCGGGGCGGCCTGGCGGACCCGGGCCCGGACGGCGGCCGGGGCGGGCAGGGGCGCGGCGAGCAGCGCGGTCGGCTCGAACCGCGTGCGCGGGGGCAGCGGGACCGCCGGCGGCCTGCGCGGCGGGGGCTCGCCCCAGTGCGGCGTCGATGCGGGATCCATGCGCCCCTCCCTCCTCGCGCGGCTCCGAGCCGCCCCTGAGATCATCCCTCCTCCGCCCTCCCGCCTTGCCGAGAGGGCTCGGCGGGCTTACCATGGAGTACCCCCCGGGGGTATGCCGCGACCGGCGTGCCGACCGGACGCCCACCGGGCCGATCGACCGGATCGGACCGGACGCACCACACAGGAGGACCCATGAGCACCAGGATCGACCTCGGCCTGACCGCGAGCGGATCGACGGGAGGCTGCGGCTGCGGCGGAGGCGGCGCCTGCGCGTGCGGCGGCCACGGCGGCGCCGGCCGCTCCGACGCCGGCCACGCGGCGCAGGGCTCCCTGTCGGCCGCGTCCGTGCAGAGCTTCGGCGTCGCGGGCATGACCTGCGAGCACTGCGTCCGCAGCGTCACCGAGGAGCTCGCCGCCTACCCCGAGGTCTCGGCGGTCGACGTGTCCCTCGCCCCCGACGGGGTCTCGACCGTCACGGTCGGCTCCTCCCGGCCGCTCGGCCGCGAGGAGATCGCCGCCGCCGTCGCCGACGCGGGCTACCGCCTCGCTCCCCTGAGCTGACGTGACCGAGACCACCGGCACCCCGCTCGAGCTCGCCATCGGAGGGATGACCTGCGCCTCCTGCGTCGCGCGGGTCGAGAAGCGCCTCGACGCGCTCCCCGGCGTCCACGCGACCGTCAACCTCGCCCTCGAGCGCGCGACGCTGACCCTCCCGCCCGGCACGACTCCGGCCGACGCGATCGCCGCCGTCGAGGCCGCGGGCTACAGCGCGTCGGTCCCCTCCATCGGCGAGGCGGCTCCCACGGAGGAGCAGGAGGAGCAGAGCGACGACGACCGCGAGCGGCGCGCCCTGCGCACCCGGCTCCGCGTCTCCGCCCTGCTCGCCGTGCCGGTGGTCCTGCTCTCGATGATCCCGCCGCTGCAGTTCGCGAACTGGCAGTGGCTGTGCCTCGCCCTCGCCTCACCGGTCGCGGTCTGGGGCGCGCTGCCCTTCCACCGCAACGCCTGGCGGGCGCTGCGGCACGGCTCCACCACCATGGACACCCTGATCAGCCTCGGAGTCAGCGCCTCCTTCGCCTGGTCGGTCTGGGCTCTGTTCCTCGGCGATGCCGGACGGCCCGGCATGAGCATGCCGTTCGAGCTGCTGGGCAGCCGCTCCGGCCACGACGAGATCTACCTCGAGGTCGCCGCCGCCGTCCCCGTCCTCGTGCTGGCCGGCCGCTACCTGGAGGCGCGGTCGAAGCGCGACGCCGGTGCGGCGCTCCGGGCGCTCCTCCGCCTCGGCGCGAAGGACGCCGTGCGCATCGCCGCCGACGGGCAGGAGGAGCGCGTGCCCGCGTCCTCGCTCGCCGTCGGCGACCTCCTCCGCGTGCGCCCCGGCGAGACCGTCGCCGCCGACGGCACCGTGCTCGAGGGCTCGAGCGCGATCGACGCGAGCATGCTCACCGGCGAGAGCGTGCCGGTCGAGGTCGGCCCGGGCTCGACCGTGGCCGGCGGAGTGCTCAACGCGCACGGCCTGCTCACCGTCCGCGTCGACCGCGTCGGCTCCGAGACCACGCTCGCGCGGATGGGCCGTCTCGTCTCGGACGCGCAGGCCGGCAAGGCGCGCGTCCAGCGGCTCGCCGACCGCGTCTCCTCCGTCTTCGTGCCGGTCGTGGTGGTGCTCGCCCTGGCCACCCTCGCCGGCTGGCTGATCGCCGGCGCCGACCTCGCCGCCGCCGTCTCTCCCGCCGTCGCCGTCCTCGTCGTCGCCTGCCCGTGCGCGCTGGGCCTGGCCACCCCGACCGCCGTCCTCGTCGGCACCGGCCGCGGCTCCCAGCTCGGGATCCTCCTCCGCGGGCCGGAGGTGCTCGAGGCCGGGCGCCGGATCGACACGGTCGTGCTCGACAAGACCGGCACGCTCACCACCGGCGCCTTCCAGGTCGTCGAGTCCAGCGACGACGAGAGCCTGCGGATGCTCGCCGCCGTCGAGCGCGGGTCGGAGCATCCGCTCGCCGCAGCGATCGTGGCCGGGGCCGCGCACCTCGACGTCCCCGAGGCGACCGGATTCCGCTCCAGCACCGGGTTCGGCGTGCGCGCCCGGGTCGAGGGCCGCCTGGTCGTCGTCGGCCGGCTGCGCTGGCTGGAGGAGCAGTGGGGCTTCGCGCCGGGCGGTCTCGCCGAGCGCGCCGAGCGAGCGACCGCCGAGGGCGGCACCGTCGTCGGCGTCGGCTGGGAGGGGGCGCTGCGCGGCTTCGCGGTCCTCCGCGACGAGCCGAGGCCGGAGGCGTCCCGCACCGTCCGCGCCCTGCGCGAGCGGGGCCTGCGGGTGATGGTGCTGACCGGCGACAACCCGCGGGCGGCGCAGGCCGTCGCCTCGGCCGTCGGCATCGACGAGGTCGTCGCCGAGGTGCTGCCGGAGGAGAAGCTCGCGGTGATCGAGCGCCTCCGTGCGGAGGGCCGCCACGTCGCCTTCGTCGGCGACGGTGTGAACGACGCCGCCGCGCTGGCCGCCGCGGACGTGGGGATCGCGATGGGCGCCGGATCGGACGCGGCGATCGAGGCGAGCGACATCACCCTCGTCGGCGACGACCTCGGCCGGGTGCCCGACGCCCTGCGCCTCGGGCGCCGCACCCTCGCGGTCATCCGGGGCAACCTCTTCTGGGCCTTCGCCTACAACGTGGCCGCGATCCCGCTCGCGATGGCCGGACTCCTGGGGCCGCTCGTGGCCGGCGCCGCGATGGCGTTCTCGAGCGTCTTCGTCGTGCTGAACAGCCTGCGGCTGCGGTCGTTCCGCTGAGTCCCGGCGGGCCGTCCGGAGTTCCCTCGCGGAGCTCTTGACGGCCCGCCCGCGGATGGCGAGGGTGAGCGCATGAGCCTCTTCATCACCTGCCCGGTCGACGACGTCGAGCGCGCCACCGCCTTCTACACCGCGCTCGGCTGGACCCTGAACACCGAGATGTCCCGCGAGGACGTCTCCTGCTTCGCGATCGGTCCCGACACGTCCGTCATGCTGGCGAGCCGCGCCATGTACGAGAGCGTCGGCGCCACCGAGGAGCTGATCGGCGCCCCCGGCACCCCCTCGAAGGTGACCGTCTCGTTCGACCTCGACAGCCGCGAGGCCGTCGACGAGCTCGTCGAGCGGGCCGCCGCCGCGGGAGGCCGGATCGGCGACACCGACGACTACCCCTTCATGTACCAGCGCCAGTTCGACGACCTCGACGGCTACCACTACTCCCCGTTCTGGATGAAGCCGGGCGGCGACGCGGCGGAGTGACGGGGCGGCGCGGACTCACTCCGCGTGCCGCAGGCGGTGCCGCCGGACCGCGGCCCGATTCGCGCAGCGGACGGAGCAGTACCGCTGCCGGCCGTTCCGCGTCACGTCGACGATGACGTTCCTGCAGTGGTCGCCCGGCGCCCGACCGGCCTCGCACCGCAGGAGGCGGCTCATCCCCCGGGTCGTCAGGTGCAGCGCCGTGCCGACCGCGATGACGGCGTGGAGGACGTGCGCCAGGGACTGGTCCTGGTCGCGGTAGTGCAGGTGCCAGCCCTCGTCGTCGTGGTCGGTCAGGCGCGGATACGCGGCGATCGCGGCCATCTGGCGGTTCAGCGACGTCGCCCGGTCGCTCGGAGTCGGCGCGTCGACCACTTCCAGCCACTCGTCGATCACGTCGCGCGTCCGGGCGTGGTCGTCCGGGCCGGACTCGAAGGCCATCGTCATGCCGTATTCGCGCGTGCGCGCCTCGATGCCCTTGCGGTCGGACGGCCAGTCGTTCGCGAGGGAGGCGGCGAGCAGGACCGCGTACTCGCCGTAAGGGTTGAGCTGCATAAGACCATGACAGCACAGTGGCTCCCATGCGCACCTCCACACCCTCCCCGCACCCCTCCGAGCCGCTCGCCCCCGCCGTCGATCCGCACGAGCACGGCTGGACGACCGAGTCGGCCCACCGGACCAGCGAGGGCGTCGTTGTGTACGTCCGCTGCGACGACTGCGGGACGCGGCGCGTGGACGTGCGGACCGGACGTCAGGATCCCCCTGCCGCTCTCAGCCGCGTCCTGCCCGCCTCCGACGACCGCTCCCGCCGTGGAGCAGAGGGAGGATGAGGGCATGATCGCCGACCTGACCCTCCCCTGCGACGCCGGCCCCGGGGAGAGGAGCCTCCTCCTCCGGCGTGCGGTGCTCGACGACCTCCCCGCGATCGTCCGGCTCCTCTCCGACGACCCGATCAGCGCCGGGCGCGGAGACGTCGCCGCCGAGGAGGACGGGGCCGCCTACGAGGCCGCCTTCCGGAGCATCGCGCAGGACCCGGGAAACGATCTCGTGGTCGCGGTGGACGGCGCCGGAGCCGTGGTCGGGACGCTGCAGCTGACCGTGATCCCCGGGATGGCGCGCCGGGGCAGCTCCCGCCTGCTCATCGAAGCGGTCCGGGTGGCGAGCGCCGAGCGGTCGGCGGGGATCGGCACGGCCCTGATGCGCTGGGTGCTGGACGTCGCTGCGATCGAGCTCCGCACGCCGCTCGTCCAGCTGACCTCGGACGCCGCCCGAACCGACGCCCACCGCTTCTACCTGCGCCTGGGCTTCGTCGACTCGCACGTGGGCTTCAAGCGCCGCGTCGAGCTGCCGGGCTCGTAGCGGCGGTGCGGGCAGCCCGTCCGGACGCCTGATCGGCGTGTCCCTGCAAGCACGACCGGCGCAGGAGGGGACGCCCCGAGCGGAGGCCCGGACGGCACTGCTCGCCTCTCCCCGGCCGACGTGATTGGCTGGCCCGATGAGAACCGAGACCCGTCAGGGCGTCCCCCTCCTGCTCGTCGACGACGACGGAGGCGCGCTCTCGACCCCGGACGACGCGATCGCGCTGATCGGCGAGACCTACGGCGGCGACGTCGAGACGATCGTGGTGCCCGTCGGCCGGCTCGACCCCGAGTTCCTCCGCCTGCGCTCCGGCATCGCCGGCGAGTTCGTGCAGAAGTTCGTCTCGTACGGCAAGCGGCTGGTGATCCTCGGCGACGTCAGCGGACCGGTGGCGGAGTCGAGCGCGCTGCAGGCCTTCGTCGTCGAGTCGAACCGCGGCGACCACCTCTGGTTCGCCGCCGACCTCGAGGCGCTCGACGCCCGCCTCCGCAG
Organism: Rathayibacter sp. AY1C6; assembly: GCF_002931535.1. Lineage (NCBI taxonomy): Bacteria > Bacillati > Actinomycetota > Actinomycetes > Micrococcales > Microbacteriaceae > Rathayibacter > Rathayibacter sp. AY1C6. The sequence goes on along the minus strand of NZ_PSWC01000017.1, from coordinate 45,875 downwards.
CTCCGGCACCGCGACCGAGCCCGGCGCCGACGGCGGAGTGGAGCCGACGCCCGGCCCCGCCCGCTGATGCCCCTGCTCCAGCCCGGCCCCGACGGCTCTCCACCCGAGGTCGACGGTCCGGTCCGCCTCCTCCTGCTCGCCGACACGCACCTCCCGAAGCGGGCGAAGGCCCTCCCGGACGAGGTGTGGCGCGCGGTCGACGAGGCCGACCTGGTCGTGCACGCGGGCGACTGGGTCGACGAGGCGACGCTGGACGCGCTGGAGGAGCGGGCGGCGCTCCTGCTGGCCGTGTGGGGCAACAACGATCCGGAGCCGCTGCGCGCCCGCCTGCCCGAGGTCGCGCGCGCCCGCATCGCCGGCCTCGACGTCCGCGTGGTGCACGAGACCGGAGCGGCGACCGGCCGCGAGACCCGCGCCGACGCCGCCCATCCGGGTGCCGACGTGCTCGTCTTCGGGCACAGCCACATCCCCTGGGACACCGTCTCCCCGGCGGGTCTCCGCCTGCTCAATCCGGGCTCCCCGACGGATCGGAGGCGCCAGCCGGCCTGCACCTTCCTGACCGCCGTCGCCGACGACGGAGGGCTCCGCGACGTGCACCTGACCGCCCTGCCGCTCCGGGCACGAACCATTCCCGGCGGCGGCGCAAGGGGGTCACAGAGCATTTAGGTCGGCCTAAGCTCACCTGGATGAGCAGCTCACACGACCACCCCGACTCCGCGCATCTGCGCCCGGAGGGTCTCGACGACGCCACCGTGGCGGCGCTCGGGAAGCTCTCGGAGGCGCTCGAGACGGTCGAGCACGCCCGCGGTCTGCTCTACGGCTTCCACCGGCTCACCGGCGCGGCCGACCTCGCTCTGGGCGAGGCCGTCGACGCGCTGCGCGAGGCCGGCCACGCCGCGACCGCCGAGCGGATCGAGGCCGAGCTCGTCGGCCGCAACGTCATCGAGGGGCGCTGGACCTTCCAGATCGTCGAGGACTACGACGACACCTACTACGCCGCGTTCCGGGAGCAGGAGCGCGCCGCGCGCGACGAGCTCGCCGGCGGACGCCGCCACCTCTTCGAGTCCGAGATGAAGGAGGACCGCCGCTCCGGCGGCCGCCGCCATCACGAGTCGCGCCCGGAGGCGGGCTCGTGAACGCCGTCATCCGGATGCACGCCTCGTCGCTGCGGGTCAAGGCGGTCACGCCGGGCCGCGGCGGACGCGGCACGCCTCCCGAGGCCGAGGCGACGATGCGGCGCACCACGCTCAGCATCGACGGCCGCCGCTTCCTCCTCGCCGTCTCCCTCGACACCGAGGAGCTCGAGAAGCGCCTGGTCGAGGCCGTGCGCAACCGCGGCGACATGGTGAGCTTCACGGTCGCCGGCGAGCGCGAGGTCTGCGTGCTGGTCTCCCCGGGCGTCGCGGTCATCCTCGAGCACGAGGACGTCCCGGTCGAGGATCCGGACGCCGAGGACGCGCCGATCCTGTACGACGACGTCGAGTACCTGACCTGATCCGTCGGCGGCCGGTCCCGGCCGCCGGTCCGGGCGCGGCTCTCGACTCGGGTCGTCCACCCGCTCAGACCGCTCCGGTGCTCGCCCACAGGTGGAACGCCGCGTGCGCCCGGTGCGGCCGCCACGCCTGCGACGCCGCCTCCGCCTCCGCCGTGCTCACCCGGCCGAGCGCCTTCCGCAGCACCAGGTCGCCGGCGGGGAAGGCGTCCGGATCGCCGAGGAACCGGAGCGCGAGGTAGTCGGCCGTCCACGGCCCGATGCCCGGGATCGCGAGGAGCGCGCGCCGCTGCTCCGGCAGGTCGCCCGCGCGGTCGAGCACGGGTCCGGCGGCGAAGGCCTCGGCGACGGCCCGGACCGTCCGCGCCCGGGCGTTGGTGATCCCGATCGCCGAGCGCAGCGCCTCGAACTCCGGCGCGAGCAGGGCGGCGGGTGCCGGGAACGCCAGCAGACCGCGCTCCCCCGGGGCGCCGAAGGCCGCGGCGGTCCGTCCGCCGAAGGTCCGGGCCGCGGCGACGGACACCTGCTGGCCGAGGACCGCCATCACCGCCGCCTCGAACGCCTCCGGGTACTGCGTCGCGCGCAGCCCCGGCCGGGCCGCGACGGAGCGGGCGAGCAGCGGGTCCCGCGAGAGCTCGGCGCCGATCGCCACCACATCGGAGTCGAGGTCGAACCAGGCACGGACGACCGCGGCCGCCGGCGTCAGCACGTCCGGCTCCGCCTCCACCCGCAGCCCGGTCTCCGTCACCTCGAGCGCGATCGGCCGCGTCGCCCCGTCGAGGGTGAGCAGGCGCTCCAGGCGCCGGCCGTCGGCCGAGACCCGCTCCACTCCGGGGAGGGCGTGGTTGCGGAGGAGGCTCGCGGCGCCGGCGGAGTCGAAGGGCCCGAGGGCCGGCAGGTCGAGGGAGGACGTCTCGTTCAGGGGAGCAGGACCGTCTTGCCGCGCGCGCGGCCCAACTCGACGAGGGCGAGCGCGGCGGCCGCCTCGGTCAGCGGGAAGGAGGGCCCGAGCACGACCTCGAGCTCCCCGCGACCGGCGCGGTCGAGCAGGCCCGGCCGGGCGGCGTCGCGGAGGGCGGTGCCGGGATCGGCTCCCGGTCCGCCGCCGAGCATCAGGATCCCGCCGAGGCGGGCGGCGTGCTCGAAGCCGGCCACAGTGGCGATGCGCGAGCGGTCGGCGACCAGAGCCACCGAGGCGTCCAGCGCCTCGTCGGTGCCCGCCGTGTCCAGCGCGACGTCGACGCCGCCGGGGGCCAGGGCGCGCACGCGCTCCTCCAGCCCGGCGCCGTAGCGGACCGGCTCCGCGCCGAAGCGGCGGACGACCTCCTCGCCGCGCTCGCTCGTGGTGCCCAGCACCCGTGCTCCGCGGGCGACCGCGAGCTGCACCGCGAGCGAGCCGACGGCCCCGCTCGCCCCGTGCACCAGGACGGTGTCCCCGGAGGAGACGCGGGTGGCCTCGACGAGGTGCTCGGCGGTCGTCCCGGCCAGCAGCAGGCCCGCGGCCGCCGCCCAGCCGAGCCCGGCGGGCTTGGGCAGGACCGCGCTCGCGGGCGCGACCAGCTCGGCGGAGTAGCCGCCGGAGACCCGGAACGCCACGACCTCGTCGCCCACCCGGATCGGGCCGAGCGGCCCCTCGGCCCCCTCGCCGACCGCGGTCACGACTCCGGAGATCTCGCTGCCCGGCCGGACCGGCACCCGTCCGCGCCCGAACATCCCGCGCAGGAGCTTCGCGTCGGCCGGGTTCACGCCCGCGGCGCGCACCGCGATCCGCACCCTGCCGGGCGTCGGCTCCCCCGGATCGACCTCGACGGCGCGCAGCGCCTCCGGCCCGTCGAATCCCTCGGCCTGCATCGCGACGACCATGCGTCCGCCTCCCGTCCCCGGGCGCCTGCGCACCCGAGCGCGACGCTAGCAGCAGCGTCCGACCCCCGGACCCCCTGCGGAGAGCGCGGCAGCCGACCGAGAACGCCCGTTCTGGTACCGCCTACCATGGAGGGATGTCCCCGATCCTCGACGAGCGCCCTCCCCGCGAGGCGATCCTCGCGGCCGCCGACCGGCTCTATTACGAGCGCGGCATCCAGTCCGTGGGGATGGACGAGCTCCGCACGGCCGCGGGCGTCTCGCTGAAGCGCCTCTACTCGGAGTTCCCGAGCAAGGAGTCGGTGGTGGTCGCCGTCCTGCACGGCCGGCACGAGCAGTGGACCCTCGGCGTGACCACCCGGGTCGCCGCGGCGGACGGACCTCGCGGCAAGCTGCTCGCGATCTACGACTTCCTCTTCGACTGGTTCTCCGAGGACTCGTTCCGCGGCTGCGGCTTCATCAACGCCTTCGGGGAGCTCGGCTCGTCGAACCCGATGGTCGCCGAGATGGCGCGCGACCACAAGGAGACGTTCCAGCGCTTCCTCGCGACCCTCGCCGAGGAGGCGGGAGGCGGCGCCGAGCTCGCCGCGCAGCTCGCGATCCTCGCCGAGGGCGCCCAGACCACCGCGGCCATCGCCGGAACCCCGGAGCCCGCCCTGCACGCGCGTCGCGCCGCCGAGATCCTCATCGACGCGGAGACGCGCCCCGTCTGAGGCACGCCGCGCGCGGGATCAGGCCTCGCCGCCCCCGGGCGGGCCGACCACCAGCAGCGCCGCGAAGACGACGGCGACCAGAGCCAGGACCAGCGCCCCGGCGAGCACGGGCCGCGCGAGCGCCCAGCGGAGGAGCAGGCTCGTCACGCGCCGGTCGCGCGGGTCGTCCGTCGCGTGCGTCCGCCACGGGCCCTCCAGCAGGCCGCGGCGCTCGAAGCCGCGCTCCAGCGGGACCGTCGCGTAGGGCACGACCGCGCTGACGACCGCGAGCGCCGTCGCACCCGCCGACCACCGCTGGTTCACCGCGAGCACCAGGGCCGCGGCTCCGTAGGCGAGGAACGCGAACCCGTGGATCGGCCCGGCGACGCTCACCGGCCAGTCGCCGGCTCCGGCCGCGTACTTCAGCAGCATCCCGACGATCAGGAGAGTCCAGGTCACCGCCTCGACGATCGACAGCAGGCGGAAGAGGCGGCGCGGGCTCATGGGATCGGCTCCGTTCGGTCCGCGGCGACGCGGCTCGGGGTCGGTCGAGGGTCGCCCGGAGCCTACGGGAGCACGATCGCGAGGAACCTGAGCGGACGAGGACCGCTCGGGGCGCTCAGCCCAGCCAGCCGGTGAGCGAGAGGGCCGTCACCGCGCCGACCAGGCCCGCGGCGACGAGGGCGACCGTGCCCGTGACTCCGCTGCGGGAGGGGGCTGCGGCGGGGCCGCCGGCCAGGCGCGCCCAGAGCCGGCGTGCCACCTCCTCGGCGGAGGGGCGGTCGGCCGGATCGAGAGCGGTCATCGCGGTCAGCAGCTCGCGCCACTCCGCCGGGACCGACTCCGGGACGACGGGCGCGTGGTGGAGGCGCTGGATCGAGATCTCGAGCGTCGTGCCGGTGTAGGCCCTGCGGCCCGAGACGGCCTCGAGCAGGACCAGCCCGAGCGAGTAGACGTCGGACGCCGGTCCGACCGGGCCGGAGCCGAGGCTCTCGGGGCTGAGGTACGCGGCGGTGCCCACCAGCACGTCGGAGCGGGTGAGCCGGGCGTCGTCGACCGAGCGGGCGATCCCGAAGTCGCTGAGCTTGGCCTCGTGCGCGGAGAAGCCGGATGCGGTGGCGCGCGAGCGGACGAGGACGTTCTCGGGCTTCACGTCGCGGTGGAGGACGCCCTGCGCGTGCAGGTGCGCGAGAGCATCGGCCACTTGAGCCCCGACCTCCGCGATGAGCCGCGGATCGCCGGAGCCGAACCAGTCGGCCGCCGGGTCGCTGCGGTCGAAGTACTCGAGGACGAGGAACGCGAGGTCGCCCTCCTCGCCGGGGATCTCGCCCTGGTCGAGGACGTCCACCACGGAGGCGTGACGCGAGTCGATCAGGAAGCGGATCTCGCGCTCGCGACGCGCCCGCTCGTTGGGGGTGTCCGGGACGTCGCGGTGGACCTTGACCGCGACCTGGCGGGCGAGGCGGAGGTCGCGGGCGCGGTAGACGACGGCGCTGCCGCCCTCCCCCACCCGCTCGAGCACGAGGTAGCGACCGGCCAGGGTGGAGCCGACCAGCGGATCCACGACGTCGGCCAGGAGCGGCTGCAGGCGGTCGAGTTCGTCCAGCACGGGCAGCTCCCTTCGCGAATGAGTCACTAGCTCGTCTAACTAGTAGTCCCTTCGTAGTGGTCGCCGCCCTTCCAGGCAAGCACTTCGGGGGAGGTTGGCTTGTCTAGATGTTCTTGCTACGAGACTGTCTAGACTGTTCGGCATGGATGAGGTCACGCTGAAGCGACCCGGGGCCTTCTGGTTCTCGGGTGAGGCGACCGAGCCCGGAGCGGTGGAGGTCCTCGCCGCGATGCGCGCCTTCCGCACGGCGGAGGCCGCGATGCGCCGCCGGACCCGCGGATCCATGGGCATGGGCGAGAACGACCTGCTGGCCGTGCAGTTCCTCATGCGCCGCCAGCAGAAGGGCGTGCACGTCAGCCCGAAGGACCTGGCCTCCTACCTCGGCATCTCCTCCGCCTCCACGACCGTGCTGATCGACCGGCTGGTCAAGAGCGGGCACGTGGTCCGGGAGCCGCACCCGAGCGACCGCCGGGCCATCCGCATCGTCGCCACCCCCACCTCCCACCGCGAGGTGCGCGAGACGCTCGACGAGATGCACCGCCGCATGCTCGAGGCGGCCGAGACGCTCAACCCCTCCGAGGCCGGGACCGTCATCCGCTTCCTGCAGACGATGCGCGACATCGTCGAGCGCCCGGCCGACTCCGAGACGGTCGACGCCGCCCAGGAGCTCGCGGGCGAGCCGATCGGCGAGTACGCCGACGGCGTGCTGGAGCAGCGCCGCGCCTGACCGGCGTCCAATCGGCCGCGACCGCGTGTCCCCGGGAGTTCACTCCGGGGGTCTTCTGCCGCGCCCCGGATCCGTCGGAGAATCGAGTCGTCCGGCGGCGATGGACAGAAAACGCACTCCGCGACGTAAGTAGCTAGCTCAACTAGTAGGAAGTCTTTCTAGCGATATAGAGTGACGGACGTCAGCTATTCGCACGTCAGATCGGAGCACACCATGGGCAACATCCTGTACGGCACTCCCCCCGCCGCCATCGAGGTCGAGGACCGCGCCCTCGCCCACCTCCAGATCGTCATCATCAACAAGTTCCGCCGCGACGAGCGCTTCCTGCTCACCCTCGACGCGAGTCCCCAGGCCGGCACCGGCCGCCGCGGCGTGTGGATGCACCCGACCATCCCGATCCAGTTCGAGTTCAAGGGCAGCCGCCAGCCCACGATCAACCCGGAGTGGGTCGAGGCCCTCATGGAGCGCGCCAACAGCGGCGCCGGCCTCCGCATCGTGCCCGAGCCGACGAGCAACGCCGCCGTCCCGCTGCGCCGCGCCGAGCCCGCCGCCTGACCCTCCGCGCCGGAGCCGCTCCCGATCAGGCTCCGCCGCCGCACACCGACACGACCCGCCTTCCCGCCCGGGAGGCGGGTTCCGTCGTCTCCGGGCCTGAGAACCCCGGGAGCGCGCTCGCAAGTGGTTGACATTCCGCGCCACAGTCAGGGTCGCAGTCCTACACTGCTCCTGCGGCACGGGGTCGTTCCGGCGGGCTCGTCCCTGCTGTCGCACGCATGACCGGCCGCCGGCCGCTCGGGCCCCCCTCTCGAGCGACCGGCGGACGGCTGCGCGGCGCACCCGAAGCGCCGTCCGCGAGGTCCGCCGGAACCAGGAGCGGCCAGATGACTTACGGAACGAACAGCCTCACCACCACCGTCGACGAGGTGCGCCCGGGCGACCTCTTCTGCGCCGTCGTCGCCCACGAGACCGAGCAGTGGCGCGTCGTCGCCGTCCTCGGCATCCGCGTCCTCGCCGAGCGAGTCTCCGGAGGAGACCGCCGCAGCTTCACGCTCCGCTTCGTGCGCCACCAGCTCTCGCCGGACGTGCTCATCGCGAGGGGCGCCGCAGCGACGGCCTCTCCGGACTCCCGCCGTTAGAGCGCCGCCGTCGCCACGGCGGGCCGCGCCAGGCGGGCGAAGAGGCGGTCGAACACGACCCGCCGATCGAACTGCAGGGCGTACTCCCGGGCGGCCGCCGCTCGGCGTGCGCGATCGTCGGCGCTGAGCTCGAGGACGGCGTGGTCGAGGAGCGCGGCGATCGTGTCCGGGCTGTCGACCGGGGTCACGAAGGCGTGCTCGCCGATCGCCTCGCCGATGCCGCCGGTCAGCGTGGTGATGATCGGCCCGCCCCCGGCGAGCATCTTCTCGGCCAGCGCGATGCCGAAGGTCTCGACGAACTCGGGCCGCGGCTTGCTCGGGAGCACGAACGCCGCGCAGCCCGCCATCAGGAAGGGCTTCTCCGCGTCGCCGACGTCGTCGAGGAAGCGGATGCGGTGCGCCAGCGGCGACGCCGCCGCGATCCGGCGCAGCTCCGCCTCCTGCGGACCGCGACCCGCGATGACGAGCTCGTGGCGCTCGTGGACGGCACTGCGCTCGTAACCGGTGATGAGGTCCTCCACGCCCTTCGCCTCGGTCAGGCGCGAGAGGAAGAGGACGTAGCCGTCGGTCCGGAGTCCGCGGGCCCGCACGACCTCCTCGACGACGCCGGGGTCGAGGTCGAGGTACGCGTCCGCGTCGATCGCCGGGTAGGACACGGCGATGCGCTCCCGGCACTGCGGAGCGAAGCGCGTCCCGTGCGCGGCGTCGACGCGCTCCGCCTCCTCGATGATCAGGTCGCGCGTGTACTCCGACACCGCGACGCAGTGGTCCTGCGAGAGGTAGGAGGAGAGGATGTGCGCGGCAGCGCCCAGCCGGCCCTCCTCCACCGCCCGGCGGACCACGTTGGTGACGTCGGAGCCGACGGCCTCGGCGATCGTGGTCACCTCGACGGGCAGTCCGGTGCTCCAGGCGGCGCGGAGGGCGTCGGCCACGACGAGCGTGTGCGGGCTCAGGTAGAGCGAGAGGCAGACGGTCGGGACGCCGTCGGTGAACAGCTCGATCAGGCGTCCGGTCATCCCGGCCAGCCAGCGGCCGTCCGGGACCTTGTAGTCGCCCACGGGTCCCGGCCGCTCCACGACGATGCCGTCGCTGTAGGGCAGCACAGCGTCGAGCGGCTTGAGCGGGAGGCCCGCGGCCTCGAGCCGGTCGATCGGCCAGGTGACGATCCGGACCTCGTCGAATCCGCGCTCCCGGGCGGTCTCGGCGAGATTGCGCGCTTCGACGGAGTGCCCGCAGATCACCGGATCGGCGCGGACGACGATGACGAGCCTGTTCTGCACGGTGTTCGCGTGCGTGCTCTGGTCCATGGGTCTCCTTCAGGGGTCGTCGGTCGGGTGCGGCGGCGGAGGCCGGACGCGCGGGGTCGGTGGTAGCGGGGGTGACAGCGAGCGGGGGTCAGTGCCGGCGCGCCGGCCACGAGGGCGGCCGGTGCTCGGGCAGGGTCCCCCAGTCGGAGGGCTCCGGACCGAGGTGCAGGAGCAGCTCGCCGCCGCGATGGAGGGCGGCCGCGGTCAGGACGCTCGTCAGGAGGGGCGCGCCGTCGAACTCGGCCGACTGCACGTACTGGACCGGCCCACCCGGCTCGGGCTCGACGAAGCCGGTGGTCCGGATCTCGAGGTCGGCCCCTCCGATCGCCACCGACGCGCGCGCGAAGCTCGGCGAGTTGACCAGCACCAGGCCCTGCCCGGCGACGGGGAACAGCCCGAGGCTCGCCCATACGTACCAGGAGCTGAGGCCGCCGGAGTCGTCGTTCCCCGGCAGGCCGCCCCGGCCCGCTCCGAACCGCTGGTGCAGCACGCCGTGCACGATCTCGGCGGCCCGGTCGGGCCGTCCCGCGTAGTGGTAGGCCCACGGCGAGTCCATGTCTGGCTCGTTGTTGAGCCCCTCGAAGCGTCCGAGCTCGGCTCCCGCGAGCATCTCGCTCCGCTCGGGGCGCAGCCCGGGCTGGACGACCGGCTCGGCTCCGTAGCCGAAGAACTCGTCCAGCTGGGCGACGAAGCCCTCGTCCCCTCCGCTGAGGGCGATGCGCCCGGCCATGTCGTGCAGCAGGCGGAAGGAGTAGTTGTGGCGGGTGCCCTCGTAGTACGTCGAGTCCTTGAGCAGGCCGGAGCGGAGGTCGAACGCGTTCACCCACTGCGCGGCGCGCTCCTCGAGCTGCTCGGCGAGCTCGAGATCGCCGACGTGGCGGGCCACGACGGCCGTGCACCAGTAGCCGTGCGCCAGGTCGAGCGTGTGGCTGATCGGGTGAGCCTCCCCCGCGGCGAGGAACTCCTCGCCGTACATCCGCTTGAGGTCCTCGCTCATGTGGACGAGAGCGGCGTCCCAGTCGATGCCGGGCAGCCCCAGTCGGCAGAGGTCGGCGAGGAAGGTGTGCGCGAGGGCACTGCCCTGGCGCGAGAACCGGTCGCTGCCCTTGGCCATCCGGTAGCCGATCGGGAAGTTGCCCTCCTCCTCGCAGATGGTGAGGAGCGCAGCCGCGATCTCGACCGCCCGCTCGGGCAGCAGCATCGTGAGCAGCGGGAGCTGAGTGCGGTAGATGTCCCACATCGTGCTGATGTCGAAGACGAAGGGTCCGTCCGTCGGCCAGAACGGGCTCTCGGAGGGAGCGAGGCACGGCTTGATCAGCGAGTGGTAGAGCGCGGTCGAGAAGACCGTCTCGCGCTCGGCGGACGGGGTGTCGACGGCGATCGTGCGCAGGCGCTTCCGCCACGTCTTGCGGGTGCGATCACGGCGCTGGTCGAACCCGGTGCCCGCAGGAGGGACGTCGCGATGCAGGTTCTCGCGGGCGCGGTCGGTGCCCCGCAGCGAGAAGCCCATCCGGAGCTCGACGGTCTGCCCGGCCGTGCTGGGTCCCGCCCACATCAGCCCGAAGGGGCGCAGCGTGGTGGGACGGATGTGGTCGAAGTCGAGCCGGGTCCCGCCGGGCATCAGCCGGCGGTCGTACCAGAGCATCTGCCGCCACTGCAGGGCGTCGCACTCCAGGTGCACCGCGAGCGGCGCCCCCTCCATCACGACCTCGCCGGCCGCGACGCCGGGCGAGATCGAATGCAGCTGCGCGCGCAACGGCACCGTCGCTCCGCTCGGGATCGCCAGACCCCCGAGGGAGAGGTCGACCACCACGCGGGCGCTGCGGTGCTCGGGGAAGGTGTAGCGGTGCACCACGGAGGCGGGCCCGACGGTGAGCTCGGCCCGCACGCCGGAGGAGAGGGTCGCCGCGTAGTAGCCGGGCTCCGCCACCTCGTCCTCGAGGGCCCAGCTGCGCCCGAGCTCGTCGAGCGGCTCGAGCATCGGCGTGACCCGCAGGTAGTTGTAGTACTTGCGGATCGCGCCGGTGCCCGACTGCTGGAAGTGGGTGAATCCGCTCGCCTCGAGGCCGTCGTGGAGCGTCGGCGGGACCCCCTCGAGCGCGAGGTCGTAGCGGCCGTAGCCCGTCGGATAGGCGCCGGAGTAGGAGCACGCGGACACCATGCCGAGGGGGTGGGTGGCTCCGGGGTGCGTGTTCCCGATCTGCGGCTTCGGCGACCACCACGTCGCTGCGAGCCCCGTCGACTCCGCGAGCGCGGTCGCCTCCGTGCCCAGGAACGGGTCCACCCGCTCGATCATCCGCTCGCCGCCATGCCGTGACGCTAGGCACGGCGGGGAGACGAGGGGTGTCGACGGGGTGTCCGGCGGACGACGGAGCGGCGACGGATGAGGGCCGACGGGCTAGGGGATCAGGCGCTCCGCGCGGTAGCGGTCGAAGAGCGCCGTGAACGAGTCGACCGTCCGGTGGAACGCCGTGAAGCCGGCGAGGCGGGACTTGCCGATGTCGGTGACGACCTCGAGGCTCCGGCCGAGGTCGGCGTCGGTGTGCCACCAGGAGGCGACGCGGGAGAGGTCGGGCTCGATCAGCCCGTGCTCGTCGACGAGGCGCCGCCAGACGGGCTCGGCATCGGCCATCTGCTGCTCGAGCGGCTGCGGCTCCTCCCCCGGGCCGACCGGCTCGACGCCGAAGTGCTCCGCGATCCGTGTCCACATCCAGCGCCAGCGGAAGACGTCGCCGTTGACCACGTTGAAGGCCTGGTCGCGGCCCGCCTCCGACGTCGACGCCCAGAGCATCTGCTCGGCGAGGATCGTCGCGTCGGTCATGTCGGTGAGTCCGTTCCACTGCGTGAGCGAGCCGGGGAACACGAACGGGGTGCCCTCGGCACGGTGGATCGACGCCGCGACCGCGAGGGTCAGCCCCATGTTCATCGCGTTGCCGACCGCGTGCCCGATGACCGTGTGCGAGCGGTGCACCGACCAGGTGAACCCGGCGCGCCCGGCCGCGGCGAAGAGCTCGTCCTCCTGCGCGTAGTAGAAGTTCGGGGCGTCGAGGCGCTCCTCCTCCTCGTGGAACGGGGTGTCGGGCATCGCGCCCTGCCCGTACGCCTCGAACGGGCCCAAGTAGTGCTTGAGGCCGGTCACCAGCGCGACGTGCTCGACGGGAGCGTGCGCGAGCGCGGCGAGGAGGTCGCGGACCATGCCGCCGTTGACCGCGATGTTCTCCTCCTCCGTCGCCTGGCGCGACCAGGCGGTGAAGAAGACGTGCGTGGGGCGCTGGTCGGCGAGCACGCGGGCCAGGTCCTCGGCGGAGCGCAGGTCGGCGGCGAGCGGAGTGACGCCGGGGCGCGCGTCGATCGGGCGGCGCGAGAGGGCGGTCACCGGCCAGCCCTGCTCGGTGAGCAGGTCGACGAGGGCGGAGCCGCCGATGCCGGTCGCGCCGACGACGAGGGCGCTGCGGGGGTCGGACGGGGGGACGGGAGTGGTGGAGGACATCCCCTGGGCCAACAGCCCCGGGGGCGAGGCATTCCCCGATTCGGGCGTCACGGAGGGACACCGGAGGTCACGGAGGGACACCGGGCGTCACGGAGGGACACCGGGCGTCACGGGCGGACCGCGGACCGGGCTCCTCCCCTACCGTCGAGCACGAGCCGCCCGGGGTGGGCGCAGCGGAACAGGAGCCGACGATGACCGTGACCGACGTGCGGGCCGTGCCCGAGGTGGACTACGAGGAGCTGGCGGGGCGGTTCCGGCCGCTGTTCGCCGAGATCGCGGCGGGAGCGGCGGCGCGGGAGAGCGCACGCGAGCTGCCGGTCGCGCAGATCCGAGCGCTGGCGGACGCCGGGTTCGGCGCGGTGCGCGTGCCGCTGGAGTCCGGCGGGGCCGGCGCGAGCCTCCCCCAGCTGTTCCGCCTGCTGACGGAGCTGGCCGCCGCCGACTCCAACCTGCCCCAGGCGCTCCGCGGCCACTTCGCCCTGGTCGAGGACCGGTTGCTCGCGACCGACGGGACCCGCGAGCGTTGGCTCCGGCGCTTCGCCGACGGCGAGCTCGGCGGCAACGCCTGGACCGAGGTCGGCACGGTCGCGATCGGCGACGTGCAGACGAAGGTCGCTCCGGTCGAGGGCGACCCGACGCGGTTCACGGTGACCGGCACGAAGTACTACTCCACCGGCAGCGTCTTCGCCGACTGGATCGACACCTTCGCCCAGCGCACCGACACCGGGCAGAAGGTGATCGCGATCGTCGACGCTCGCCAGGCGGGCGTCGAGCACGCCGACGACTGGGACGGCTTCGGCCAGCGCACCACAGGCTCGGGGACGAGCACCTTCACGGAGGCGGTGGTCGCGGCCGAGGACGTGATCGACTTCGAGACCCGGTTCCGCTACCAGACCGCGTTCTACCAGGCGGTGCTGCTGGCCGTGCTGGCGGGCTCGATCGCGGGGGCCGAGCGCGAGATCGCAGCCGAGGTGCGGGCGCGGACCCGGATCTTCTCGCACGGGAACGCCGAGTCGTTCGCGGCGGATCCGCAGATCCTGCAGGTGGTGGGACAGGTCTCGGCCGCCGCCTATGCGGGAGCGGCGATCGTGGAGCGCGCGGCGGTCGCGCTGCAGCGGGCGCACGACGCGGCCCTCGACGGCGACCCGCTCGAGGACGAGCGGCAGAACGACCTCGCCGAGCTCGAGACGGCGCAGGCCCAGATCGTCCTGACGCAGCTGGCCACCCGGGCGACCTCCGACCTCTTCGACGCGCTGGGCGCCTCCGGGGTGAGCACCCGCAAGAACCTCGACCGGCACTGGCGCAATGCGCGCACGGCCGCGAGCCACAATCCGTGGGTGTTCAAGGCGCGGATCGTCGGCGACCACGCGGTCAACGGCACCGTGCCGCCGCGGGTCTGGGCGATCGGCGCGGGGCCGAAGCGGTAGTCGCCTCGGCGCCGGCCGGGGGCGGTGGACAGCCGGCGAGAGCGGAGGAGAGGATCGAGGGGGCGGCGACGCGGCCGCCGCGGACGAGGGGGCTCGCGATGATCCGGACGACGACCGCGAGGGGCGCCGGTGCGCTGCTCGCCTGCGCGGCGGGGCTGCTCGCGCTGAGCGGCTGCACGGGAAGCGCCGACGAGGAGACGGCCCCGACGACCGCTCCACCGCTGGTCTCGAGCGCTCCGACGCCGAGCAGTGCCGTGCCGACCGCGAGCGCTGGCAGCACGACTCCGCTGCCCACCGCGACCCCGGCCACCGCCCTGCTCCCCTGCGAGGACCTGCTCACCGCCGACGAGGAGGGGTCGCTCGCCGAGGACGGTCTCGCCCTCTCACCCGAGGCGACGGTCTACGACGTCGACTACCCCGTCGTGCAGGAGATCGCCGAGGACGGGGTGCTCTGCCGGTGGAGCGGCCAGGGCGACGTGTCGGTCGTGGTCGGGCAGCTGGCGGTCCCGGACGCGGAGTGGCCGGATCGAAGCGCCGCGCTCCTCGCGGACGGGTTCACCGCCGACGACACCGCGGCTCCGGGCTTCCTCGACGGGCCCGACGGACCGGACGAGAGCTACCCCGGCCGCGGCGTCCTCCACCGCGACGGCGTCCTCTACTACGTGAGCTACTCCGGGATCGTCGGCTCGATCGTGCCGCTCTCCGACTGAGGCGGCGGATCGACGACCCAGGGCGGGCGCCCGTGGTCGGCGCTGCTCCCCGTCGTCAGCTGCTCACCGTGGTGGTCGAACGACAGCGGGGCTCCCGCCTCGGCGCACTCACGGCCGATCAGGTCCATGGCGTTCCAGAAGTACTCGCTCGCTCGTCGATCCCCGGAGATCGCGGAGAGCAGATTGCTCGTGGCGAGACGAGCAGCGTCGGACGCGATCGAGTTCGAGGAGCTCTCGTCGAAGCCCTCGAGGGCTTCGCGAAACGGTGGACGCAAAACGGGATCGAGTTCCGGCGCGTAGTCGTTCCACGTGCGCTCGAGCGGGACGCAGGGAGCGGCCTGCTGATCGCCTCCCGGCTCGGTGCAGCCCACGAGGAGCAGCACGGATACGAGTACCGCCGATGAGGCGGTCGTGCGGTCCACCATCGTTCATCGCTCGATGTACATCGTCCCCGTCGTGACCCAGACCGCGCAGGCCTTCTTGCGATGTTCCGGGGCACTGGTCTCGACGATGTGATCGCAGGTCGAGACGCCGGTGTACCACTTCACGCACCCCCCTTGAAACTCGTACTCGCAGTTCTTGTTCGGCTGAATCGGAGCGGCCGAGGCCACCTGCGCCCCGAGAACCGACGTCAGCGCCAGCGCGACGACGGCGAGACCGGACCCGAACCACAGAGAACTCTTCATGACGTCTCCTCATTCGCCGGCAGATCCGCCGGGTCCTGGGACCGTATCCATCGCGGAGAGGGTGTCGGACGGTCGGCGCGAACTCGACACATCGAGGCGCGGGCCGGGCCCTCGAGAAGGGGTAGCGTCGACAGGTGCGATTCCCGTGGCGTTCCCGAGACAGCGAGCGACTGCCGCGGGACGTGCTCGTGCTGGGGGTCGTCGCCTTCTTCGTGATGCTGGGGTTCGGCGTCGTCGTGCCGGTGCTGCCGACCTACGTGCGCAGCTTCGGCGTCGACTACACGGCGGTCGGCGCGGTCGTCTCGGCGTTCGCGCTGATGCGGCTGGTCGCGAATCCGTTCGTGGGGCCGCTCGTCGACCGGTTCGGCGAGCGGGTCGTGCTCGCCGTCGGCATCGGCATCGTCGCGCTCTCCTCGGCGCTGGTCGGCTTCGCCTCCGACTACCCGCACCTCCTCCTGCTGCGCGGAGTCGGCGGCATCGGCTCCGCGATGTTCTCCGTCGCGGCGATGACGCTCCTCCTGCGCACCGCGAGCCCGGAACGGCGCGGCCGCTCGATCGGCTTCTACCAGGGCGGTTTCCTGCTCGGCGGCATGGCGGGCCCCGCGGTGGGCGGCGTGCTCACGGCGATCTCGCTCACCGCCCCCTTCTTCTTCTACGCCGGCACGCTCGCGATCGCGGGGCTCGTCGGGCTGATCCTGCTGCAGCGGCCGGAGCGCGACGCGGCACCGTCCGCCGCGGCGAGGACGAAGCCCCTGCGCGAGGTCGCCCGCGACCGCCGGTACCAGAGCGCGGTGCTGGCGAACTTCGCCCTCGGCTGGTCGGCGATGGGAGTCCGCGCGACGCTCGTCCCCGTGCTCGTCGTCGAGGGGCTCGGCGGGCAGCCCGCCTGGACCGGCATCGCCTTCGCGATCGCCGCGGTGGTGCAGACGATCGCGCTCGCGCCCGCCGGCCGCTTCGTCGACACGGTCGGCCGGCGCCCGGCGCTGATCGGCGGCTTCTCCGTCGCGGCGGTGGCGATGCTGGCGATGCCGTTCGTCTCGGAGCCGTGGCTGCTCGTCGTGCTGCTCTGCGTCTACGGAGCGGCGGCCGCCTTCATGGGCACGGCCCCGGGTGCGCTGGTCGGTGACGCCGCGGGCGAGCGCGGCGGCAAGCCGGTCTCGGTGTTCCAGGCCGCGTCCGACCTGGGCGGCGTGATCGGGCCGCTGCTCGCGGGCGCCCTCGCCGATGCCGCGTCGCCGACCGCGGCCTTCGCCTCCGCCTTCGTGCTGCTGGCGGCGAGCGGGCTACTCGGCCTGCGGATCCCGCGCTCGCGGATCGCCTAGCTGTTCCGCCCGCGGGCGTCGACGGGCCAGACGGCGCCGCCGCCGCCGTCGCGGAGGAGGACGCGGTACTCGTCGGCCAGGTTCACCGCGACGCAGACGTGGTTCGGCGCGATCCGCACGCGCGTCCCCACCGGGAGGTCGACTCCGGTGATCGTCGCATGGTGCTCCGAGAGCACCGGGATGCGCGCCTCCGGGTGCTCCGGGAGGCGGCCGAAGCCGCTCGAGGCCGCGCCACGATCGGAGGAGAGCACCTTGCTGCCCGCGTCGGCGATCAGGTGGTCGCCGCGGCGGGACACGATCGTGGCGAGGACGGTGACGGCGATGTCCTCGGGCGTCATCGTGCCGATCTCCCACTGCTGGGCGTCGCCGAGGGCCGAGACCCCGGGGCGCAGCTCCGTGAGCACCGAGGAGTCGGCGAACGCGGCCGAGGGGGTCGAGCCTCCGCTGACCACGCGGGCCTCGACTCCGGACGCCGCGAGCGACGCGACCGACTCGGCGAGCGCGCGCGCCTCGTCGCGGGCGGCCGCCGCTCCGTTGCCGGCCGCGTAGCTGTGGCCGGGGAAGGTGAAGACGCCGGCGACGTCGAGCCCGGCCGAGACGGCGGCCGCGGCGATCGCGCCGGCCTCGGCGGGGAGCACGCCGCTGCGGTGGTGGCCGGAATCGATCTCGACGACGACCTCGAGCCTCTCGCGCTCGGGCAGGGCCGCGGCCAGGCGCTCGGCCGACTCCGCCGAGTCGACGCCGACCCGCACGCGGGCGCTCACGAGGACGTGGCGGAGCCGCCCGGCGCGCTCGGCGTCGAGCCAGAGCGGGTAGGCGATGAAGAGGTCGCGGATCCCTCCCGCGGCG
Source organism: Rathayibacter sp. AY1C6 (assembly GCF_002931535.1). NCBI lineage: Bacteria > Bacillati > Actinomycetota > Actinomycetes > Micrococcales > Microbacteriaceae > Rathayibacter > Rathayibacter sp. AY1C6. Next base: position 28,568 of record NZ_PSWC01000017.1, on the reverse strand, counting down.
AAGACCTCGGCCTCCGAGACGGTCGCGACGGTGAGCCCGACGGCCCCTGCGGCGAGCTGGCGCCGGGCGATCTCGAGCGACTTGTGCGTCTTCGCGTGGGGGCGGAGCGCCAGGCCCCGCTCGCGGGAAGCCGCGGCGACGGCGGCGATGTCGCGGTCGAGCACCGCCTCGTCGAGCACCAGCGCCGGAGTGGCGAGAGCGTCGAGCACGGCGGAGCGGGCGGAGGAGTCGGCGGCGGCGGCGGTATCGACGGTCACGCGCCGAGCCTAGGCCGCACCACCGGCCCGCGTCCCGCCGTGAGGGTGGCCTCGGGCCGGCCCGCCGCCCGGTCGTCGAGCCCCGCGGAAGGCCCCGCGGAGGGATCCCGTCGAGCACGACACCTCGTCGACCTCGGAGGCTGCCGCGGCGCTCCGCTCCATCGCCGTCTTCCGGATCGCCCACCTCTCCGCCGGGACGCTCTCGACGACGCTCCTGGGCTTCGGCGTGGTCGGGCTGAGCACTCTCGTCCACTGACCGTTCATCCTCCGCGGGATGCGGGGAGGACCCCGGCGCTGCCAGGCTGAGCGGATGACTCCGCAGTCCTCCCGCCTCCGGCCCTTCGGCCCGTCCGGCGCCACCGTCACCCGGCTGACCCTCGGCACCTCCTGGCGCCCCGAGCGCGTCGCCGACCTCGACCGGGTGCCGGCCCTCGAGCGCGTCCTCGACTCCGACGCCGCCACCCGCGCCGTCTCCGTCGTCGACACGTCCAACGAGTACGCCGGCGGCCACAGCGAGCGCCTGATCGGCGAGGCCCTGCAGGCCCGCGGCGGCGTCCCCGAGGGGATCACCGTGGTCACCAAGCTCGACCGCGACCCGAGCACCGGCAGCTACTCGGCCGAGCGGATGCGCCGCAGCCTCGACGAGAGCCGCGAGCGCCTCGGTATGGACGTCCTCCCCCTGCTCTACCTGCACGACCCGGAGCGCATCTCGTACGACGAGGCCTTCGCCGAGGACGGCCCGGTCCGCGCGCTCGTCGCGATGAAGGAGGCGGGCGTCGCCCTCTCGATCGGGATCTCGGGCGGACCCGCGCCGATGCTGCGCCACTACGTCGACACCGGCCTGTTCGACGCCGTGATCACCCACAACCGCTTCACGCTCGTCGACCGCTCCTCCGAGGAGCTGATCGACGCGTCCGTCGACCGCGGCGTGATCGTGGTCAACGCGGCGGTCTACGGCGGAGGCGCCCTCGCGCGCTGGCCTGAGCCGGTCGCCTCCTACGCCTACCGGCCGGCGCCGCGCGAGATCGTCGACGCCGTCGCGGCGATGGGAGCGGCCTGCGAGCGGGCGGGCGTGCCGCTCGCCGCCGCCGCGCTGCAGTTCTCGACGCGCGACCCCCGCGTGACGACGACGGTCGTCGGCGCCACCTCCGCCGAGCACTACGACTCCTTCGTGGCCGACGACGCGCTCGAGATCCCCGACGCGCTGTTCGAGGAGCTGGAGTCGCTCGCTCCGCCGAGCACCGTCTGGCAGGACGCGCCCGGGGCGACCTGGCCGCGCTGATCCGGGCATAGCCGGGCTCTCCTCCCGGTTGGAGCACGTGACCCCCTCCGCGAGATGCCGCCGGCGTGCGCCCTCACCGGCGTATCGCCTACCGAAGCGGCGTTCCGCGGAGAAGCACGACAGGAGAGACATGACCGACACCGCCTTGTTCCAGCCGCTGACGCTCCGCTCGAGGACCGCGCGCAACCGCCTCTGGGCGGCACCGATGTGCCAGTACTCGGTGGAGGCGCAGGACGGCGTGCCCACCTCGTGGCACCTCGTGCACCTCGGCGGGCTCGCGCGCGGCGGGTCGGGCGTCGTCATCGCGGAGGCCACCGCCGTCGTCCCCGAGGGGCGGATCAGCCCCTGGGACACGGGGCTGTGGAACGACGAGCAGCGCGACGCCTGGGCTCCGATCGTCGATTTCGTGCACGGACAGGGCGCGCTCGCGGGCGTGCAGCTCGCCCACGCGGGCCGGAAGGCGTCGACCTACCGCGAGTGGAGCGGACGCGGATCCGTGCCGCTGGAGGACGGCGGCTGGCCGACCGTCGCTCCCTCGGCCGTCGCGTTCGAGGGCTACGCGGAGCCGCGCGAGCTGGCCGCGGAGGAGCTGCCCGGCCTCGTCGAGGCGTTCCGCGCCTCCGCCCGCCGCGCCGCGGACGCCGGCTTCGACGTGATCGAGCTGCACGCCGCGCACGGGTACCTGCTCCACCAGTTCCTGTCGCCGCTCTCGAACACCCGCGAGGACTCCTACGGCGGCTCGCTCGAGAACCGGGCGCGCCTGCTGCTCGAGGTCGTCCGCGCGGTCCGCGCCGAGATCGGGGAGCTCGTTCTGCTCGTCCGCTTCTCCGCGACCGACTGGGCCGAGGGCGGCTGGACACTGGAGGAGACGATCACCGTCTCGGAGTGGGCGCGCGCCGAGGGCGTGGACCTCTTCGACGTGTCGACCGGCGGACTCGTGCACGCCAGCATCCCGGTGGCGCCCCTCTACCAGGTGCCGTTCGCGCGCGACCTGCGGAAGGCGACCGGTGCGCTGGTCGGCGCCGTGGGACTCATCACCACGGCGGAGCAGGCGGAGGGCGTGGTCGCGAACGGCGATGCCGACGTCGTGCTGCTCGCCCGCGAGCTGCTGCGCGACCCGAACGCTCCGGTGCGGATGGCGCACGAGCTCGGCGCGGACCTGCCGGTGCCCCCGCAGTACACCCGCGCCTGGCGCTGAGCCTTCAACCGCGAGATGCCACCTGTGCGCACGCCTCGCGGCGTGTCGTGTGCACAAGTGGCATCTCGCGGAGGAGAGCGGTCGGGCTCCCCGGAGGAGAGCGTCAGCTCTCGGAGGGCTCCTCGGGAGCGTCCTCCTCGGGGTTGAAGTGCGAGTCTCCGGAGACCCCCACCGCCAGCCCGTCCTCGGAGTGCGGGATGGTCTCGTCGTCGCCGAGACCGTTCGCCTTCTTCTCGCCCTCGGACGAGGTGGCTGCGTCGGTCACGGCTCAGGCCTCGACGTCGCCGCGCCAGGCACCGTCGGGGGTGCCCTGCTTCTCGATGTACTCCTTGAAGTTGTTCAGGTCCTTCTTCACGGCGTGGCTGCCGGCGCCCACGAGCGAGCCGAGCGTCTCGAGGAAGCCCTTGGGCTCCCAGTCGAGCTGCACGGTGACGCGGGTCTCGGTGTCGGAGAGCTTGTGGAAGGTGACGACGCCGGCGTGGTCGGTCTCGCCGCCGGTGCTGTTCCACGCGACGCGCTCGTCGGGGTGCTGCTCGGTGATGTTCGCCTCGAACTCGCGCTCGACGGGGCCGACCTTCACCTTCCAGACGGTGAGTGTGTCGGTGACCTGCTGGATCGACTCGACCTCGTCGAGGAAGCGCGGGAACTCCTCGAACTGGGTCCACTGGTTGTAGGCGACGGACACGGGGACGTTGACGTCGACGGTCTCGATGATCTGCGGCACGGTGGTGCTCCTTGCTGTCTCACTCGGTGTGCGGCGTTCCGCTGCTGCGGTCGTCACGCTCGACGTTAGGCGGGAGCCGCCTGGGAGCGCACCGGGTTGCGGACTGACCCGAACGTGGTAAGCGGAGGCGGTGCTGCGGTGCGCGCGCCGGGACGGCTCCGTCGGGTGCCGAGACGCCGCCGTGCGCGCCGGGACGTCCCCGGGAGGGCGGCGTCCGGACGGCACGGCGGCGTCTCGGGAGCGGCAGGCCGGAGCAGGCCGCGGTCAGCGGTCCTGCGGGTCGCCGCCGAGCTGGCCGATGGCGGGGAGGGGGCCGCCGTCGTCGGCGCCGGTGCGGCGCCAGCGGGCGATGGCGTTGCCCAGGTGGTAGATCACGAGGGCGGCGCCGGCGCCGAGGACGATGCCGCCGAGCTCGAAGCCGCCGGAGGAGAACGAGAAGCCGGCGATCGCGATCACGAGGGAGACCGCGGCGGTGTACTGGTTGACCGGGCGCGAGAAGTCGACGCGGTTGTCGATCCAGATCTTGATGCCGATCACGCCGATCAGGCCGTAGAGCGCGGTGGTCGCGCCGCCCAGCACTCCGGCCGGGATCGAGTTGAAGACGGCGCCGACCTTGGGCGAGAGGCTGAGCAGGATCGCAGTGACGCCGGCGACCCAGTAGGCGGCCGTCGAGTACACGCGGGTGGCCGCCATCACTCCGATGTTCTCGCCGTAGGTCGTGGTGCCGGAGCCGCCGAAGGCGCCGGAGAGGGTGGTCGCCACACCGTCCGCGATCAGGGCCCGGCCGGTGCTGGCGTTGGCGGAGGCGTCGGTCATCGTCGCGACGCCGCGGACGTGTCCGACGTTCTCGGCGATGAGGACGAGCACGACCGGCAGGAACATCGCGATGCCCGACCACGTGGATCCGGAGGCGAAGTCGGGGAAGGTGAACGGCGGCAGCCCGAACCAGTCGGCCGCACCGACCGCGGAGTAGTCGATCTCGTTCCGCAGCAGGGCGACGACGTAGCCGATGACCACGCCGAGGAAGATCGAGACGCGGCCGAGGAAGCCGCGGAGGAACACGCTCGACAGGATGATCGCGGCGAGCGTGATCGTCCCGGTGATCGGTGCCTGCTTGAAGCTGAGGTACGCGGTCGGAGCCAGGTTGAACCCGATCAGGGCCACGATCGCGCCGGCGACGACCGGCGGCATCAGCCTGTCGATCCAGCCGAGGCCGACGACCTGCACGAGGACGCCGACGGCGGCCAGGAGGAGGCCCACGGCGACGACTCCGGCGAGCGCCGACCCCGTCCCTCCGACGGCGGTCGCGGCCGTGACGGGCGCGATGAACGCGAAGCTCGAGCCGAGGTAGCTGGGGAGCCGGTTGCGCGTGATCAAGAGGAACAGCAGCGTCCCGACTCCGGAGAAGAGCAGGGTCGTGGCGACCGGGAACCCGGTGAGCACGGGCACGAGGAACGTCGCTCCGAACATGGCGACGACGTGCTGGATGCCGATGGCGATCGTCGCCGGCCAGGCGAGCCGCTCGCCGGGGGCGACGACGGCGCCGGGCTCGACGGTGTGGCCGTCTCCGTGCAGGGTCCAGATGGGCATGGGGCTCCTCGGCGGGGAAGGGAGGCGGGGGTCGACGTTCACAGTAGCGAGGGGTCTGGCCGTGCCGCGGCACCCGACCTACGATCGGGCCATGGACGGAGCGCAGCGTCTCGGCGAGGAGGAGTTCTCCGCGCACCTCGCCGAGCGGGTCGCGCGGATCCGCGGGTCGTTCGGCGACCTCCCGCTCTGGGCGGTCTCGGGCTGGAGCGGTCCGCGGCTGCTGGCGGAGTGGACGCTGACGGGCGGCCCCCGGGGGCTCTCGTTCCTCGCCGACGAGGCGGTCCCGGGCGGGCCGGGGCCCTCCGTCGAGATCCGCACGACCCTCGGCGATCCGCGGCACGACGTCGCGCTGCTCTGCTGCCGGGAGGAGGCGCCCGTCTCGTTCGTGCAGCCGGAGGCGCTGCCCGCCCCCACGCGGATCGCGGAGATCCCGGTCGACGGGGCTCCGGAGCCCTTCGAGGTCTGGGAGGGAGCCGGGGCCGTGCGCGCGGCCGCCTGGGTGCGCGGGCACGTCCTCACGCTGGAGTGCCGCGGAGTCGATCTGGACGCTCTCGCGCTGGACGAGGTGGACGACATCGAGCCGTTCGTGGCCGGCTGGCTGGAGTTCGTCGGCGCCTCGCGGCGTTGAGCGCCGACCCGCGCTCCCGCGCTGCTGGGAGAGCGCGGAGTCCCGCCCGGCGCGCCGGTGAAAGATGTGCGCCGATCCCGGACAGGAGGGAGCATGAGGCACATGCCAGCTCCCCTCGCGGGTCCCGACCGGTTCGCCGCGGTCGCCGCCGCGGTCGCCGATCCCGTCCGCCGCTACCTCTGGCGGCGCACCGACTCCGCCACCGCCGACGACGTGCTCGCCGCGACGCTCTCGGTGCTCTGGCGCCGCAGCGCCGACGTCCCCGACGACGACCCGGTGCCGTGGGCGATCGGCGTCGCCCGGCTCCAGCTGCAGAACGCCCGGCGGATGCAGCGCCGCCAGGTCATGCTCGCCCAGCGGATCGCGGTCGTCGATCCGCCCCAGGTGCAGATCGACGAGGGCGAGGCGTCGGGCGCGGAGGAGACCGTGCGCCTCGTGCTCGCCCGGATGCGCGAGCAGGACGCCGAGCTGCTGCGCCTCTGGGCGTGGGAGGAGCTCGACGTCCGCGGGATCGCCGCGGTCCTCGGAGTCACGGCGAACGCCGTCTCGATCCGCCTGCACCGCGCGCGGCGCCGCTTCGCCGAGCTCTACGACTCCACAGACCCGCACGCGCCCGAAGGGGGACTCCGATGACCGGAACCGACGACGAGGACGTCCGCCGCCTCCTCCGCACGGTCGACCCCGCGCGGAGCCTCCCCGCGCTCGACCGCGACGAGCTCGCCGAGCAGATCGCCGCCGCGACGGGTGAGGGCACGCGGACGGTGCACTCCCGCCGCCGCTCCCCCTGGCTGATCGTGGGAGTCGGCGCGCTGAGCGCCGGGGCCGCCGCCTCCCTCCTGCTGCCCTTCGCGCTCGGCGTGGGCGGGGGCAGCACCTCGACGCTGATCCTGCCGAGCACGGGCGGGCCGATGGCCGCGTGCTCGCCGGTGACGGCCGCCGCGCTGGCCCCCGCTCAGCTCGCGTTCCGGGCCGAGGTCCGCTCGATCGACGGGAGCACCGTCACCCTGCACGTGCTCGAGCGCTACGCGGGCGAGGTCGGCGACGGCGTCACGGTGACCCAGGGCAGGGAGACGGCGGTGGACGGTGCCCCGATCGTGTTCGAGACCGGGGTCGACTACCTGGTCGCGGCCGACGGCGACACGATCCTGACCTGCGGCCTCAGCGGTGAGAGCTCCCCCGAGCTCGCGGCGCTGTACCAGGAGGCGTTCTCGCGGCAGTAGGCCGAGGCGGTTAGCGCCCCGGGCGGGCGGTGGCAAGGGCCTCCCCGATCGGGGGGAGCGGCGCGCAGGCTGAGGCCTGGGCCTCTCGGTCCTCCCCCCTCCGGTCGCCCGGCGGCGCCCGGAGGGCCCTCGGCGACACCGCCCCGCCCGCCCCGCAGGAGGCCCGCATGCCGGTGTTCCGGCTCCTCGAACCGCTCCATGCCGCCGGTGTCGCGCTCGCCGACCTCGCGAGCGATCGGCTCCGCCTCCACGGCGACGGCGCCGACGTCCGCATCACCGCAGTGACCGTCGCGCACACCGAGGCGGGCCCCGGCGCCCTCTTCGCCGCGCTCCCCGGGAGAAGGAGCCACGGGGCCCGGTTCGCGGCCGACGCGGCGGCGGCAGGAGCGGTCGCCGTGCTCACCGACGCGGGCGGGCTCGACGAGGCGCGCGCCTCCGGACTGCCCGTCCTCCTCAGCGACGATCCCCGCACCGCCCTCGGCCCGGTCGCCGCGCAGGTGTACGGCACGAGGAGCGGACCGGTGCTCCTCGGCGTGACCGGCACCAACGGCAAGACCAGCACCGTGCACCTCCTCGACGCGGTGCTCCGGCAGCTGGGCGTCGTCTCGGGGCTGAGCTCCACCGCCGAGCGCCGCAGCGCCGACCACGTCGTCGCCAGCCGCCTCACCACGCCCGAGGCCTCCGAGCTGCACGCGCTCCTGGCCCGGATGGCGGAGGACGGCGTCGAGGCGGCGGCGATCGAGGTCAGCGCTCAGGCGCTCGTGCGCTCCCGGATGGAGGGGATCGTGCTCGACGTCGCCGGGTTCACCAACCTCAGCCACGACCACCTCGACGACTTCGGCGACCTGGACGAGTACCTCCGCGCCAAGCAGCGCCTGTTCACGCCCGAGCGGAGCCGGCGCGGCGTCGTGGTCGTCGACACCGAGGCGGGGCGCCGGATCGCCCGCGAGGCCTCCGTCCCGGTCGTGACGCTCTCCGCCGGGGACGGAGCCGACTGGCGGATCGACGTGCTCGAGACCGCGGTCGACCGCACCCGCTTCCGGCTCACCGCCCGCGACGGTTGGTCGACGACCACCTCCGTCCCGCTCCTCGGCCGCCACATGGCCTCGAACGCGGCCCTCGCGCCGGTGATGCTGATCGAGGCGGGCTACGCGCGCGACCGGGTGGCCGCGGCGGTCGGCTCAGGGATCGACGTCACCGTGCCCGGGCGGACGCTGCTCGTGTCCGGCGCCGACGGGCCGCGGGTCTTCCTCGACTTCTCGCACACGCCCGACTCGGTCGCGCGCACCGTCGACGCCCTCCGCGAGGTGACGCCCGGCCGCGTGCTCGTCCTCCTCGGCGCCGACGGCGACCGCGACCCGAGCAAGCGCGCGCCCAAGGGCCGGGCTGCTGCCGAGCGCGCCGACCTGGTGATCGTCACCGACCACCACCCGCGCTTCGAGGACCCCGCGCGGATCCGCCGCGCCCTAGTCGACGGCGCCCGCCGCGTCGAGCGCTGCGAGGTGCTCGAGATCGCGGAGCCGGCCGACGCCGTCCGCGCCGCGCTGCACCGGGCCGGCCCGTCCGACTCCGTCCTCTGGGTCGGCCCCGGCGACACCGACTACCGCGTGGTCGGCGCCGACGACCTCCCCTACTCGCCCCGCGCCGACACGGCCCGCCCGCTGGCCGAGGCCGGCTGGAGCGTCGACCTGCTTGACTGACCGGGTGTTCTCGACCCTCCCGGTGCGCCGCGTGCAGGCCCGACCCGAGCACCCCGCCGACCTCGCGCGGTGGCCCGCGACGCTCGCGCCGGTGCGGCAGGTGCTGGCCGAGGGCTGGGACCTCGGCCAGGTGACGGTGATCACCGGCGAGAACGGCTCGGGCAAGTCGACGCTGCTCGAGGCGGTCGCCCTCGCCTACGGGCTGAACGCGGAGGGCGGATCCACGGGTGCGATGCACTCCTCCCGCGCCTCGGAGTCGGACCTGGCCGAGCACCTCCAGCTGGTCCGCGGGGCCGGCGCGTCCAAGCGCGGCTTCTTCCTCCGCGCCGAGACGATGCACGGCTTCTTCAGCTACCTGGAGGAGGTGGGGATCGACGGCGGATACCACGAGCGGAGCCACGGCGAGTCGTTCCTCGACATCGTGGCGAACCGCTCCCGGATCAGCGGGCTGTGGCTCCTCGACGAGCCGGAGTCGGCCCTCTCGGTGTCGGGCTGCCTCGCCCTGATCGGGCAGCTGCGCGACCTGGTCGCCGGCGGCTCGCAGGTCGTCCTCTCCACGCACTCGCCGATCCTCGCGGCCCTCCCCGGAGCCGACCTCTACGAGCTCGACGAGACGGGCCTGCGCCCCTGCCGCTACGACGACCTCGACCTGGTGCGGACCTGGCGCGGCTTCCTCGACCAGCCGGCCCGCTTCCTGCGCCGGCTGGAGTAGGTCGGCGGGCGCTCAGCCGCGCCGGAACGGGCCGTCCGTGTTCACCACGAAGGGAAGTACGTCGGCAGGCAGCCCCGTTCTCGTGCATCCCGAGCCGCCCGGGCGCAAGTCTCCGCCGGCACGAGCACTGTCAGGCCGCGGAGGCCGCCGCCGGCCGGGCGACTCGGGGCGCCCAGCCCACCGCGATCGCGGCGCCGGCGAGCGCGAGCTGTCCGAGCGGCGGCAGGATCGCCGAGACCAGGGAGCCGTCGCCGCCGGAGGTGACGAAGGTGTCGGCGACCGACATCCCGAAGCCGAACCCGGCGAAGAAGCGGAAGACGACGGCGCCGGCGACCAGGGCGAGCATGAGCACCGCGATCCGCCGCGGAGCGAGCGGCGACCTCCGGCCGACCAGGGCGCCGACCGTCACGACGATCGCGGCGGCCGTCCAGAACGCGGCCCACCCGGTGACCCAGATCGCGTGGGAGCCGAACTCGAAGCCGTCGCGCTCGGACATGGTGGCGTAGATCTCCGCCAGGGCCACGCCGGGGACCTTCGCCTGCGGATTCCAGACCAGCAGATCAACGGCGCCCACCACCGTGACGCCCGCCACGAGGGCGAGGCCCGCGAGGGCGACGGGGAGGCGCTGAGCGCGGGTCGCCGTCCGCGGTGCGAGGGCGATGGTCCGCGAGCCGCCGAGGACGATCGCGCCGCAGACGAGTCCGGCGAGGGAGACGGGCAGGCCGACGAGGGCGAGGGGTCCGGGGAGGAGGAGGCCGGCCGCGGTGAGCACCGGGCCGATGACGGCGGCGACCAGGGAGATCCGCGCGAGCACCGTGCGGGCCGACGCCGCGGCGCCGAGCAGGTGGATCGCGCCGAGGACCGCGACCGCGACGGCGGCGACGAGCACCGCGGTCTGCACGACGCCGACGGCGGCCAGGGCGGTGTCGGAGGCGGCACCCGGCTCGGGGACGATCCCGCCGCCGGTGAGCGCGATGCCGCTGAGCATCAGCGCGGCCGCGGCGAAGAGCGCGAGTCCGCGGCGGGCGAGGCGGCGCGGGAGCGTGCCCCGCGCTTCGCCGGTGTGCGCGGGCAGGTCGCGGTCGACGCTCGCCAGCAGGGCGAGCGCTCCGAGGACGACGCCGCGCCGGGGCAGTCCCAGCTCGGCGGCCCCGGCCAGGTCGGCCCGCCACTCCTCGAGGTAGCGCTCCCGGGCGAGCGGGGGCAGGAGCAGCGACAGGAGCCGCAGGAGCGCGCTCATGCGGTCGCCTCCGCCGCTCGCGGCGCCGTCCGCGCGGTCGACCGCATCCGCTCGACGGCGGCCCGGGCTGCCGGGGCGCCCTCCGCGGTCAGCTCGTAGAGCCGGCGACGCGGGCCGCTCCGCTCGCTCGCGGCCTCCCACTCCGAGACCACCCAGCCCGCTCCCTCGAGCCGCTCCAGGATCGGATAGACGCTGCCCGCCGGTCGCCCGGTGGCCTTGATCACGACCATGCCCCAGGTCGGGCCGTCGGCATCGAGGAGGGTCCGGAGGACGTCCGCGGTGGCGGACGTGAGGCGAGGGAGTGGCTGCACACGGATGACGCTACCTATGTAGAGATAGCGGGGTCAATCGGACCGCCTCCGTGCGTCCGGGCGATTCCACGCCACTCCTCGGCCTCGGTCGGGCCCTCAAACGTTCGACGACTGCGCCGCCCCCGTCCGAGGAGGACCGGCGTCGGCCCCGCCCCCGCTTCCCTGATCGGCGGGATCGGCGCCTTGAAACTCCGATGACCAGGGCGGGATCAGCTGCCGCATCACCCTTCACGGCGGGGTGGTCGCCGAGCAGATCAGCACAGGCGCGTCCGCCTCGGCGATCCCCACGGCGACCCCGCAGCAGCCGCGGACACTGCCGCTAGCCGGACCCAGCGCGCAGAACGTCGGCCGAGAGCAGCCGCCCTCCACCCTCGGGGGACGGCGGGCACTCTCGGCCGACGGTCTGCGCGCGAGCGCGGGGACTACTTGCGGAACATCCGCGCCGTGGTCTCGAAGAGGCCCTTCACGGGGCGCTGCTGCTCGCCCTGCTGGGCGCCGAGGACGATGATGACGGCGGTCAGCACGGGGATGGCCCACTGGGTGACCTTCTGCACGCGGAGGGCCGTGGTCAGCTCCTGTGAGTTGTGCTCCGACGCCTCGGTCACGCCGGGGGCGCCCTCGTCGGCGTGCTTGGCCTGCGTCGCTCCGGCGACCGCGGCGATCACCGAGGCGGCACCGGCGAGCCCGGTCACGACGGTCTTGACGACGGTGTTCGTGCGGCTCTCCTGCTGGTTGGCCAGGCGGGTCTTGTTGGCGAGGACGAGTCCGATGCCGCCGACGCCGTGGGCGGCGATCGCGGCGAGCTGCACAGGGGTCCAGCGGGCCCAGCCGTTCGAGGAGAGGCGGAGGCGCTCCACCGGGTCGGACGAGGTGGACGCGGCGCCGTTCAGGCCGACGGCGCCCATGAGCGAGCCGCCGAACCAGGCGGCGGCTCCGAGGTCGTGGAGACTGCGGACGAGGGTGTTGCGGGAGGGCATTGGGGCCTCTTCTCTGCCGGCGGCGGACGTCGGCGGTGGTCGGCTGGTGCGGACTCCTCCGACGCTACGCGCGCCCTGGAACCGCGCACGGGGCTTGACCTCTCCCCCTCCGACACGCTGCGCTGGAGGTCACCGACCGACCCGGACCGACCGACCCGAGGAGCCCCGCGATGCCCACCGACGACGAGAAGCGGACGACCCGCGACGAGTTCCACGACGCCGTGAACATGACCGCGAAGGAGCTCGAGGAGTGGCTCGGCACCGACGAGTCGAAGGAGGTCGGCCAGAAGCCGGAGAGCGGCGGCGAGTCCGTCGGCCACGAGAGCGGGCGCCGCATCGTCGACCTGCTCGGCACGAAGCAGGCCGACCTGAGCGACGACGACTACGCCCACATGACGAAGGTCGTCGGCTACGTGCACCGGCACGCGAAGCAGCGTCCCTCGGGCGATGTCACCGAGACGAAGTGGCGCTACTCCCTGATGAACTGGGGCAACGACCCGCTGAAGGGCTGACCCGGTCCGAGAGCTGCGCTCAGCACATCCCGAAGAGGTTGCAGAGGGCGCCGCGGTCCTGGATCGACTCCATGCCGCCCGGCTTCTGCACCTTCGGCAGCTCGTAGGAGGCGGCGACCGTCTGCACGCCGGCGGACGAGGCGGCCTGCACGGGAGCGGCGGCAGGAGCAGCGGCGGGAGCGAGGACGGCTCCGAGGGCGAGGGCGGCGGCGGCGAGGATCGGGGCCATGGTCGTTCTCCTGTGATCGAGGGGTGCGATCGGCTCGACCGCTCCATAAGCATGGCGACGCCCCGTCGCACCGCTCCTGTACGAAAGACCAGTCCGCCCTTGTACGGAAGGCCGACGGGGCTCGGGGGAGGCTTCGGTACCCTGGTCCCGTGGTGGGGACGACGCGGTGGACGAACGACGTGCGGACGCTGCCCGGCGGGTGGATCACCCGGTCCCTCCTGCTCGGCTCCTTCACGCTCCTCGTCGTCATCGACCTGATGGGCGGCAGCGTCGACCTCACGTCGGTCCGCGGCTGGATCGAGCTGGCGCTCCCCTACCTGCCGCTCCTGGCGCTGCTCGCCGGCGCGATCCCCGCGGCGGTCTCGCTCTACCTCGTCTACGCCGTCGTCCTGATGCTCGGCGCCCCGCCGCTGCTGCTCGCGGCGCTGATCTTCCCGACCATCGTGGTGGTCGGCTTCGTCACCTTCCTCCTCCCCTGGCGCGCGGGGCTCGTCTTCGTGCTCGGCACCCTCGTCCTCCTGCCCGCGGTGCTGCTCGTCGACCGCGCCATGGGCACGGCCGTCTACGTCCTGGGCGCGTTCGTCCTCTTCGGCGGCACCGCCGGGCTGGGCCTGAACGCCTTCCGGGGCCGCAGCGAGCGGAGCGAGCGCCGGGCCGACCGCATCCAGGAGGAGCAGGCGCGGATCCGCAACGAGGAGCGGACCCGGCTTGCGCACGAGCTGCACGACATCGTCGCGCACGAGGTGACCATCATCGCCATGCAGGCCCGCCGCGCGACCTCGGTCGAGGACCCGGCCAAGACCGAGCGCATCCTCGAGAGCATCGGCGACGCGGCGCAGCAGGCGCTGCAGGATCTGCGGAGCCTCGTGACGCTCCTCCAGGACGAGGACGAGGCAGGCGCTCCCGCCCGCGGCGACTCCGACCTGCTCGGGACCCCGGAGGTCTCGGGCGCCACGACCACCGCTGTCGGCTTCGTCCACGACGTGCGGAACGTCGCCGACGCGATCGAGCGCGCGGGCTTCCGGGTCCGCCTCGACGTGGCGGGCTCCGTGGCGCAGGTGCCCGCGAGCCTCCGCCAGGTGCTGCGGCGCACGGTCCGGGAGCTGGGCACGAACGTGCTCAAGCACGGCGACACCGCCGGTGAGGTGCAGCTCCGGCTCGAGGTGTCGGGGGGCGAGGTGCAGCTGAGCTCCTCCAACGCGATCGCCTCCGCGGCTCCGATCGTCTCCTCGCACCTCGGGATCGAGGCGATGTCGGCCCGCTGCGCCGTCTTCGGCGGGCGGCTGGACGCGGGAGCCCGCGGCGGCCGCTGGACCACGACCATGACCATCCCCCTCGAGGGCCGGGCGTCCGGTGCGCTCGTCGCGGGGGCGACCGACGAAGGACGAGAGCGATGACCCGCGTGCTGCTGGTGGACGACGAATCGATGACCCGCGAGATCCTCCGCGACTACCTCTCGCAGGACCCGGCGATCGAGGTGGTGGGCGAGGCCTCCGACGGGAGGATCGCGGTGCAGCAGGCGGCGACGCTCCAGCCCGACCTGATCCTGATGGACATGCAGATGCCGGTCATGAACGGCGTCGCCGCGACCGAGCGGATCCACGCCGAGCACCCGGGCATCGCGATCCTCGGGCTCAGCACGTTCACCACGGACCGCTACGTCGTCGACCTGCTCCGCGCGGGCGCCTCCGGCTACCTGGTCAAGGACACGAAGCCGCGGGAGATCATCGCGGCGGTGCACGCGGTGCTCGCGGGCGAGTCCGTGCTCTCCGCCGAGGTCACGCGCCACGTGGTGAAGGGGCTCGAGGAGTCGGTGCCGGCGGAGACGGTGCCGGACCCCGATCTGCTCGAGGCGCTCACCGAGAAGGAGCTCGAGGTGATCCGCCTGCTCGCCCGCGGGATGAGCAACCGCGAGATGGCGCAGGAGCTGTTCGTCACCGAGTCGACCGTGAAGGCGCGGTTCGTGAAGGTGATGGAGAAGCTGGGCGTGCGCGACCGGGTGCAGATCCTGGTCTCGGCGATCGAGCACGGGCTCGTCGACCTGGGGACGCGTCCCGGCCGGAGCTGATCGAGCCCGCCGGATTCAGCCCCAGCCGACCACGTCGGCGACGGGCCGCACGAGCCCCGCGACCGCCCGCTCGAGCGCACTCTCGTCGACCGCGGCGAGCGCCTGCTCCGGATCGAGCACCAGGGCGCCGCCCCAGCCCATCACCTCGTACTCCACCAGGGTGCGCGCGAGCGTCTCGGGCGACCGCCAGGCGCGGAGGAGGTTCGCCCGCGCGAACGCGTGCGCGGCGCGTGCTCCCTCCCCGTGCGCGGCGCGGCCGTCGAGGACGGTGCGCAGCACGGTCTCGAGGGTCGGGATGCCCTGGCCGGCCGGGGAGACGACCTGCCAGGTGAGGGAGGGGCGGCTCGAGCGCAGGCCCCGCGCGACCTGGGCGACCGCATCGCCGCCGGCGGAGCGCAGTGCGGCGGGGACGAGCGGTTCGGCCCCCGCGGTGAGGCGGCACAGCGCCAGGAATGTCGCGGCGTGGCCGACCTCGCCGGACGGGTCCGCGCCGGTGACGATCGTGCTCTCGTAGCCCTGCTCGCGGGACTGGTGCAGAGCGCTCGGCAGCGGAGCCGCGGCGGGCACGGAGACGGGCCGGGACGTCTTGTGGACGGCGCGTTCGGGCCCGACCACGGCGAGCACCGGATCCCCGGCTCCCTGGGCGCGCTCGAGCGTCAGGGCGGTCCAGGCCGCGGCGCCCTCCGGAGGGAGCACCGCGGTGAGGCTCTGCGCCCCGGCCGTCGCCGTCCACGCGAGCGAGACCGCTCCGGGGGGAACGGCCGAGCGGAGGCGGGCAGCGCGGTCGGGCCCGTCGTCTCCGGCCGGGTCGCGCCAGCCGAGGGCGACGACGGCGAAGCGGGAGCGCTCGTCGACGACGGCGAGCGGGGGTGCGGCGGTCATGGGCTCCTCCTTCCTGGAGGGGTGGAGGCGGCGGGAACGCCCAATGCGGCGAAGGGCTGCTCGGCCAGGCGGGCCGCGGCGTCCGCGAGCAGCGGGCGCGGCGGCCGCGCGGCGAGGGAGTCGACGAGCTCGCCCGCGAAGCCGGGCGCACCGCGCAGCAGGGCATCCCGGGCGACGGTGCGGGCCAGACGCTCGTCGTCGTGCACCAGCCGCTCCGCACGCAGCACCGCGCGATGCCGGGCGTGCTCGAGGGCGGAGTCGTCGCTCACCGCGAGGGCGCGGAGGCGGTGCCACGGATCGACGGGCACGGCGGTGTCGTCGACCAGCACGAAGAGGTCGTCGGCGACGGTGTCGCCCGGGCCGAAGAGTCCGGCGCTCGCGTCGAGTCCGGCCTGCGCAGCGAGCGCCTCGGCGGCGATCAGGTCGCCGAGCAGCTCGTCGGAGACGCGGGTCGACGGCGCGGCGGCGGTCGCGGCGAGCCGGCGGGCGGCGGGCTCGGCGCGGTACTCGGGGCGGGCCGTCCCAGGTGGGACGGCGACCGGTCCTGCTGCGCGATCGGGCGCCTCCGCGAGGGCCGCGACCAGGCGGTCCAGGAGCCGGGCGGGGTCGTCGGCCGTGACGCCGACCAGCACGGAGCCGGCCGGGCTGTAGTGGCGCCGGTGCAGCGCGCGCAGGACGGGCTCGGTCGCGCGGCCCTCGAGGTCGAGGTCGCCGCTGCCGTCGTGCGCGTTGGGGGCGTCGGCCCAGTAGCGGGCGGTCAGGTGCGGCCACGGCAGCACGCCGCCCGGAGCGGGGGCGAGGCGCGCGGCCCGCTCAGAGGCGACCGCGCGGATCTGCTCCGCGATCTGCTCCGGCAGGAAGGCGGGGCGGAAGACCTGCTCGACGAGCCGCTCCGCGATCACGGCGGCCGACCCGGGAGAGCCCGTCTCGAAGAACTCGGAGTAGTCGAGGTGGGTGTGACCGCCGAGGACGCCGCCGCTCTCGGCGACGCGGGTCTGCCGGACGAGACCGGCGACCCCCTCGCTGTCCTGGTAGACGAGGTGCTCGATCAGGTGCAGCATCCCCTCCTCGCCGTCGCGCTCGTGGCGCATACCGGCGGGCACGGCGAGGGCGACCGAGTCGTTGCGGACCTCCGGCCGGTGCACGACGAGCGCGCGGGCGCCGGAGGGCAGGGCGGCGGACAGGGTCGGGACGTCGCGGGCGCTCATTCCGCCCGCTCCCCCAGCTGTGCGGCGGACAGGCGCAGCAGCAGCCGCGCCTGATCGCTGCTGGCGCCCCCGGAGCGGTGCCAGTCGACGGCGTGCTGGGCCAGCCGGAACGCGGTGCCGATGCGCAGCAGCTCGGCGTCGTGGTCCTCTTCGAGCGAGAGTCCGCGGCGGAGCGCGTCGAGGGCCGGGCGGAGCGCGGGGTGGAAGGCGTGCAGCTCTGCGAGCTCCCCGAGCACCCAGGCGGCGTCCCAGACCGGGTCGGCGAGCCCGACGTCCTCGCCCGTGAGCAGAGCGACGCGGGTCCCGTCGACGACGAGGTGGGCGAGGCCGGGGTGGCCGTGGACCACGACCGCGGCCGGCGAGGCGACGACCGCCTCCGCCCAGTCGGCGAGCTCGAGGAGACCGCCGGCGCCGAGCTCCTCGGCGGCGGGCGCCCAGCCACCGGCGAGCCAGCCGCGGGCGCGCTGCAGCGGACGCGGAGGGAGCGGCTCCCCGGCGGGCCGGGCGCCGTGGAGCGCGTCCAGCGCGCCCTTCCACTCGCGGCCGACGGAGACGAGCGCCTCCTCCGACAGCTCGTGGAGGAGCGCGGGCAGCAGGGCGCGGGCGGTGGTGCGGTAGCGGCGGATCGACGGGTCGGCGCCTCCCGGCACGATCCGGGGATCGGGCGCTGCGAGGCGGACGGGCACCGGCGAGAACGGCAGCGGCGCCTGCTCTCCGAGGCGGCGGGTCCAGACGGTGGTCCCGTCGGGTCCTTCCGAGAGCTCGGTGACGAGCAGCCCGGTGACGAGGGCCCGCGGAGGGGCGGTGGTGCTCACGCCGACCTCGCCTCCTCCGCGGCCGCCGGTGCCGTGCGCAGCGACTCCAGGTGGCGCAGCACCGCGGGGAACGCGGGCGGCACCCAGGCAAGCGCCGTGTCGCTGGACTCGCTCGGCCCGGGCACGGGGTCGATGACGGTGAAGTTGGCCGGCTCGCGCAGCAGCGCGAGGGTGGACTCGACGACCGGGTTGCCGAGCGCCCGCGGCGGCAGCGACGGAGCGATGCACACCGGCGCCTCCGTCGTGAGGGCCGCGAGCAGCGACGGGGAGTCGGTGATGCCGTGCGCGAGGCGCGAGGCGTAGTCGAGGGTGGCCGGGTAGATCAGGATGAGGTCGGCCCACTCGGCGAGGTCGACGTGGGCGACGACGATCTCGTCGTCCCAGCGGTCGTCCTGGATCCGGCCGCGCAGTCGCGACTCCAGGTTGTGCCGGGTGGTGAAGCGGTAGGCCGAGTCGCGGACGAGCACGCGGAACTCGGTCGCCGGAGCGGCGGCGCGCGCCCACTGGATCCAGTAGGGCATGACCTGGGTCATGGCGGAGCCGGTCAGGACGAGGGCCACCCGGGAGTAGCCGAAGCGGCCGAGCGAGAGGTCGGAGAGTGCGGCGCTCTGCGCACCGGGCGGGGTGGTCATGGCGGTCTCCTCAGAGGGCGGCGGGCGGGAGGGCGGATCGGGTCGCGGCCGGCGGTGAGGACGGCGGCGGACGGGCGGACCGTGCCCGCGGAAAGGGCGGACGGGGATGGGCGGACGGCGCGAGCGGACGGCACGCGCCCGGGAGGGGCCGGGGCGACGCGGTCGAGGACCGGTCGCCCCGTGCCCGTCAGCACCCTGCGGTGAGGGTGACGCCGATGATGACGCCGGCGCAGAACGGGGTGGTGGCGGGCGCCTCGGAGGCGGCGTCGGTGCCGATCTCGTCGGCGGCGGTGAAGGTGTCGTGGGCGGTGGCGAGCTCGGCGAGGTCGGCGGACTGGACGGTCTGGGCGGTGATGGTCGACATGGTGTTCTCCTTGGATGAGTGGTGGCGGCGGATCCGCCGGGTCGTGCGGGGAGTGGTGCGGGTGGTCCGGCCGGAGGGCCGGGGAGCGGGTGCTGCGGGAGCACCCGGGCGGGAGGAGGGCCGGGTCAGCAGCCCGCGCCGAGGGTGGCGCCGACGATGATGCCGACGCACAGGGGCGTGGTGGCGGGCGCCTCGGTCGCGGCGTCCGAGCCGAGCTCGTCGACGGTGGCGAAGGTGTCGTGCGCTCCCGCGAGGGCGGTGAGGTCGGCGGACTGGGCGTCGGTGGAGATGGTGGTCATGATGTGTCCCTTTCGTGGAGTACCTCGGGCTGAGGTGGTGGTCCCCTCGGGATCGAGGGGAGGTTCGTGGGGCCCTAGCGGGCGGTGAGTCCCGGGCGGTCCGGGTCGATGCGCGCGGCGCGGGCGGCGTCGGCCCAGGCGTCGGCGGCGGGGATCGTCTCGGCCGAGGAGCGCAGGAGCGCTTCGGCGAGGACGCGGGAGCGGTGCTGGCCGAAGCTCAGTCCGCGGTAGGAGGAGCGCTCGTCGGCCGGGTCCTCGGCGTAGGCGAGGCCGTCGGCGAGCCTCTCGGCGAAGGCCGAGACGGCGGTGCGGGGCGAGGGCCGGGCATCGAGCAGCGGAGTGATCCTCCGGGCGACGTCGTCGGCGGAGTCGGCGGGCAGGTAGACGACGAGGGCGTCGGAGCGGGGGAAGGCCCGCGGGTCCGAGAGCGCCTTGGCCTGGTGGCGGGCTCCGGAGGCGGCGAGCGCCTCCAGGAGCGGGCCCCACAGGGCGAGCGCGTCCTCCGCCGAGTCGGCGACGAGCGAGAGGCGCACGACCCGGTCGGCGGGATCGAGTCCCATCGGGCCGAGGGCGAGGAGGTAGCCGGGAGTGGTGCGGGTGCGCCAGCTCGGCAGCCGGACGCCGGCGACGGCCCCGTCGGCGGAGCGGACGAGATCGACCTCGGGCACGAGGACTTGGACGCGGCCCAGCTCGACGACCCGGCGCTCCTCCCCCTGCACGGTGGCGGAGCCGAGCACCCCGGAGGGAGCGGGCTGCAGGACCGTGCGGTGCGGGATCGCGTCGATCAGCCGGGGGGCGAGGTCCTGGCCGTCGCCTCCGGCGGTCTCGCCGAGCAGCGGGTTCCGGAGGTGCAGGTGGGTGTAGACGGTGGCGGCGAGTCGGGCCCGCAGCTCGATCGGCCCGGTGGCCTCGATCACGGTCCCGTCGACCTCGGCCCGCAGCCGGGCGGCGTCGACGCTGATCACGGCCTCGTCGAGGACGGAGCGGGTGGTGAGGGCGGTCATCGCGGGCTCCTGTCGAATCCGAGGGCGGTGGAGTAGGCGGAGGGGGCGAGCAGGACGCGGCGGCCGATGCCGGCGGCGGCCCGCTCGATCCCGGGGAGGCGGGAGACCATCGAGGCCCGGGCGAGGGTGCGGTCGACGAGGTGCCAGCCCAGGTGGGCGGTGGCGCGGACGGCGAGGGCGTCGTCCGCACCGGCGGTCTCGGCGGCGTAGGCGAGCCACATCCGCCGGATCCTCGGGACCAGTGCCGCCATCCGCTCCGCGATGCGGGCGTCCGCGGCCGCGGTGTCGAAGGCGAGGGGAGGAGCGGAGGCGCCCTCCCGGGTGGTCACGGTGTCGAGCACCGCGCGGTGGATCCACTCCCCCGCCAGCGTGCCGAGGTCGCGGGCCGGATCCCCGATCCCGAACTCCTCCCAGTCGAGCAGCTGGAGGCGCCCGTCGCGGAGGTGGAACTGGTCGAGGCGGAGGTCGCCGTGGATCGGGGCCGTGCGGTTGCCGCTCTCCCACTCGCGGAGATCCTCCGTGGCCGAGACGAGCTGCTCGTCGTGCTGCAGGTCGCCCCAGAAGGCGAGCTCGGCGAGGGTGAGGTCGACGTAGCGGGTGTGCGGGATGCCGACGCGCAGCATCTCGACGGGAGGGCTGGGGTGCGAGGTCGCGGTGAGGCCCGCCACCGGGCCGGCGTGCAGCCGGGCCAGGAGCCGGCCGGCCTGTTCGGGGAAGTCCGCGGGGACGCGCTCCTCCACGAGCAGGAGGGCCAGGCTGGTGCCGGGGCAGTGCTCGAACACCAGCAGGGAGTCGTCCTCGTCGGCCGCCAGCAGGCGGGGTCCGGCCGGGGCGTGCTCGGGGCTCCGGGCGGCGAAGCCGGCGAAGTCCCTGGAGCGGCGGAAGGCCGCGGGGCCCGCCGTCCGGGGCGAGACGTGCTTGACGAAGACGCGGGCGCCGTCGTCGAGGGTCATCGTCCACGACGCGTTCCGGCCGGCGAAGGCGGGGCGGTCGATCGCGGCGACGCGGTGGCGTCCGCCGCCGAGCAGCCGCTCGGTCGAGACCGCCGCCCGGAGGGCCGCCGGATCCGCGGGGCGGTGCCCGGGGGTCGCGGGGCGGAGCCCGGGAGTCGCGAGGAGAGTCACGATCGTGTCCTTCGGTCGGTCGAGCGGATCAGAAGAGGTAGGTGACGACGAGGTAGGCGCCGCCCGCTCCCCCGACGAGGAGGGCGGTGTTGACGAGCAGCTTCTTGAGGGGCGAGGGGCGGGTCGAGGCGGTGCGCGAGGTGGTCATGGTGGTGTCCTTCCGAGGGGTGGTGGTGGTGGATATCGGGAGCCGGGCCTAGGAGGCGTCGGCGGCCTTGAGGGAGGCGCGGAGCGAGACGCGGGAGCCGGTGCGGAGCGCGTTGTTGCGGTAGACGCGGACGACCAGGCGGAACAGCAGCGGCACCGTGATCGCGGCGACGACGGCGGCGATCACCATCTCGGGGGTGCCGACCGAGTCGAGGCCGAAGCGCATCGGCATCAGGTAGGAGGAGAAGAGGGGGACGAAGGAGAGCGCGTGCACCCAGGCCTCGTCGAGGTTCGCCGGCACCACGTAGAGCGCGATGATCAGCAGCGCCATCTGCACGACGGAGAGCGGCATGGCGGCGGTGCCCAGGTCCTCCTGCCTCGACACGGTCGAGGCGAGCAGGGTGCTGAGGAGCGCGAAGAGCACGTAGCCCTGCAGGAACCAGACGAGGAACCAGACCAGGCTCGGGCCGAGCTCGATCTCGAGGACCGACCACCCGCCGACCACGCTGAACCCGCCGACGACGGCGCCGCCGATCACGAGCAGCTGGGCCAGGGTCACCAGGCCGACGCCGATCATCTTCCCGGCGAGCAGCGGGGCGACGCCGATCTTCGTCAGCAGGATCTCGACGATCCGGGACGACTTCTCCTCGACCACCCCCGAGGCCAGACTCGACGAGGAGTAGACCATCGCGGCGAGCAGGGCGCTGATCATCGCGGTCGCGAACAGGATCCGGGTGTCGAGGACCACGGTCCCCGCCTCCCTCGTCGCGTCGACCAGGAACCAGCCGCCGATCCCGGCGCCGAGGCCGGCGATCGCGGCCAGCGCGAGGGTCGCGGTGAGGATCGTGCGGTTCCCGGTGCGGGTCAGGATCTCGCGGCGGACGATCGTCGCGGCTCCCCGGGCCGGCGTCGGAGGAGCGGAGCTCTCGGCGGTTCGGGCGTGGGCGGCGCGGGGGTGCGTGGTGGTCATCGTCCTGCTCCTTGGATCTCGAGGCGGCGCTCGGCCGCAGGGGTGGAGGCGGCGGTGAGCCGCTCGGACAGCAGCTCGGTCAGCGAGCGCTGCGCGGTGCGGATGCTCCGGAGGCCGCCGTGGCGGGTGAGGGTCGCGAGCACCTGCTCGGGGACGTCCCGGCCGCTGCCCTCGATCGAGACGAGCAGCGACTCCGGCTCACCGGGGACCGGCTCGGCCGACAGTCCCGGTATGACGCCGAGCTCGGCGACGAGCAGGTCGTCCAGGGGGCGGGAGAACTGCAGCTGCCAGCGGCTGCGGCCGTCGTCCTGCAGCTCGGCCACCGCTCCGCTCGCGGTCACGCGGCCGGAGTCGAGCACGCAGACGGTGTCACAGAGGCGCTCCACCAGGTCGAGCTGGTGGGAGGAGAAGAGCACGCCGACGCCGCGGGCGGACTGCTGCCGGATCAGGCCGGCCATCGTCTCCACGGCGACCGGGTCGAGCCCCGAGAAGGGCTCGTCCAGCACCAGGAGCGACGGATCGCCCACCAGGGACACGGCCAGCTGCACGCGCTGCTGGTTGCCGAGCGAGAGGTCCTGCACCAGGGTGTCGGCCCGCTCGGCCAGGCCCAGCGCGTCGATCACCTCCTCGGCGGTCTCACGGGCTCCCCGGGCGTCGTGCCCCTCGAGCAGAGCGAAGTGGATCACCTGCTCGCGGACCCGCATCTGCGGGTAGAGGCCGCGCTCCTCCGGCATGTAGCCGATCGAGCGGCGGTCCTCGGCGGTGATCGGCGCGCCGTCCCAGGTGATGGTCCCCGTGTCGGGGGTGAGCAGGCCCAGGATCAGCCGCATCGTCGTGGTCTTGCCGGCGCCGTTGCCGCCGATGAAGCCGACGATCTCGCCGCGGCCCACGGACAGGTCCACGTCGTGCAGGACCCGGTGGCCGCCGAATGCACGGCTCACGCCGCTGAGCTGAAGCCCTCGCATGTCATCTCCTCGAAGTCGTTTCTCTTGACTCCTCAGACGCTACGGACGCTCTCGCGACGGGCTCCTGTACTTCGGTACAGCGCCGAGGTGGCCGAAAGTGCAGGTCCCGGATCACCGGACGTGCAGGTCCCGAGGCGGCCGCGCGTGCAGGTCCGGGGGCGGCCCGGGTGCGGGCCGCCGGCGTCCCGAGCACGACGGACGCCCCCGTGCTCGTCCGGTCGGCGACCGGAGCGCACAGGGGCGTCCGTGGAGGAGGAGGAGCGGGGTCAGGCCGTCGCGCAGCTCCCGTCGACCTCGCCGATGACGCCGTCCGTCACCGACACGACCGCGCAGTTCGGGTAGCCCCGCTGCGGCCGGTGCGCGGGGTCGAGCGCGCGGAGGATGCTCCCGAGCACCGCTCCGTGCGTCACGACCAGCACGTCCCCGTGCTCGGCCGCCGGCACGAACCGCGCGATCGCGGCCTCCACGCGGGCGCGCACGGTGGCACCGCTGTCGGCCCGGCCGGAGGGGTCGTGGCGGTGGATCGCGTCGAGCACCGAGTCGAGACCGGCGTCGGTCATCCGCGGCCAGTCGGCGGAGGAGGGCACGTAGGAGTAGCCGTGATCGGCGAACACCGGCTCCCAGAGCGAGGCGTTCGGCTGCCCCTCGAAGGCGCCGAAGTGCCACTCGCGGAGCTCGACCATCGGCTCGGCCTCGAGCGACGGGTGCCCGGCGAGCGCCGCCGCCGCCGTGGTGCGGGTGCGGGTGAGGTCGCTCGTGAACGCCGCGACGAGCGGCACGCCGCGCATCCGCTCGCCGAGGGCCGCCGCCTGGCGCTCGCCGCGCTCGGTCAGCGGCGAGTCGCACCAGCCCTGCAGCTGGCCGGCGACGTTGAAGAGGGTCTCGGCGTGGCGGACGAGGTGGATCGTGCCGGTCACGGGCGCGCGCTCGCGGGCGTCGTCGGGCGGGCGGAGGTGGTGCGGTGCATGCGGCTCTCCGGGGTCAGCGCGCTACTCCGGAGCGGCGCGCGCGATGTGGAGGGCCAGGAAGGCGACCTCCTCGTTGGGCAGGGCGGCCTGGTACTCGGCCGCCACGAAGGAGCGCACGCGCTCGGCGGAGGCGATCGCGCGCGGGTAGCGGGCGCTGAGGCTGGTGAAGAGGAAGTCGTCCTCGCTCTCGAGCAGGCCGCCCGAGAAGAAGCGCTCGGCGAAGTACTGCAGGTGCGCCACGAAGCGGGCGGAGCGGAGGTCGTCGCGGTCGAGCGCGGCTCCGCTGGAGTGCTGGATGATCGCGGTCACCGAGCGGATGAGCTGCACGATCCGGAGCGAGTCGATCCCGACCTTGCCGAGCTCCGCGTTGGCGAGGTGGAAGGCGACGTTCGCGGCCTCGTCGGCGGGCAGCTCCACGTCCAGGCGCTCGCGCATCCGCTCGACCGCCCGCTCCCCCACCGCGTACTGCACGGGGTAGACCGTCCGCATCTCCCAGGCCAGCCGGTTGGCGACCGAGAGCCCGCGCCGCTGCCGCTCCACCGCGAAGTGCAGGTGGTCGGTGAGCGCGAGGTACACGTGCGGGTCGAGCTTCAGCCCCTGCTCCTCCGCGTCGGCGACGACCGCGCGGGTGAGCTCGACGAACTCCGGCGGGATCTGCGCCAGGAGCTCGACGAGGTTGCGCTGATCCGAGTCGTCCAGCGCCACGAACACCTGGTCGACGCTCGAGGGCTCGATCGCCTCGCCGGCCTTCGCTCCGAAGCCGATCCCCCTGCCCAGGAGCACGCGCTCGACGCCGCGCTCGTCGACGACGAGGACGACGCTCGAGTTGAGCACCTTCTTGATGGTCTGCATGCGTGTCTCCGTCGACGGCCGCGTCAGGGCTGGGGTGGGGGTGGCGGGGCCTCTGCCCGGAGAGCCGGACGGCGCCTCCGGGCAGAGGAGGATCATCCCAGATCCGCGCCGTTGGAGGCGATGACCTTCTGGTACCAGAAGAACGAGTCCTTCCGGTAGCGCTCGGTGCTGCCGTGGCCGAGGTCGTCCATGTCGACGTAGACGAACCCGTAGCGCTTCGAGATCTGCGAGCTGGAGGCGCTGATCAGGTCGATCGGCGCCCAGCTCACGTAGCCGAGCAGCTCCACGCCCTCGTCCACCGCCTGGATCATCTGCTCGAAGTGCGCGCGGAAGTAGTCGATCCGGTACGGGTCGTGGACCCGGCCGTCGTCGGTCAGCTCGTCGCGCATCCCGAGCCCGTTCTCGACGATGAACAGCGGCTTGCCGTAGCGGTCGTAGAGGTCGATCAGCGAGATCCGCAGCCCGACGGGGTCGATCTGCCAGCCCCACTCGCTCGACTCGAGGAACGGGTTCTTGACGCCGAGGACCGTGTTGCCGGGGGTGCGCTCGGCGTCGGGGCGCACGGACTCCGTCATCGACATGTAGTAGCTGAACGAGATGAAGTCGACGGGGTGCTCGCGCAGCAGCTCGACGTCGCCCGCCTCGAACGGGATCTCGACTCCGCGGCTCTCGAGCGCCCGCAGCGCCAGGCGCGGGTAGGCGCCGCCCGCCTGGACGTCGGTGCAGAGGTAGAGCATCCGCTCCTTCGCCTGCGTCGCCGCGACTTCGTCGGGGTGGCAGGTGTTGGGGTAGGTGGTCAGCATCGTGAGCATGCAGCCCATCCGCGACTCGGGCCACAGCTCCTTCAGCGTCCTCGTGACCGAGGCGGAGGCGACGAACTGGTGGTGCAGAGCCGTGTAGCAGGCCTGCTCCACGCTGCCCTCGACGGTCTCCTCGATGATCCCGCCCGAGGTGAACGGGTGGCGGATGATGCCGTCGATCTCGTTGAAGGTCAGCCACATGTCGACGAGGTGGCCGAAGCGCTCGAAGCAGGTGCGGGCGAAGCGCTCGAACAGCCCGATCGTGCGGCGGTCGACCCAGCCGTTGTGCTTCAGCGCGAGCGCGAGCGGCGGGTCGTAGTGCGAGAGCGTGACCAGCGGCTCTATCCCGAGGCGCCGCATCTCGGTGAAGAGGGCGAGGTAGTAGGCGATGCCCTCCTCGAGCGGCTCCGCCTCCTCCCCCGTCGGGTAGAGGCGGGTCCAGGCGATCGAGACGCGGAGGGTGGTGAAGCCCATCTCGGCGAACAGCGCGAGGTCGCCGGGGTAGCGGTGGTAGAAGTCGATGCCGCGGCGCTTGGGGTAGTACTCGGTGTCGTCGTCGGACATCGCCGCCGTGATGCTCTCCACCGTGTTGCGGTGGTGGATCGCGTACTCCTTCGGGTCCGCCTTCGGCTTGTAGGAGGCGACGTCGCTGACCGCCGGGCCGCGCCCGCCCTCGCGCCACGCGCCCTCGACCTGGTTGGCGGCGAGGGCGCCGCCCCATCGGAATCCGTCAGGAAGCGCCATCGGCGAGCTCCTTCTCTCTCTGCGTCACGGTCATGATCCGGTCGCCGGCGGTGATCCGCTCGGCGGCCTCGACGAGCACGGTGTACTCGGCGGAGTTGGTCACGAGCACCGGGGTCGTGGTGTCGTAGCCGGCCGCGGTGATCGCGGCCAGGTCGGCGGTGAGGAGGAGCTGCCCGGCCTCGACCCGGTCGCCGACCGCGACGTGCGCCTCGAACGGCGCGCCGTCCAGCTGCACCGTGTCGATGCCGACGTGGATGAGCACCTCGACGCCGTCCGCGCGGCGCAGCCCCACGGCGTGGCGGGAGGAAAGCAGTGCGATGACCTCGCCCGCGAACGGCGCCCGGACGGCTCCGTCGGTGGGGCGGATCGCCAGCCCCTCGCCGAGCACGCCGGCCGAGAACACGGGGTCCGGCACCTCCGAGAGGGGGATGACGGAGCCGGTGAGCGGCGCCTGCAGCGCGAGCGGGCTCCCGGCGGCGGCCGCCACATCGCCGAGCGCCTGGACGCTGGCGGAGGCGTCGTCGCGCCAGATGACGAAGGAGACGACGAACGAGACGGCGACCGAGATCAGCAGGCCGATCACGGCGTTGAGCAGGTTCCAGGGGTTCAGCCCGTCGATGAACATCGAGATGCTGGCGACGCCGGGGCTGACCAGCGCGAACGCGGCGACCTGCGTGGCGCCGATGTAGGCGCCTCCGACGACGCTGCCCGTGATGACGGAGACCAGGGCGCGCTTGTTCTGCAGCGTGACGCCGTAGAGCGCCGGCTCGGTGATCCCGAAGAGGGCCGAGAGGCCGCCCGAGAAGGCGGTGGCGCGGAGGGTCGCGCTCTTGGTGCGCAGGGCGATCGCGAGGCTGGAGCCGGCCTCCGCCGCGTTGTGGGCGAGCGAGGAGGCGAGGTAGAAGGTGTCCTTGCCCGCGCTGGCCATTGTCGCGATGGTCGGCGGGATGAACGCCTTGTGCATGCCGACCGAGATGATCAGCGGGAGCACGCCGGCCAGCAGCGCGACGGCCACCCAGCCGAGCGCCCCGTAGAGGCCGATCATCGCGCCGGTGAGCATCGAGCCGAGCCAGTAGCCGAGGGGGCCGAGCAGGAAGATCGTGGCCGGAGCGACGATCACCAGGCACATCAGCGGCACGTAGAACGTGCGGATCGGGCCCCACGAGTGCTTCGTGAAGAAGCGCTCGACGACCGAGAGCAGCAGCACGGCCAGGATGGCCGGGAACACCTGCGCGTTGTAGGCGATGACCGGCACCGGGATGCCGAAGAGGGCGACGCCGCCCTCCTGGTTGAGCAGCGTCGTGAACGCCGGGAAGACCAGGACGCCGACGAGCCCGAGCGCCAGCGGCCGGTTCACGTCCAGCTTCTTCGCGCTCGTGTAGGCGACGAGCAGCGGCAGGAAGCCGAACACCGCGTCCGGGATGGCGGACAGCAGCTTGAAGTTGTCGGAGGCCGGGTCGAGCCAGCCCAGCGCCGAGGCGAGGACGAGGAACGACTTGAAGATGCCGGCGCCCGCGATGGCCGGGATGATCGGCGTGAAGACGCTGACCACGAAGTCCATGATCGTCGCGCCGAGGCGCTTGAGGGACCGCGGCTGCTTCGCCCGCGCCGTGGACGTGGTGGTGCCGCCGCGCAGCTTCTCGACCGCCGCGTACATCTCGCTGACGCCGCTGCCGACGATGACCTGCGTCTGTGGGCCGGTGACGACGCCGATCACGCCGGGCACCGCCTTCAGCGCCTCGACGTCGGCCTTCGCGTCGTCCGCCAGCGCGAACCGCAGACGGGTCGAGCAGTGCTGCAGCTTCGCCACGTTGGCGGCGCCGCCGACGTGCTCGAGGATCGCCTTCGCGCTCTCCTGGGTACTCATCGGTACTCCTCCGGGTGTGTGGGGACGCGCGCTTCCCTGCGCTGTGCTGCCCGGCCGTCCGTCGCCGTCCCCGCCCCCTCCGGCACCGTCATCGGTGCTCCGGCGGAGCGTCAGGAGGCGTCCGGGCACAAAAAAAGGACCCGACGACGCTGCTTGCGCGTTTCGTCGGATCCTGCCTGCACGACCAGTCACATGTCCGGTGACGTCCGAGATGGGAGGGCTCGGGGAAGCCCGGCGTGACGAGATCGCGACGGTGACCGATGAGTACGGCGCGCTTCC
>NZ_PSWC01000016.1:0-85368 GCF_002931535.1 Rathayibacter sp. AY1C6 | reverse complement strand
AACACCGAGAACCCGGCCGTGCGCGACGAGATCGCGAAGCTCATCGGGTTCTGGCTGCAGCTGGGCGTCGACGGCTTCCGGGTCGACGCGGTGCGGGTAGCGGCGTGCTTGTGCTCGTGATGCGTCACGGAGGGGCTCCAGGGGTCGAGGGAGGCGGCGGGGGCCGTCCTCGGAGGCTAGGCGGGGCGGGGCGCGGCGTCCGCCCGTTGACTTCCCAGGTGCGCGGCCGTGCTCGCGGGTCCGGGGGCGTTCGCCGACTCGAGGTCCGTTCTCCTCCGGCTCCTGCTCCGTTCTCCTCCGGCTCCCGCGACTGTCCAGGAGTTGTCGCACTCGAGCTCGAGTGCGACGACTTCTGCGCACTCGGAGACGACCGCTGGGACGGGCCCGGCGGCTCCGCGACCACGCGGAAGTGGCCGTACTGGAGCGCGAGCACGGCGACTTCGGAGGACTGGCGACCGGCTCGAGTGCGCGGGTCCGCGAGTGCTCAAGAGTTGTCGCAGTCGACGCCGAGTGCGACGAGTTCTGCACAGTGGGCGAGGCTCCGGGGTGAGGGCTTGCGAGTGCTCAGGAGTTGTCGCAGTCGACGCCGAGTGCGACGACTTCTGGACAGTGGGGGAGGCTCCGGTGTGAGGGCTTGCGAGTGCTCAGGAGTTGTCGCAGTCGACGCCGAGTGCGACGAGTTCTGGACAGTGGGGGGCGTCCGAGCAGGGTCAGGGACCCCGGCAGCACTCGTCAGGGACCCCGGCGGCACCCGTCAGGGACCCCGGCGGCACGCATCCGGGGGCCCGCGGCGCGCGTCGCGCCCGGCACCCGCGACCTAGGGTGAGGGCATGCACCCGCTCGACGCCCAGGACCCGCTCGCGCACTGCCCCGAGCTGTTCGTCCGCACCCCCGAGGTCCGCTCCTACCTCGACGGCAACTCGCTCGGCCGGCCGCTGCGCGCGAGCGTCGCCCGGCTCGCGCGGTTCGCGGAGGAGGAGTGGGGCGGCCGCCTCATCCGCGGCTGGGAGGAGGGCTGGCTCGACATGCCGCTCGAGGTCGGCGACGCCCTCGGCTCCGCGGTGCTGGGAGCTGCGGCCGGGCAGACGATCGTCGCCGACTCCACGACCGTCCTGCTCTACAAGCTCGCCCGCGCGGCGATCGCCCGCCAGGCGGAGCAGGGGCGCGACAAGATCGTCGTGGACACCGACAACTTCCCCACCGACCGGTACGTGCTGGAGGGCATCGCGGCCGAGACCGGCAGCACGCTCCGCTGGATCGACTCCGACCCCGGGAGCGGTGTCGGCCCCGACGACCTCGCCCCCGTGCTCGGCGAGCGGACGGCACTGGTGCTGCTCAGCCACGTCGCGTACCGCTCGGGGTTCCTCGCCGACGCCGCGGCCATCACCGCCCAAGCGCACGAGGCCGGCGCGCTCGTGCTCTGGGACGCCTCCCACTCCGTCGGCTCGGTGCCGCTCGAGCTCGACGCGTGGGGCGCGGACCTCGCGGTCGGCTGCTCCTACAAGTACCTGAACGGAGGCCCGGGGGCGCCCGCGTGGGCGTACGTCGCGTCGCGGCACCAGGGCTCGCTCGCGCAGCCGGTGCAGGGCTGGATGGGCGTCGCCGACATGTTCGAGATGGGCCCCGGCTACCGTCCGGCCGAGGGGATGCGGCGCTTCCTCAGCGGGACCCCGCCGATCACGGGGATGCTCGCGATGCAGGACATGATCGCGCTGATCGCCTCGGTGGGCATGCCCGCGGTGCGCGCGAAATCGGAGGCGATGACGGCGTATGCGCTGGAGCTGGCCGACGCGTGGCTGGTGCCGCGCGGGGTGCGGGTGGCGACTCCGCTCGACCCCGCCCGACGCGGCTCGCACGTGACGATCGCGCACGAGTCGTTCGCCGGCCTCGTCCCGCGGCTGCAGGCGGACGGGATCGTGCCGGACTTCCGCCGACCCGACGGCATCCGGATCGGCCTCTCGCCCCTGTCGACCACCTTCGCCGAGCTGGAGCTGGGCATGGCGGCCGTCCGGGACGCGCTGGACTGAGCGGGCCGGGGCTCGGCGGGGCGGCTGTCCCCGGCCCCGCCGGCGCCCTCACCGCGCGTCGCGCGTCCGGCGGGTGCTCTCCCTCTGCAGGGCCTCGACGAGCTCGGCCTTCGTCATGCGCGAGCGGCCGCAGACGTCCAGGCGCTTGGCGAGGTCCATCAGGTGCGCCTTCGTGGCGTTCGCGTCCACTCCGCCCGCCGTCTCGCCCCCGGGGGAGCGGCCGTGGCCCTCGGCGCGGGAGTCGGAGGGGCCGCTCTCGGCCTTGCGCTCCCAGTGGTCGCCGACCTTCTCATACTCGTGCTTCAGCGCGGCGAAGGCCGTGCGGTGGGCACGCTCACCGTCGCCGTAGCTGTCGACGGCCGAGTCGTGCGCGGCCGACCAGAGCATCTGCGCGTGCTCGTCGGAGCGCTCGATGGTGGACGGGATCTGTTCCTCGCGGGGCATGGCGGCCTCCCTCTCGTCCTCCGACGCTACGTCGGGTCGGAGGCGCCGGTCACCCCGTTGACGAGCGCGCGGCGGGCGCCTCCGTCCCCGGAGCGCACTCGGGGGGCCGCTGCCGGTGTTCTCACCGGGCCGACGCCGATGATGGGGCGATGTTCATCCCGACCAGAGCCGCCGGTCTCGAGGCGCTCGACGACTTCGTCGCCCGCGCCGGCTCCGCCTACGCCCGCGACCGCAACCACGACCTCGGACCGTCCCGGGACAACGTCTCCGGACTCTCGCCCTACCTCCGCCACCGCCTCGTCACAGAGCGGGAGGTCGTCGCCGCGGTCCTCGCGCGGCACCGCCTGACCGCCGCGGAGAAGTTCGTCCAGGAGGTGTTCTGGCGCACCTACTGGAAGGGCTGGCTCGAGCAGAACCCGGACGTCTGGCGCCGCTACCGCCGCGAGGTGGCGGACTCCTCCGCGGGCGATCCTCCGCCCGGCTACCTCGACGCGATCGGCGGACGCAGCGGCATCGACGCGATGGACGCGTGGGTGAGCGAGCTCGTCGAGACCGGGTACCTCCACAACCACACCCGCATGTGGTTCGCGAGCATCTGGATCTTCACCCTCGGACTGCCCTGGCAGCTCGGCGCCGACTTCTTCTACCGGCACCTGCTCGACGGCGACGCCGCGTCCAACACCCTGTCGTGGCGATGGGTCGCCGGCCTGCAGACTCCGGGTAAGACCTATCTGGCCTCCGCGTCCAACATCGCGCGCTACACGGAGGGGCGCTTCTCGCCGAGCGGCCTCGCCACCACGGCCCCCGCGCTGACGGAGGAGCCCTTCCCGCCGCGGGCACCGCTCGAGCAGGACGACGTCGTGGGGACCGTCGGCGCCCGCCCCGGCCTCCTGCTGCACGAGGAGGACCTCGAGGCGGAGAGCCTGCTCGCCGAGCAGCCGGGTCTGGCCGAGCGCCTCGTGGCGTGCGCCGTCGCCGGGGACGCGGGCGGGCGCTCGCCGTCCGGAGTCTCCGACGCGGTCGCCGCCTTCACCGCCGCGGCGCTCGCCGACGCCGCCGAGCGCACCTCCGACTCCAGCGGTCGGCCGGCGAGGGTGCTGGCGGACGCGCGTGCCGCGACGGTCGTCGACTGGGCGGTGTCCGAGCGGATCGACACGGTGGTCGTTCCGTACGCGCCGGTCGGGCCCGTCGGGGAGCGGGTGGAGACGCTCCGCTCGGCTCTCGCCGACGAGGGGGTCGCGCTCGTCACCGTGCGCCGCCGCTGGGACGGTGCGGCGTGGCCGTCGGCGTCGCGGGGGTTCTTCCCGTTCCGGAAGCGGATCCCGGCGCTGGTGCGCGACCTCGTCGAGCCCGCCGACGCGGCCCGCCTGTTCTGAGCGGCGTCCTGTGAGCCGCGTCCCGCGTCCCGCATCCCGCGAGCCGCGAGCCGTGTCCTGTGAGCCCCGTCCCGCGACCCCCGTCCCGTGAGCCCCGTCCCGCGGAACCTGCCTGGTCCCGCGGGGCGGGTGCCGCTCAGCCGAGCAGGCGGTCGCGGAGGAAGTCGCTCGCGAAGCGGCCCGAGGGGTCCCACTCAGCGCGGAGGGTGCGCCACTCCTCGAGGTGCGGGTAGAGCGGCGCGATCTCGTCGGCTCCGGCGAGGAAGTGCTTGCCCCAGTGCGGCCGGGCGCCGAGCGGCAGCAGCGCTCCCTCGACGGCGGGGAGCACGGCGTCGACGCCGGCGCGGTCCTTCTTGAAGGTGAAGTGCACGCCGACGCTGTCGCGGCCTCCGGCGGGGGAGAGCCACTGGTCGTCGCCCGCCATGGTCCGCAGCTCCGTGATGAGCAGGACGTCGTCGATCCGCTCGCCGATCGCGCGCAGCGCCACGATCGCCTCGCGGACGTTCGCGCGCGGCACCATGTACTCGCTCTGGATCTCGTCGCCCGCGCTCGGCTCGCGGTCGAGGCGGAAGTGCGGCAGGCGCTCGGACCACGGTCCGACGGAGCCGCCGAACGGGTTCAGGTTGGAGTCGACACCCTCCGAGACGGCGAAGAGGCTCGCGGAGGCGGCGACCGCGCCCAGGTGCGTCGCGTCGACGTCGGCGACGGATCCCGCCGCCACCTTGGTCTTCAGCCACAGCTGCTCCACGGTCGGCGAGGACCAGTGGGTCATGAGGCTGACGCTGTAGGCGGAGGAGGTGATCGCGTCGAAGTCGTCGAGCACGCGCTCCCAGGGCAGGTCGACGAACGCGTCCTGGCGGACGTCGAAGGTCGGCTGGATGTCGAGGGTCACCCGGGTGACGATGCCGAAGGCGCCGAGGCCGACGACGACGCCCTCGAAGCCCGGCTCCCCGCGGCGGATCGTGCGCAGCGACCCGTCGGCGGTGACGAGCTCGAGGGCAGAGACGGCGGAGGAGAGGTTCGCGTTGCGGTCGCCCGAGCCGTGGGTGCCGGTCGCGATGGCGCCGGCGACCGAGATGTGCGGGAGCGAGCCCATGTTGTGCAGGGCGTAGCCGTTGCTGTGCAGGTGCGCGGCGACGACGCCGTAGCGGGTGGCGCCGCCGACGGTGACGGTGCTCGCCTCCGCGTCGATCACGGGGTCGGAGGCCAGGCGGCCCAGGTGCAGCAGTGCGCCGGGGGTGTCGGGCAGGGAGTTGAAGGAGTGGCGGCTGCCGAGGGCGCGGACGCGCTCGTTCTCGCGGACGAGGCGCTGCACCTCCTCGACGGACTCCGGCTCGATGATGGCGGCGGCGCGGTACTCGTAGGTGCCCGCCCAGTTGCTCCGTGAGGTCATGGGTCCATTCTGCCGGGTGCGCGGGGGATTTGTTGTTGGTTGCAACGAATGGCCTGGTGGTGCACGGGGACACCGCAGGACGGAACGGCGTGGAGATTGTTCGGGGCGCGCTTCGAGCCCCTGACGGGGAGGACCGCGATGACCGCGCGCAGACGATCCCGCTCCGATCTGTTCCGGGTGTTCGTGAGCCTCCTGGTCACGATCGTGGTGGTGCTGCTCGTCCTGGCGACGGGGACGCTCGCTCAGGGCGACGGGGCCGTCGATGCGACGGCGACCCTCGTTCCGGTCTCTCTGCTCGGCTGGCCGCTCTCCACCGCCCTCTCCGTGGGCTGGAGCGCCTCCTCCTCCTCGCGCCTCGACGAGCAGGCGCTGCGGAGCACCGCCGAGGAGGAGGCGCGCGGCGAGCGGCGCCTCCTCCCGCGGATGCTGGGGGCGACCGGGGCGACCGGGGCGACCGGCACGACGCTGTCGGCGGCGGTGCCGGCGATCGTGGTCACGGTGGCGGTCGTGGTCACGGTGGCGATCGCGCAGAGGATGGAGTTCCGCAGCGAGCGCCTCTCCATCGCCGCCGCCCTGCTCGCCGTCGCGAGCTCGTGGGTGCTGATGGTCTTCTCGTCCGCGCAGGCCTGCCTGCGCCTCGAGTCGCGGTCGCCCGGCGGTCGCAGGTGCGCTTCGCCTTCGAGGAGGCGCAGCACTTCAGCGTCTATGCGACCCTCGCGCTCCTGCTGTCCACGACGGCGGCCACGGTCTCGGCCGAGATCCGCTCGAGAGAGGGCCGGCGCCTGGTGCGCGCGAACGTCGTCATCGCGTTCGCCTTCGACTCGGTCATCATCGCGATGACGGTGTCACTTCTGTTCGGCGGACTCACGGCCTGAGGCGGCGGGAGCGGAGCGTCCGGCGGAGCCGGGGGCGGTCGGGTCGGGGCGGGTTCGAGCGGGGCGGGTTCGAGCGGACGGGTTCGAGCGGGGCGGGCGGCGCAGGCTGGTGGCTCGGCTCAGGAATCGCGCGGACAGCGGTGTGCGAGCCCGCGCTCGCCGCCGGTCCTCCCTCCACAGGCGGGGTACCGGCTCCGTTGTCCCGATCCTGGTCACGGGCCCCGGCCCGATGTCGGTGGTCGCTGATTTAATACACGTATGAGAAGTTCGGGTGACGCGGCGCAGGCGGTCGAGGCGGTGCGCGCGGGCGAGACGGCGCAGACGCTCGACGCGGTGCGCGCGCTCGCCGGTCTCGCGGCGGGGCTCGCCCGCTCCTCGGCACCGGTGCTGCTCGCGGGGGCCGTCGCCCTGCACACGGCGTACGGGCGGCGCTGCTCGTGCCGGAGTCGTTCGCGCGGGGGAGTCGTCTCTCCCGGAGCGAGGCGGGAGACCTCGTGGAGCGCTCGATCCGAGCCGAGTTCGCGACGGCGCTCGGGATGTCGGAGCGCGTGGCGTCTCGGCGTCTCGAGCACGCTCGGCTCCTCATCGAGGACCTCCCGGCGACCCGCACCCTCCTGGCCGAGGCCCGGATCCTCTGGGAGGCCGGCGAGGTCGTCTGCGCCGCCGCCGCGACCCTCCCCGCTCCGTCGCGCGCGTCCTTCGACGAGCGGGCGGCCGCCGCGGCGCTCTCGCAGACGCCCACCCAGCTCCGCCGGACCGTGGCGCGGCTGCGCGACGAGCTGCACGAGCAGCCGTTCACCGAGCGCCACACCCGCGCCCGCGAGGACCGCAGCGTGTGGCTCGGCGCCGAGGCCGACGGCATGGCCACGCTCTGTGCCCTGCTGCCGGCCCCGGTCGCGGTCGGCGCCTACAACCGTCTCGACCGGATCGCCCGCTCGCTCCGCGACGGGGCGGACGCGGCGGGGATCGGGTTCGGTGCAGGTGCAGGTGCAGGTGCAGGTGCAGGTGCGAGTGCGAGTGCGAGTGCGAGTGCGACTGCACAGAGCGGTGCTGGTGCCCGTGGCGATGCTCCGGTGGCAGTCGGCGCGCGGACGGACGCTGGTGCTGGTGCTGGTGCTGGTGCTGGTGCTGGTGCTGGTGCTGGTGCCGGGCTCGGCGCGGAGACGGGTGGCGGCGCCGGTGGAGACGCTGACATCTCCCTCGGCGACGGCCGGACGCTCGCGCAGCTGCGGGCCGACGCGCTCGTCGATCTGCTCATCGACGGCGACATCTCCGCAGACGGATCCTCGGGAGAAGGAGCGAGCGCCGTCCATGCCTCGGGCTCCGGAATCCACGCCTCGGGCTCCGGAATCCACGCCTCGGTCTCCGGAGTCCGCGCCGACGTGCGCCTCACCCTGGCCGCCAGCACCGCCGTCGGCCTCGACGACGCGCCGGCCGAACTCGACGGCTACGGTCTCGTCCCCGCCGACGTCGCCCGGGAGCTCGTCCGCACGGCGGCCACCTTCACGCGGGTGCTGACCGATCCGGACACGGGAGTGGTGACGTCGGTCGGCAGGACCCTCCGCGTCCCGCCCCCTCGGATGCGCCTCCAGCTGCAGCTGCGCGACCGGACCTGCCGGTTCCCCGGCTGCACCCGCTCGTCCTCGACGGCCGAGGCCGACCACACCCTCGAGTGGCGGAACGGAGGCGAGACCGCCCTCGGCAACCTGGCCTCGCTCTGCGTCGCGCACCACCACGTCCGCCACGGCGACCGCTGGACCTACGCCCTCCATCCGGACGGCACCGTCGTCTGGACGACCCCTACCGGCCGACGGATCACCGACCGACCGCGGGCGCTGCCCGGGGCTCCGCTGCCGCCCACGCGACGACCGACGCCGCAGTCGGCGCAAGAACTGGAGCCGGAGCCGGAGCCGCAGCCGCAGCTAAAGTCGAAGCCCGAGCCGGAGCCGCAGCCGCAGCCGCCACGATCTTCGTCCTCGCTGTTGTGGTCGTCGCGACCGTCGTCACCTCGGGCGTCCCCCTCGGTGCTGTCGCCGACGCGGCCGCGGTTCGTGGACGCGTCTCCGCCGTTCTGATCCGCAGCCCGACCTGCCGGGCGATCCGACACTCCGTCGGCCGCGAGGCGGTGCATCGCCGTGCCTGGACACGCCCAGGCGCCCTCGCGCTCTCGCACCTCCGGCGCCGCGAGGTCCGTCGGCACGTTGGCGCTTCGTCGAGCCTCGAGTTCCGAGCCCCGTGTCCCGGAGCTCCGAGCCTCGAACCCCGTGTCCTGTCGTGCTTCGGCGCTTCGGGGCGTCGGCCACCGCGTCCCGGTCCGCCCGCGTCCCGGTCCGCCCCTGTCCCCGGTCCGCCCCCGTCCCGCTCCGCCCCGTCCCGGTCCGCCCCTCCGTCCCGGTCCGCTCCGCCCCGGTCCGCTCCCGTCCCGCTCCGGCTGGCGGACGCCCCCGCCGCGCAGGAGAGCCGTCGAACTCGGGAGATCACGACCGGACGACCTCCACGTGGTTCACGTTCTCCGCCGCCCGCCGCCCGCAGCGTCCGTCGGCACTCTCCTGCCCCGTCCTCTCCGGCGCTGCTCTGTCCTCTCCTTCCACGTCCTCTCCTGCCCCGTCCGGTCAGGAGCGTCCCGCCGCGGCGACCGCTCCACGCCGCCCGTGCCGCCGCCCGTGCCTCTGCCCGACCTCACCGGATGCCGCTGCGCGCGAACCCCTGCACGAAGTAGCGCTGGAAGCACAGGAACAGCAGCACCATCGGCAGCACCGACACCAGCGCCAGCGCCATGCTCGCGCTGTAGTCCGGCGTCGACTGGCCCTTGAGGTAGAGCAGGCCGATCGGCAGCGTGAACAGCTCGTTGTCCTTCAGGGCGATCAGCGGCCAGGCGAAGTCGTTCCAGCTGCCGAGCAGAGTCAGCAGGATCAGGACGGCGATCAGCGGCTTCGAGAGCGGCAGCACGATCTGCAGGAACACCCGCAGGTGGCCGGCGCCGTCGATCCGCGCCGCCTCGATCAGCTCCTCCGGGATGGAGAGGAAGAACTGCCGGGCGAGGAAGATCCCGAAGGCCGCCGCTGCTCCGGGCAGGATCACCGACCAGTAGGTGCCGTAGATCTGCAGTCCGGTCACGAGCTTGAACTGCGCGACCATGATCGCCTGCACCGGGATCATCATCGTGGCCAGTGCGAGCAGGAACAGCAGGTTCCGCCCGGGGAAGCGCAGCCGCGCGAAGCCCCAGCCGGCCAGCAGGTTCACCACGACGGTGAACACCGTGACGAACGCCCCGATCACGACCGAGTTGACGAACCACTCGCCCACGGGGAAGCGCGCGAACACCGTCGCGAAGTTCTCGAACGAGATCTCGCTCGGCCAGAAGCGGGGCGGGCCGGGCGCGAACACCTCGCCGCGCGGCGAGAAGGCGATGACGAGCATCCAGTACAGCGGGAAGAACACGATCGCCGAGGCGACGATCGCGACGACGAGGCGGACGACGAGTCCGGAGCGGGAGCCGTCGCGGCGGGAGGGACGCCGGCGCGGGGTCTCGCGGGCGGTGGCCGCGGCGACCGCGGCGGGCGTGGTGACGGTGGAGGACGACATGAGGGCTCCTAGTCGACGAGGTCGCGCGTGCGGCTCGTGCGCCACTGCAGATAGGTGAAGGCGAGGGAGACCAGCAGGATGACGACGCCGAGCGCGGCGCCGTAGCCCTGCTCTCGGACCTGGAAGCCGTTGCGGTACGCGTAGGTGCCGAGCACCGACGTGGAGAAGCCGGGGCCGCCGCCCGTCATCACGAAGACGATGTCGAAGACCTGGAACGAGGCGATCACGTTCATGATCAGCAGGAAGAAGGTGGACGGGCCGACCAGCGGCACCGTCAGTGCGCGGAACTGCTGCCAGCGCGTCGCTCCGTCGATCCGTGCGGCCTCGTAGAGCTCGGGCGAGACGCTCTGCAGGCCCGCCAGGTAGATCACCATGTTGAAGCCGATCCGCAGCCACACCGCGGTCAGCATCACCGAGATCATCGCCGCGGAGCCGTCCGACTGCCACGCGACCGGCGAGGCGCCCAGCGAGCTCAGCACCTTGTTCACGATGCCCGAGGACTCGCTGAAGATCGTGACCGCGATCATCCCGGAGGCGACGCCCGAGATCACCAGGGGCAGCACGATCACCGTGCGGAAGATCCCGCGCGCGGGCAGGACGGAGTTGAGCAGCACGGCCAGGCCGAGGCCGCCGGCGAGCTCGAGCGGCACGGTGACCGCGGTGAAGAGGAGCGTGTTGCCCAGGCTCTGCCAGAACACCGGGTCGGCGCCCATTCGCAGGTAGTTCGCGAAGCCGACCCACTCGGGCGTGCCGAAGCCGCGCGACTCCTGGAACGAGAGCTGGATCGCCCAGAGGATCGGCACGAACAGGAACAGCGCCATCAGGAGCAGGTTCGGGCCGACGAAGCCGAAGCCGGCGAGGGCCTCGCGCCTGCGGGCCGACCGCGGCCGGGCGGAGGAGCCCGCCCGGCCGCGGAGGGTGGTGGCGGTCATCAGCTGGTCGCCTGCTGGATGGCCGCGTCGAGGCCGGAGAGGGTCTCCTCGGTGCTGCGTCCGCCGACGAACGCCTCCTCGAGCTGGTCCTGCATCGCGACGGAGATCTTCGCGAGGAACGGCGAGGTGAGCTGCTGCACGTCGCGCGGGGTGATCGTCGCGGCCTGCTCGACGAACACGGGCATCACGTCCGGGCGCACCGCGAAGTCGATCGACGCGGGGTCGATGTCGGACCGGGTGGGCAGCTCGTTCGTCGCCGCGCAGAACTCGGCCATGGTGTCGGCCTGCGTCATGAACGAGAGGAACTCGGTCGCGAGCTCGGGGTCATCGGTGTCGGCCGTGGCGACGAGGGCGTTGCCGCCGAGGTCGGTCGCGCCGCGCTCGTCGACGGGCATCGGCGTGGCGGTCCACTCGAAGTCGGCGAGGTCGTCGATGTCCGGCACGAGGAAGGACCCGGCGAACGCCATCGCCGCGGTCTGCTCCGTGAAGAAGGAGTCGGCGTAGGTGGCGGACTTCACCGAGCTGGTCGGCGGGACCCAGTCGTTGTCGAAGAAGCTCTTCGTGAAGTCCAGGGCCTTCGCGCCCGCGGCGGAGTCGATCGCCGGAGTGGTGCCGTCCTCCTCCAGGAGCGTGCCGTCGGCCTCGAACAGCCAGCTCAGCCAGCGGGGCGTGCCGCCGAGCTGCCAGTTGTAGACGAACGGGTACTGCTCGGCGGGCAGGCTCGCGCGCAGCTTCGCGGAGGCGTCGGCGAACTCCTCCCAGGTCCACGCCTCGTCGGTGGTGGTCGGCACGTCGGTGATGCCGGCCGCCGCGAGCAGCTGCGTGTTCACCAGCAGCGCCGACACGTCGGTCTGGTGCGGGACGCCGTAGGGCTTCCCCTCGAAGGAGACGGCCTCCTGGAACGCGGGCGTGAAGGAGTCGAAGTCGTCGATCCGGTCGGTCAGGTCGAGCAGCTGCTCCTGGCTGGAGTAGACGCCGAGGTTGCCGTAGTCGACGCGGAACACGTCGGGGGCCTCGCCCGACGACAGCTGCGCGTCGATGTTGCTGAACATCTGGTCGTAGGGGACGACGTTGAGCTCGACGCTCGCCCCCTCGTGCTCGGCCTCGAAGTCGGTGATCAGCGACTCGAAGGCCGCCTGCTCGGACTCGCTGGCCCAGGTGGTGAAGGTGATCGAGTCGGCGTCGGCCGAACCGCCGCCTCCTCCTCCGAAGCCGCTGCAGCCGGTGAGGGCGGCGGTCGACGCCAGGACGGCGGCGAGAGGGATGAATCGTCTGCGCATGGGTGGTCTCCTGCTGTGAAGGGTCGGACGGGGGCGGGGTCGGAGGGCCGCGTCAGGCGGGGCGGCGGAGGGCGGTCTCGACGAGCGAGACGAGGCCGTGCGGGCCGAGCTGGCCGACGAGCAGGTCGAGCGGAGTGGGGACGGGCAGCGCCAAGGCGGCGCGGCCGAGGCGGGAGGCGGGCACGGAGGCGGCCTCGCGCTCCTCCGGCTCCGGGTCGGCGAGGGCCAGCGCGACAGTGGCGGCCA
The DNA here is from genome assembly GCF_002931535.1 of Rathayibacter sp. AY1C6. Lineage (NCBI taxonomy): Bacteria > Bacillati > Actinomycetota > Actinomycetes > Micrococcales > Microbacteriaceae > Rathayibacter > Rathayibacter sp. AY1C6. The sequence goes on along the minus strand of NZ_PSWC01000016.1, from coordinate 73,210 downwards.
CGTCCTCGACCGCGCGGACGCAGCCGAAGCGGACGATCCGCTCGTCGTCGATCAGGGCCTCGCCGTAGCCCGCGCGGAACGCCGAGCGCTGCACGTCGCTGATCGGCCGCGAGTAGATGACGCCCAGCTCGATCAGGAGCAGGTCGGCCTCCCGCGGGGCGACGGTGGCCTCGTCGAAGTCGATCAGCCAGGGGCGGCCGCTCTCGTCGATGACGACGTTGCCGGGATGCGGGTCGCCGTGGAGGGGCACGCGGGAGGTGGGCGTGCGGGCGCGCTTCAGCCGCCGCTCAGCGCCGGCGAGGGCGTCGAGGCGGGAGCGGTTACCGCGCCAGAGCGCGGTGAGGAGGGGGCGGGACTCCGGCTGCGCGTCGATCCTCTCGTCGGTCTCGGCGAGGAGGTCGGCGAGCGGACGGCGGACGCGGCGGATGCCCCGCCGCACGGGAGGCGCGAGGGTCGGCGGCTCGGCGTCGTGCACGGAGCGCAGGACCGCGCCGAACCCCTCCCAGTCGAGGGCGTCCTCGCCGGAGTCGACGGCGTCCTCGCCGAGGATCCACGGCGCGACCGAGACCCGCAGCCCCCGGTCCTCCGCCCAGGGGCGCCCGTCGGAGGCGCGGTGCGGCGCCGCGACGCCCGGCACCCCCGACTCGCCCAGCGACGCCGAGAGCGCGAGGCCGAAGCGCCCGTCGCGGGCCGACGCCTTGACGCTCCACAGCGCCCCGGAGCCGTCGGCCGCGCACCAGACGCGCGCTCCGTGGTCGAGTCCGCCGACGACGGGCTCCAGGTCGACGAGGCCGATGCCGAACTCGCGGCGCACCAGATCGCGCGCCCAGGCGCCCGCCTCCTCGATCGTGTCCATCCCGCTCATGCTGACGTGCGGGCGCCCCGCGAGCAGGTGCTTGCGCGATCGGTGATCGTAGGCATGGGTGCGGGCTGAGCCGCGTCTCAGGCTCGGGCGGGGAAGAGGGCGAGCCGCTGCTCCGTCCCCTGCTGCCGGACCGTGAGAACGGGAGCCGCGAGCGCGTGACCGTGGTGGTAGCCCGTCACCGACTCGGGGGCGTCCCCGGCGGTGAGGGGCAGGAACGCGATCGGCGAGAGGTCCGCGTCGGCACGGAACAGCGAGAGCGCCCTCGCGGTGACGACGGCCAGCAGCACGGGGTCCGGCTTCGCCGCGCGCAGCGCCGGGAGGTCGACCGCGGCTCCGGCGACCGCGAGCGTCCGCAGCGAGGCCAGTGTCTCCGGAGTGTTCAGCACCGCGGTGACGCCGCCGTCCGGATGCTCGGCCCGCAGCCTCTCGAGGATCGGTCGGGACCACCGCTCCTCGACGCGCCGCCGGAGCCCGAAGCCGAGCCCCGCGACGATCACCGCGGCCACAGCGAGCACCACGCCCCACCCTCCGTAGAGCTGGTAGGCCCGGGCGCCCGACCATGCCGCCGCCACGACCACCGTCGCCCCGAAGAACGCCTCGCTCCCGAGCGACCGCAGCCGGGTCGACTGCACCTCCTGCGTCACGAGCGCTCCTCCGGGTCGGGCGGACCTCCGGGCGGGATCACGTCAGCGCATGATCCCACCGGCGCCTGCGGGTCGGGCGGGGATCCGTCCCCTCGCGCGCGAGGCCGGCTCAGCGCCCGCTCCGCGCCCGCGAATCGGTGAGGAGCCGGACCGGGGGGAGGTCGGCCAGTTCGGGGGACACGAAGCCGAGCACGTCGGAGTGGTGGTCGGCGGAGGCGCGGCGGAGGAAGGACCAGCACTTGAGCGAGGACGGGCGCCGGTCGAGGGGGAGGGGAGCGGCCTCCACGATGATCACGGTGGCGGAGCGGTGCAGGATCCGCACGGGCACGCGGCTCTCGCGGCCGTCGACGGTCCAGCTGGAGACGCCGCGGATGCGGCCGTCCTCGCGGTCGACCCCGACGGTGAGGACGCTCCGGAAGTCGTCGGACGCGGCGCCCATGCCGATCTGGAAGTCCCCCTCCGCGCCGTCGAGCACGAAGGCGACGTCGAGTCCGCGGCGGTGGCGGACGGTGAAGGTGGCGAGCAGGGGACTGCTCCCGAACCTCGGGGCCTCGTCGCGGGCCTGCCGGACACGCTGCTCCGCGTCGTCCCTGTCCATGGAGCCACTCCTGCCGTCCCGGCGGAGCGGGGCCCGCGCGCCCGTCGAGCCTAGGGGGAGCGGGGCGGCGTCACCCCGCGCGAGGCAGCGTCACCCGGAAGCGGGCGCCGACGGGCCCCGCCTCCGCCACGAGGTCGCCGCCGAGGGCCCGGGCCAGCCCGCGCGCGATCGGCAGGCCGAGGCCCGAGCCGCCGTCGGCGCGGTTGCGGGCGTCGTCGAGGCGGACGAGGCGGTCGAAGACGCGCTCACGGTCGGCCTCGGCGATGCCGGGGCCGTCGTCGTCGACGGTGATCGTGACGGAGTCGGCGGCCGCCTCGACGGCGACGTCGATCCGCGAGCGGGCGAAGCGGGCGCCGTTCTCGAGGAGATTGCCGAGCACCTGGGCCAGCCGGTCGGCGTCGCCGCTGACCAGGAGCGGCTCGGCGGGCCGGTGCAGGTCGATCGCGAGGCCCGGGCGGCGCAGCTCCTGGCGCTCGATCGCGGCCTCGGCGACGCCCGCCGGGTCCAGCGGACGCGACTCCAGAGCCAGGCCCTCGTCCAGACGCGCCATCAGCAGCATGTCCTGGATGAGGCGACCCGCGCGCAGCGACTCCCGCACGACGTGCACCGAGAGGCGCTCGCGCTCCTGGTCGCCGCCGTCGGCGCGGACGAGCGCGTCGGCGGCGGCCTGGATGCCGGCGACCGGCGTCCGCAGCTCGTGCGCGGCGTCCGAGACGAACGCGCGCATCCGCTGCTCCGCCGCGAGGGCCGTCGCCTCGGCGGCGAGGGCGCTGCGCTCGGCCTGCTCGAGGTCGTCGAGCATCTCGTCGAACGCGGTCGCGGTGCGGCCGAGCTCCGTCCGCGGACGGGAGGGGCGCAGCCGCCGCCCGCGGTCGCCGTGCGCGATGTCGCGGGCCACGTCGGTCATCCGCTCGAGGGGCCGGAGGGTCGCGCGGACCACGACGATCAGCGCGAGGGCGGCCAGCAGGAGGAACACGGCCGACGCGGCGAGCAGGATCCCGTTCAGCTGCGCGAGGGTGCTGCCCACCGATCCGGCCTCGCTGGTGAGCTCGAGGCGGGTGCCGTCGCTGAGGGTCGACTCGAGGGTGATCAGCTCGTCGTCGGCGGCGACGCTGCTCGAGACGACGGTGACGGCGGCGGACGCGGCTCGGGGCGGGACGGCTCCGGAGGAGGAGCTCGTGCCGGGAGGCGACGGCGGCTCTCCGAGCTGGTCGGCGGCTCCCGGGCCCAGGCGCAGCTGCTCCGGGCTCGGCCCGGCCACGACGTCCTCGCCCTCGGGGCTCGTGATCCGCACCGAGACGCCCTGCGCCGAGAGTCGGGAGGCGAGGGCGTCGTCGGCGATCGTGCCGACCAGCGCGGCGGCGGCGGAGGCGCGGTCCTGCAGCCGCTCCTCGATCTGGTCGCGGAGGCGCTCGCCGAGCACCGCCTGCACCGTCGCCGAGAGGGCCAGGAGCAGCACGGCCAGCAGAGCGAGCACGGCCAGGACGGTGCGGAGGCGGAGGGAGCCGGTCCGCAGCGCGCCCGGCTGGGCGCGGCTCACGCCTCCACCCGGTAGCCGAGGCCGCGGACGGTGTGCACGAGCCGGTCGCCGTGCGCCTCCATCTTCTTGCGGAGGGAGCTGAGGTGCACCTCGACGAGGTTCGGGTCGACGTGGTCGTAGCCCCAGACCTGCGTGAGGATCTGGGTCTTGGTGAGGGTGCGGCCGCGGTTCCCGGCGAGGAAGGCGAGGAGGCGGAACTCGGTCGCGGTGAGGTCGAGGGCGACGCCGCCGCGGCGGGCGCGGCCCGACTCCGGGTCGACGACGAGGTCGCCGATCTCGACGACGGACGGGATGCGGCCGCGGCGGCGCAGCACGGCGGTCACGCGCTTGACGAGCTCGGCGAGCACGAACGGCTTCACCACGTAGTCGTCGACGCCCTCGTCGAAGCCGCGGAGGCGGTCGTCGACCGCGTCGCGGGCGGTGAGCATGATCACGGCCGCGTCGCTGCTGCGGCGGATCCGCTCGGCGAGCACGATGCCGCTCGGGCCGGGGAGCATCCAGTCGAGGATCACCAGGTCCGGAGCGAAGGTGCTCAGCTCGCGGGCGAGGTCCTCGCCGGAGACGAGACCACGGACCGTGAAGCGCTCGCTGCGCAGCGCGGTCTCGACGGAGGAGCGGATGGCGTCGTCGTCCTCGATGAGGAGCACACGGGCGGAGGAGGGCATGTACTCGAACCTAGGGGCCGCGGATCGGGGCGCACCCGGCGTCTGCTGTGGAGGGTCTGTTCTTAAGTCCGGCTTCAGATTCGCCTTCGAATCTGAGATGGAACCGGCCGCAACCGATCCCGAACGGGGTCGGTACCGGGCCGGAACGAGGAGACACCCATGACCGAGTCGACCACCCCCGCCGAGAAGGGCTCGAGCTTCGGGCCGCGCCGTCCGAAGAAGCGCGCCCTGACCATCGGCATCGCCGTCGGCGCCCTCGGACTCGTCGCGCTCGGCTCGACCGCCGCATTCGCCGCGACGCCGTCGAGCACGCCGACCTCCAGCGCCACCCCGCTGCACTCCACCTCCACCGACGCTCCGTCCACCGATGCGCCCACGCCCCCGGCCGACGGCACGATGCCCATGCCTCCGGCCGCCGCTGACGGCACCGCACCGACCCCGCCGGCTCCGGGCGAGTGCGGCCCCGCCGGACACCCCGCCCCGCCGGCCCCCGCCGACGGCTCCGGCCCTGCCGCGCCCGTCGCCCCGCAGGCGCCCTCCGAGAGCACCTCTCCCGACACCGAGGACGCCCCCACCGGAAGCTGACACCGGACCACCCGCCCCGCTCGCGCGGGGGAACGCCGACGGCCCGGAGGACACTGTCCCCCGGGCCGTCGGCGTCCGTCAGCGCGCGTCGCGGCGGCGGCGCGTCACTCCGAGCGCGAGCGCTCCACCGGCGAGCAGGGCGAGAGCCGCCGCGGCGGTCCAGCCCGTCTCGACGCCGGTGCTCGCGAGTCCCGAGCCGGTCCGCGGAGGAACGGCGCCGGCCGGAGCGGGAGCCGGCGTGCGGGTCGGCTCGGCCGTGGGCGGCGCAGTGGGCTGCGCGGTCGGCGCCGTGGTCGGCTCAGCCGTCGGCGCCACCGTCGGCTCGACAGTCGGTCCCGGGGTCGGCACCGTCCCCGCCCCGAACACGGACTCCGCGGAGCCGAGCGACGCGAGCACCGTCTCGCCGTTCGCGTCGTCCACGCCGTCGTTGTCGGTCACCGCGAACACCTCGCCGGAGCCGGTGATCCCGAGGCCCTCGAGCTTCTCCTGGGTCCAGCCGTTCCCCGCCTGCAGCGCGGGCAGCACGTCGACCGCGAGGGTCTTCTCGAGCATCGGCAGCGTCTCGCCGACCGCCGCGCCGGCCTCCGTCGGCAGCGGCACCGTGTACACGGCCTTCAGCGCGGCGTCCGGCCCGTTGAGCTTGTCGCGCTCGATCACCGCGAGCGTGCCCGCGGGGGTCAGCGTGATCTCCGAGAGCCCGTTCCAGTCGCCGTCCGCCTCGGACACGGCCTCCAGCGGGTAGCCGAAGAAGCTCCAGCTGTCGGCGGCGACGTCGTAGCGCCCGATCCGGACCACTCCGTCGGCGTCGATCGAGGCCTCGCGCTGCAGCGCCGTCCAGACGATCTCACCGGCGGCGCCGTCCTCGACGGTCACTCCCTCGAAGCCCTGCTTGCCCAGCGCGGTGGCGAGCTCCGCGGGCAGGGCGATCCGCTCGGTCACCGCGGCGTCCGCGTCGAGTCGCAGGAGCGCGTTGCCGTCGCCTGTCCCGCCCTCCGTCACGGCCCAGAAGCCGCCGTCGACGCGGGCGGCGATCCCCTCCAGATCCAGAGCGGCGGGCTCGCCGCCCTCCGTCACCGTGAGGGGCGTGTCGAGCAGCGCCGGCGAGACGGAGGTGTCGATCGAGTGGAGGGTGCTCGGCGCGTAGGCGCTGTCGCTCACCGCGTACAGGCGGTCGGGCGCCGCCGGATCGGTCGAGAGGCCCGAGAGCGCGCCCCAGGGCAGCGGCGATCCGTCGACGTCGGCCGACAGCACGGTCGGGAACGCGGGGGCGGAGGCGCCGAGCGCGTAGAGCTGCACGCTCGCGCGGACGGCGGCCTCCGCGTCGTCGGTCTCGCTCGAGACGACCAGCAGGTCGCGCTCGGGCAGGGCGAGCAGCCCCTCCGGGCCGGGCGTCGACGGCAGCGCCTGCACGAAGCGCGGCGCGGTCGGCTCCGACACGTCGTAGACGGCCACGAAGTTCGCCCGCTCGGCGCCGACGAACACGTAGGGGACGCCGTCGAAGGTGGCCGAGAGCAGGCCCTCGGGCTCGGAGCCCTTCGCGTCGGAGCGCTTGTCCGGGTAGAGCCCGAGGCGCACCGCGAGGTGGTCGAACGAGTTCCCGGCGTCCCACTGCACGGCCCCGGTCGCGGCGTCGAGGATCGACCAGCCGCGCGTGCCGCCCTTCCAGTCGCCCTCGTTCGCGATCGCGACGTGGTCGTCGCCGACCCAGCCGATCGCGTCGGGCTCGCGCGGGACGTCGGTGATCGAGCCGGTCAGCGAGATCGAGTCGTCGTCGAGCGTGTCGATGCCGCTGACGGAGGCGGTGCCCGCGGTGTACGAGGCGGTGACGGAGCGGGTGGCCAGGTCGACGATCGCAACGGCGTTGTTCTCCTGCAGCGTCACGGCGACGGCCGTGTCGGCCGGGTTGATCGAGACGTACTCGGGCTCCGGGTCCGACGGGGTGTCGAGGCCGGCGAGACCGGTGAGGTCGACGTGCTCCGGCACCCAGGCGGAGGGGTCGCCCGCGAGGTCCATCACCACGAGCTCCCCGGCGGGCGCCTGCGGGAGGTCGCCCTCCTCGCCGCCCTCGGGGGCGAGGTCCTCGTCGCGCTGGTTCTCGATCGCGATGACCGCGGTCGAGCCGTCGGTGGTGACGTCGATGGAGTCGGGCTGGCCGCCGAGCTCGATGCTCGCGACGGGCGCGAGGTCGTCGGCGTGCAGCACGCTGACGTGGCCGGAGGGGTTCGCGAAGTCGCCGTCGCTCGTGTCGACCACCGCGAGGACGTACTCGCCGGTCGCGTAGACCGAGGTCGGCTCGCCGCCCACGCCGACGCCGCCGCGCGGCTCGGGGGCGTCGGGGTCCGAGATGTCGAGGACGTCGATGCGCTGCCCGGCGGAGTCCGTCGAGTAGACCAGGCGGCCGTCGGGCGACGCGCTCGAGATCTCGGCGACGGCGGAGTCGGCGGACGGGTCGGCCGCGTTGAGGTAGGCCGGCACCGTGGCGATGCGGGTGAAGAAGGAGTCGCCCGCGGCGGAGGCGGGCAGGGCCGCGGCTCCGAGGGTGCAGCCGGCGAGGGTGACGGTGAGGGCGAGGGCGGCGGTGCGGGTGCGGGTGCGGGTGCGGGTGTGACGAGAGGACACGGGTCTCCTGAGCGGCTTCGAAGGAACCCGCCCACGCTGGCCGCCCCCGGTGAACGCACCGCCGCCCGCAGGTGTCCGCCCGGCGAACGCGCGGTGGCGGAGCCGCGACCGGGCGGGGGTCTCGAGACGTTGGCACGGACGCCTCGAGATCCGCCAGGCGGCGTGGTCAGCGCGCGAGGCCCTCCGAGGCCGAGCCCCAGGAGCCGAGGGCCGCGCGGACTCGCTCGTCGCGCGCGAGCGTCAGCGCCTCCGCGTACCCCTCCTCCAGCACGTCGTCGAGCCGCACCCGCGCACCCGTCTCGGAGGAGCGGACCGCCGCCTCCACCATCGCGAGGCTCCGCACGTTCGAGTGCACCTCGCCCGAGGGCACCGCGCCCGAGCCCAGCACCCGCACGAACTCCGCGAGCGAGCCCGCGATCTCCTCGGGAACGGGCTCGAGCGTGGCGGTCCGCACCGCCTCCGACTCGCGCGACTGCCACTCCGGAGCGCCGTCGCCGTCCCAGTGCGCGGTGCCGCCGGCCCCGTTCACGCGCCAGTCGCCGTTCCACGAGGTCTCGAGGCCGTCGGCGCACCAGCTGCCGGTGTAGCTGAAGCGCACTCCGCCGGCGAACTCGAACACGGCGCTCGCCGCGGCTCCGTCGGCGTACCAGCTCCAGCCCGGGTTGTACTCCTCGCAGTAGACCGCGACCGGGTCGCTGTCGAGCAGGTACCGCGCCGCGTCGAAGGCGTGGATCGCCATGTCGACCAGGAGCACGTGGTCCATCTCGTCGCGGAAGCCGCCGAAGCGGGGCGCCTTCGCGAAGTGCACGGAGGCGGTGCCCAGCTGCCCGAGCCCGGCGATCTGCTCGCGGAAGGCGGTGATCGCCGAGTAGTAGCGGCGCGACTGGCTGGTCATCAGGAGCCGGCCCGAGGCCTCTGCCGTCGCCGCGAGCACCAGCGCCTCGGCGATGGTCGGCGCGATCGGCTTCTCGGAGAGCACGGGCAGCCCGGCGAACAGCGCCTCCGAGCTGACGGGGAGGTGCGCCCGCGGCACGGTCACGTTGACCACGGCGTCGGCGCCGGAGCGCGCGGCGACCTCGGCGACGGAGGTGCCGACCGCGACCGGGCCGACCCCCTCCTCCTCCGCGGCAGCCGTGGCGAGGTCGACGTCGAGGTCGACCAGGCCGACGAGCTCGGCGTCCGGGGAGTCGCGGATGGTGCGGATCCAGGCGCGGCCCATCGCGCCGGCGCCGACCTGGACGAGGCGGACCGTCATCGGACGAGCGCTCCCTCGTAGTCCTGGCCGTTGTGGAAGTCCTCGGTCTCGTAGCGCTGCAGCACCGGGAGGCGGCGCTCGGGGCGCGAGGAGCGCACCCACTCGACGCCGTTCGCGATCACGCGGCGCACCTCGGCCTGGTGGTAGACGGGGTAGTCCTGGTCGCCGGGGGAGAAGAAGAAGATGCGCCCGTGGCCGCGCTTCCAGGTCATGCCGGAGCGGAACACCTCGCCGCCCGTGAAGGTCGAGAGGAACACGAGCTCGTCGGGCGCCGGCACGTCGAAGAACTCGCCGTACATCTCCTGCCGGGGGATCACGAAGGGGTGCGGGATCCCCTGGGCGATGGGGTGCGTGGGGTCGACGGTCCAGACCAGCTCGCGGTCCTGCTCCGAGCGCCAGCGCAGCGTGCAGGTGGTGCCCATGAGCTTGCCGAAGATCTTCGACCAGTGGCCGGAGTGCAGGACGACGAGGCCCATGCCCGAGAGGACGTGGCGCTGGACGCGCTCGACGATCTCGTCGGAGACGTCGCCGTGGGCCATGTGGCCCCACCAGACGAGCACGTCGGTGGCGTCGAGGACGTCCTCGGTGAGGCCGTGCTCGGGCTCGTCGAGCGTGGTGGTGGAGACGGTGGCGCGCTCGCCGAGGTTCTCGCGGATGCCGTCGGCGATCGTGCTGTGCATGCCGTCGGGGTAGATCGCGCGGACCTTCTCCTCGATCTGCTCATGGCGGTTCTCGCCCCAGACGAGGACGCGGACGGGGGAGGAGGGTGTGGTCACGGTGTTCCTTCTTCGACGGTGGAGACGGTGCGGCAGTGGGCGGCCCGACACGGAGTTAACCGCTTTACCGGCCGCGTCTCCTAGGATGCGGGAGACGTCCGCCCCGCGTCAACCACGGCCGGGCGGCGCGAGCGGAGGAGGCGCGGTGGCCACGATGAGGGACGTCGCGCGCCTCGCGGGGGTCTCGATCGCGACGGTCTCGTTCGTGGTCAACGACACCAAGCCCGTCTCGCCCGAGACCCGCGAGCGGGTGCGGGCGGCGATGCGCGAGCTCGGCTTCCGGCCGCACGCCCTGGCCCGCGCTCTCGCGCGGCGCCGCTCCGGGATCGTCGCGGTCGTCTATCCGCTCGTGTCGAGCCGGCCGCTCAACACCGCCACCTCGTTCCTGCTCGGAGCCGCCGAGGCCGCGGCGGAGCAGGACCACTCGATCGTCCTGTGGCCGACGGTCGGCGGCTCCGACCGCCTCGCCGACCTGCGCGCCGACGGCCTGATCGACGGCGTCGTGCTGATGCAGGTCACCAGCGAGGACGAGCGCGTGCCGGTCCTGCGGGACTCCGGCACGCCCTTCGCCCTCATCGGGCGCACCCGCGACCCGTCCGCCCTCGACTGGGTCGACATCGACTTCGAGGGCATGGTCGAGGAGGCGCTCGGCAGGCTCGCCGGCCTGGGGCACGCGCGGGTGGCGCTCGTGCTCGGCCCGGACCGCGACGCCGCGGCCGACTTCGGCCCCTACGCGCGCACCCAGGAGGCGTTCGCACTCGCCTGCGCGGCCCGCGGCGTCGAGGGCGTGCTGCTGCGCTGCGAGGAGTCGCCCGCCGGCGGCCGCACCCTCGCCCGCTCGTTCGACCCCGCCTCCGCGACCGCCGTGGTGATCGTCAACGGGGGCGCCGCCGTCGGGTTCGCGCACGAGGTGCGGCACCGCGGGCTGCGCGTGCCCGAGGACCTCTCGATCGTCCTGCTCGCCTCCGACCCCGACGTCGCCGACCTGGCCGACCCGGCGCTCGACCTGCTCGTCGCGCCCGGCCGCGAGCTCGGCCGCCGCGGAGTGGAGGCGCTGCTCGCCCGCCTCGCCGACCCCGCGGCACCGCTCCTCCAGGAGCGCATCGGCGGCCCGTGGCGCCCCGGCGGCTCGGTCGCCCCTCCGCACTGACGGGCGCCCCGGGAAGCCCCGGGAGCGCGCGCTACGGCACGATCGAGTCGATGTAGCCGCCGTCGACGCGCACGGCTGCGCCCGTGGTGGCCGAGGCGAGCGGGGAAGCGAGGTACGCCACCATGTGGGCGATCTCCTCCGGCTCGATGAGGCGCTTCAGCAGCGACTGCGGCCGGTGCAGGCGCATGAACTCGCGCTGCGCCTCCTCCCACGGCAGCTCGCGGTCGACCAGCTCGTAGACGAAGTCCTCGACGCCGCCCGTGTGGGTCGGCCCGGCGAGCACGCTGTTCACCGTCACCCCGGTGCCGGCGGCGGCCTTGGCGAAGCCGCGCGAGACGCCCAGCAGCGCGGTCTTCGACACTCCGTAGTGGATCATCTCGGCGGGCGTGACGACGGCGGAGTCGCTGCCGATGTAGAGGACGCGGCCCCACTCGCGCTCCATCATCCCCGGGAGGTAGGCACGGGTGAGGCGCACGCCGGTGAGCACGTTGACCTCGAAGTAGCGGCGCCACTCGTCGTCGTCGATGGAGAGCGCATCGGCGGAGCCGAAGATCCCGAGGTTGTTGACGAGCACGTCCACCTCCGCGGCCGCGCGCAGGAGGGAGGCCGTGCCCTTCTCCGTCGACACGTCGGCCGCGACTCCGCGCACCCGCGCCTCCGGCACCGCCGCGCCGACGGCCTCGATCGCCCGGCGGATCGACCGCTCGGAGCGGGCGTTCACGATCACCTCGGCGCCCGCCTCCGCGAGCGTCGTCGCGATGGCCAGCCCGATGCCCTGCCCCGACCCCGTGACGAGGGCCGTGCGCCCGGTGAGATCCAACCCGATCATGCTGCTCCGCTCCGCGCCGCCGCCCGCCGGCCGCGCTCGGGGTCGAGCATGCCACCGAGCCCTGACATCCGGCCCACTCCCGGCTGAGGACGCCCGCGGGTCGCCGCGGCGTCGCTCGGAACGGCGGAGACCGTTGCCAACCGGACACTCGTGCGTTACGGTCTAACCAATCGGCAATACGTATTACCCGCAGGTAGTAGGCCGATGACCCAGACTGTCGACGAGGACGAGGCGGACGCGTGACCCCGATGCAAGCAGATGTCGCCGTGATCGGCGGCGGACTCGGAGGAGTGGCCGCGGCGATCGCCCTCGCCCGCAACGGCCTCTCGGTCGTGCTGACCGAGCAGTACCCGTGGCTGGGCGGTCAGCTCACCTCGCAGGGCGTCCCGCCGGACGAGCACACCTGGGTCGAGCAGTTCGGCGTCACCGCCGACTACCGGCGCCTCCGCGACGGCATCCGCGGCTACTACCGCCGCAACTACCCCCTCACCGCCGAGGCGATGCGCGACGACCGCCTGAACCCCGGCCGCGGACTCGTGAGCAGGCTCTGCGCCGAGCCCCGCGTCGCCGTCGCCGTGCTCGACGAGATGCTCGCCCCCTACCGCTCGAGCGGAGCGATCCGCGTCGTCACCGGCGTCGTCCCCTTCGCCGTCGACGGCGGCCCGGGCCGGATCGAGCGCGTCCTGCTGCGCGACGCGGTCTCGGGCGAGGAGCTCGCCGTCTCCGGACGGTACGTGGTCGACGCGACCGAGACGGGGGAGCTGCTCCCCCTCGCGGAGGTCGACTACGTCACGGGCTCCGAGTCGCGCGACGAGCACGGCGAGCCCAGCGCTCCCGCCGTCGCCGACCCGATGAACGTGCAGGCCGTCACCTGGTGCTTCGGCTTCGACAGCGCGGACGGCGACCACACCATCGAGCGCCCGGCCGACTACGACTACTGGCACGAGTACGAGGTGCCGTTCTGGGGCGGGAAGCTCCTCTCCTTCACCGCGCCGAACCCGAGGACGCTGCGCCCCGAGACCCGCACGATGCACGTGAACGCCGTGGGCGACACCCGCACCGCGGACCAGCGCGCGCAGGGCGGGGACACCGACCTCTGGATGTTCCGCCGGATCCTCGCGACCGAGACCCTCCGACCGGGTGCGCTCGACAGCGACATCGTGCTCGCGAACTGGCCGATGCTCGACTACCTCGACAGCTCGATCCTCGACGTGCCGGAGCCGGAGAAGCACCTCGCCGGCGCCCGTGCGCTCTCGCTGTCGTACTTCTACTGGCTCCAGACCGAGGCGCCCCGGCCCGACGGCGGCCGCGGCTGGCCCGGGCTCCGGCTCCGCGGCGACGTGATGGGCACCGCCGACGGCCTCGCGCAGGCCCCCTACATCCGCGAGTCCCGCCGGATCCGCGCGCTCACCACCGTGCGCGAGCAGGACGTCTCCGTCGCCGCCCGCGGGACGGGGAGCCCTGCGCGCTTCGACGACTCCGTCGGCGTGGGCATGTACCGGATCGACCTGCACCCGACCACCGGAGGCGACAACTACCTCGACGTGGAGTGCTCGCCGTTCGAGATCCCGCTCGGCGCCCTCGTGCCGCGCACCCCGACGAACCTGCTGCCCGGAGGCAAGAACATCGGGACGACGCACATCACCAACGGCGCGTACCGCCTCCACCCCGTGGAGTGGAACATCGGCGAGGCCGTCGGCGAGCTGGCGGCCCTCGCCCTCGCCGAGGACCTGTCGCCCCACGAGATCGCCGCCGACCCCGCCCTCATCGCCCGCCTGCAGGCGAGGCTCGAGTCGCGCGGCGTAGAGACCCACTGGCCCGACGTCGTCGGGTACTGACCGGGAACACCGAGAAGACCATTGGAGAAAGAGAGACGATGAGACCAGCGAAGAAGCTGATGGCCTCGCTCGCCGCAGTCGGAGTGATCGCCGCCCTCTCGGGCTGCGGCGCCGCCGGCGGCGGTGACGACTCAGCACCCGTCGCTCTGAGGATGTCCGTCTGGACCTCCGACGAGAAGCAGCTCGCCCTGTTCGACTCGATGGCCGACGAGTACATCGCCGACCACCCCGAGATCGAGTCCGTGACCTTCGAGTCCCTCCCGTTCGCGGACTACAACTCGACCCTGACCACGCAGGCCGCGGGCGGCAACGCCCCCGACCTCGCCTGGGTCGGCGACATCGCGAAGGACCTGATCGACGCCGGAGCGCTCGCTCCGCTGACCGAGACCTTCGAGGGGACCGAGGGCTACGAGTACGACGACATCCTGCCCAGCGTGGCGCAGTCGTTCAGCCAGGACGGCGAGCTCTACGCGTACCCGTTCTCCAACTCGCCGTTCGCGCTGTACGTGAACCAGGACCTCATCGCGCAGGCCGGGCAGACCGTCGACCCCGCGACGCTCAGCTGGGAGGACGTCGACCGCATCGGCGCGGCCGTCAACGAGTCGACCGGCAAGGCCGGCTACATCATCCGCGACTTCGACTTCTCGGGCTGGCTGAGCCTCGCGAACCTCTGGGCGGGCTGGGGAGCCCAGCCGTGGAGCGACGACGGGACCCAGTGCACGATGGACTCGCCCGAGATGGTGGAGGCGTTCCAGTTCTTCCACGACTCGGTCTACGTCAGCGGCGCGACCCCCGGACCCGGCGTGACGGCGGACTTCTTCGCCGGCGACGCCGCGTTCACGACCGCGCAGGTCTCGCGGGCGAGCCTGCTCGACGGCTCGTTCCCGTTCGAGATCTACCCGCTGCCCGTCGGCCCCGCCGGCGAGTACGGCAACATCGGCCAGGCCGGCATGGCCGCGCTCGCAGGCGGCGACCACGTGGAGGAGGCGACCGGCTTCCTCTCGTTCATGACCAACCCGGAGAACTCCGCCAAGCTCGCGCAGTTCTTCCCGCCGCCCCGCGAGTCGCTGCTGTCCGGTGAGGAGCTGGCGAAGGTCAACACGCGCCTCAGCGCCGAGCAGCTCGACCGCGTCGTGGTCGACGAGCTCGCCGACGTGTCCGCCACCCCTCCGGTGACGAGCCCCGCCGAGATCACCTCGGTCGGCAAGACGGCGCTGGACCGCATGTGGTCGGCCGATGCCGACGTCGCCGAGGTGCTCGGAGGCGTCTGCGACGCCATCGCGCCCGTCCTCCAGGGGAAGTGATCCCGTGACCGCGACCTCGACGGACAGCCGCCGATCCGCTCCCGCCGGCGCCTACTGGAACCTCCGGCGCCGCGACGCGCTCGCCGGCTGGCTCTTCATCGCGCCCCAGCTGCTCGGTGTGATCGTGTTCGTGCTGCTGCCCGTCGGGCTCGCGGTCTGGTTCAGCCTCAACGAGTGGAACGTCTTCACCGGCTCCATGACCTTCGTGGGCGGCGAGAACTACGAGCGGGCGATCAACGACCCGAGCATCGGCGCGGTGCTCGGCACGACCGCGGTCTTCTCCGGGGGAGTGGTCGTCCTGAACCTCGCCCTCGGGCTGGGCCTGGCCGTGCTGCTCAACCGGAGGATCCCGGGCGGCGCCCTGTTCCGCACGCTCTTCTTCTCGCCCGTCGTCATCTCGGTGGTCGCCTGGACCCTCGTCTGGGGCTTCCTCCTCCAGGACAACGGCGCGATCAACGGCCTGCTCTCGCTGGTCGGCCTCGACGGGCCGAACTGGCTCCAGGAGGGGCCCACCGCGATGGCGAGCGTCATCGTCACGCAGGTCATCCGCAGCGTCGGCGTCAACATGGTGCTCTTCCTCGCCGCGCTGCAGGGAGTGCCGGGCGACCTCTACGAGGCGGCCCGCCTGGACGGCGCGAGCCCCCGCGCGATCTTCTTCCGGATCACGCTCCCGCTCATCTCGCCCACCCTGCTCCTCACCGGCATCCTCACGATCGTCGGCTCGCTGCAGGCGTTCGCGCAGGTCGCCGTCCTGACCGAGGGCGGGCCCGAGCTGTCGACGACAGTGCTCGTCTACTACGTGTTCCAACAGGCCTTCGAGTTCAGCGACATCGGCTACGGCGCGACGCTCTCGCTGATGCTGCTCCTCTTCGTCCTGATCCTCACGGTCGTGCAGTGGCAGCTGCGCAAGAAATGGGTCTTCTATGAGAACTGACGCCGTCGTCGAGCAGGGGACCCCGCTCACGCCACGCCTCGAAGCCGTCCCGGAGCCGCCCGTCAAGCGCCGCCGCGGCCGCAGCCCGCTCATGACCGCCCTGCTCGTCGTGACGCTGATCCTGCTCGTGCTGCCGTTCGCGGTGCCGACGTTCTGGATGATCGCCTCGTCGTTCAAGCCGGTGAACGAGATCTTCTCGAACCCGCCGACCCTGCTGCCGGACTCGCCGAGCCTGGCGGGCTACGCCGAGGCGTTCCGGTTCCAGCCGTTCGCGCTCCAGTACTGGAACAGCCTCTACATCGCGGTCACGGTCACCGTGGTGACGCTGCTGGTGTCGAGCCTGGCCGGCTACGCCTTCGCCCGGATCCCGTTCCCGGGACGCAACGCGGTGTTCCTCGTCGTCCTGACCGGCCTGCTGGTGCCGACGGAGGTGACGATCATCCCGCTGTTCCAGATCTTCCGGCAGCTCGGCTTCATCGACACCCACGTGCCGCTGCTGCTGGTGCCGATGGTCGGAGCGCCGGCGGTGCTGGGCACGTTCATCATGCGGCAGTACTTCATCGCGATGCCCGGCGAGCTCGAGGAGGCCGCGCGCCTGGACGGCCTCGGCCGCTTCGGGATCTGGCGGCGCATCTTCCTGCCGCTGTCCAAGCCCGCGCTGTCGGCCGTCGCGATCCTGACCTTCCTCGGGTCCTGGAACATGTACCTCGAGCCGACGGTCTACCTGACCTCGCCCGAGCTCTTCACCCTGCCCCAGGCGCTCACCCGCTTCACCGACGCCTACGGCGGGGAGATGTGGGACGTGCAGCTCGCCGCGGCGACGATGACGGTCGTGCCCGTGCTGGCCGTGTTCCTCCTCGCTCAGCGGCAGTTCGTGGAAGGGCTCGCGCACTCCGGTCTGAAAGGCTGACCCGGTGTTCACGGATCGCCCCCTCGCCGCCCTCCGCGAGTTCCGTGCGGAGGTCGCGGAGCCCGACGACTTCGACGCCTTCTGGCGGGTCACCCTCGCGCTCGGGCGGGAGGGCGGCCCCGCCGTGAGCGCCGCGCCGGTCGACGCGGGCCTCCCGCTGGTGCGGGTGCGGGACGTGCGGTTCCCCGGCTTCGCGGGCGAGCCGATCGCCGCCTGGCTGGTGACCCCCGCGGTCGACCCGGGCGCCCCGCTCCCCGTGGTGATCGAGTACCCCGGGTACGGCAGCGGACGGGGCCGTCCGATCGAGCACCTCTGGATCGCCTCCGCCGGGTACGCGCACCTGGTCGTCGACGCGCGAGGCCAGGGAGCCGGCCGCCTCGCCCGCTCCGGAGCCACCCCCGACCCCCACGGCAGCGGACCCGCGTACCCCGGGGTCACGACCCGCGGCATCGAGTCGCCCGAGACGTACTACTACCGGCGCCTGATCGCGGACGCGGCGCTCGCCGTCGACGCGGTGGAGGCGCTCCCCGGGCTGGACCCGGACCGCGTGTCGGTCTTCGGCGGCAGCCAGGGCGGAGCGCTCGCGACCGCCGCGGCGGCGCTGCGCCCCCGGGTGCGCGCGGCGATCGCCCTGGTGCCCTTCCTCTCCGACGTCCTGCGCGCGACGACCGTCACGAACGAGGCGCCCTACGTCGAGATCGCCCGCTACCTGGCGACCCGCCCCGAGGACCTCGACGCCGTCGAGCGGACCCTCTCCTACGTCGACGGCGTCCACTTCTCGCGGCGCCTGCGCTGCCGGGTGCACCGCTCGGTCGGCCTGATGGACCCGATCTGCCCGCCCTCGACGGTCTTCGCCTCCCACAACGTCTCGGGCGGCGAGACGTCGATCGACGTGTGGCCGTACAGCGGGCACGAGGGCGGCGGGGTCGGCGACCGCGAGCGGGCGCTGGAGGTGCTGCGAGAGGTCCTGTGACCGGACGGGCGTGACCCCGCGCCTCAGGGCGTCGGCGCCTCCTCCATCCCGAGCCGCATCGCCAGGTCCATGGCGCGCAGGCGGGCCGGCGAGACGTCGTAGGGCAGGCTCCGGATGATCTCGCCGGCGCTCCGGGCGCGGGAGCCCTGTGCGGGATCGGGGGCCGGCGCGGGGTCCTCGGGCGGGTGCGCCTCGTCCCACGCGTCGAAGATGGCCTCGTCCTCCTCGAGCTGACCGGACTCCTCGACGACGCGCATCAGCCGGGCCTCGAAGGCGTGCCGCTCCCGCGCCACCTGCTCCACCCGGGGGTCGTCCTCGGCGACCGTGTCGTCGAGGGCCTCCTCGGCGGCGTCGACGCGGTCGGCCTCCGCCCGCAGCGCCGGATCGGCGGCGAGGACGACGAAGCGGCCGGCCTGGGACACGGCGCCCAGCGGGCCGAACATCCGCTCGGTGACCAGCAGGGTGTCGAGGTCGGCCTGGCGCAGCGAGCCCTCGGGTGCGCCCTCGAGGCGGCGCGAGACGATGTCGTCGAGCAGCCCCAGCCGGCCGCCGAGGGTCCGCATGCGCCGGACCGAGGCCCGCTTCCGCTGCAGCTCCTCCTCCTGCGCGGCGAGCGCGTCGTCCAGCCGCGCGAGGACGCCCGCGACCTCGTCCTCGCGGTCGGCGCTGTCCTCGGCGCCGGCCGGGGCTGCGACGGCGAAGGCGTCCCGGATGTCCTCGAGCGCGACCCCGGCGTCGGCCAGGCGGCGGATCCAGAGCAACCGGATGATGTCGTCGTAGCCGTAGCGCCGACGGCCGTCTCCGCCCCGCTCGCGCTCGGGGAGCAGGCCGAGCCGGTGGTAGTGGCGGATCGCCCGCGGAGTGACGCCGGCGAACGCGGCGGCGTCGCCGATCTGCACCTGGCGGGGCGGGGCGGGGAACGACTGCATGGGGGACCTCTCCGATCGGGACCTTGTGCATCGAGCAGACCACATGACGCAGGGGCAGGAGCAAGCCGGCCCGGCCTGCTCCCGCCCCGCGTCCCCCTCGCGCTCAGCGCGCCAGGCGCACCGTCGCGATCTCGAACGGACGCAGCTCGAGGCGCACGTCGGCCGACTCCGCCTCGACGGAGCTCTCGATGCGGACCTGCTCGGTCGGGCGCTCCATCAGGTCGGTGCGAGTGACCGCCCGGACGGCGAAGGCGGCGCGGAGGGTCGCTGCGGCGCGGCGGCCGAGCGACTCGTAGAGCCGCACGATCACGTCGCCGCTCCCGTCGTCCGCCGCCTTCACGGCCTCGACGATCACCGAGGGGTCGTCGATCGACACCAGGGGAGCGACGGGCGCGGCGCCGGTGAGCCTGCGGACCGGGGTGTTCAGCGCGTAGCCGGCCTCGACGGCGTCGGGCAGCTCGGCGCCGACCACGAGCGAGACGGCGAGGCGGTGGCGGCCCTGGTCGGCGTCCGGGTCGGGGAACAGCGGCGCGCGCAGGATCGAGAGCCGGACCGTGGTCGTCGGGGTGCCGGCCGCGGCGCGGTCGCGGGTGATGTCGTGCCCGTAGGTGGAGTCGTTGACGACCGCGACGCCGAAGCCCGGCTCGCCGACGTGCACCCAGCGGTGCGCGACGGTCTCGAAGCGGGCGGCGTCCCACGTCGTGTTCACGTGGGTCGGGCGGTGCACGTGGCCGAACTGGATCTCGGACGTCGCCCGGTCCGAGAGCAGGTCGAGCGGGAAGGCGAGCTTGAGCAGCTTGCGGCGCTCGTGCCAGTCGATGTCGATGTCGAGGTCGACGGCCGCCCGGCCGATCTGCAGCGAGACGGTCTGCACGACCGTGGAGCCGCCGAACGAGCGGGTGATCACGACCGCCGGCACCTCGCGGCCGAGCGGGTCGCTCACGGTGCCGGCGCGGACCGAGTCGACGCCGACGAGGTCCTCCACCGTGCGGCGGTAGTTGTCGTCGAGGTCCCAGGCGTCCCACTTGTTCGGGGTGTCGCGGTGGAGCTGGAGGAGCCCCGCGGCGGCGCCGGCGGGCACGACCTCCCGGCCGCTCGCGAGGTCCACGACCGACTCGAGGAGCCCGGAGGCGCCGATCCGCACCCGGACGAGCCCGTTGTCGAGGACGTGGGCGTCGCCGTCGGAGCGGAGCGTCGGGGCCGAGTGCTCCGCGGCGGGGTCGGCCGCGGCCGCGCCGAGCGCCGGCACGCCCCCGACGGCGAAGGGGGAGGAGTTCACCAGCAGCTCCGCGGAGCCCTCGCCGGCGAGGGCCCGGACGGCCTCGGCGATCATCTCCTCGATACGCTGCGCGATGCGGGCGTAGTTCTCCTCCGCTTCGCGGTGCACCCAGGCGATGGAGGTGCCGGGCAGGATGTCGTGGAACTGCTGCAGGAGGACCGTCCGCCACATCTCGCGCAGCTCGTCGGCCGGGTACGGGACCCCGGCGCGGACGAGGGCCGTGGTCGCCCACAGCTCTATCTCGCGGAGCAGGTGCTCGCTGTGGCGGTTGCCCTGCTTGGTGCGCGCCTGCGACGTGTAGGTGCCGCGGTGGAACTCGAGGTAGAGCTCGCCCGACCAGGTGGGCGCGTCCGGGTACTCGGCCTGCGCCTCCTCGAAGAAGCGGCGGGGTGTGGACAGCTCGACGGTCGGCGAGCCCTCGAGGCTGCGCGTGCGGCGGGCGGCCGCGATCATCTCGCGGTTGGGGCCTCCTCCGCCGTCGCCGTAGCCGAAGGGCACGAGCGACATGGTGCCGCTGCCCTTCTCGGCGTACTGGCGCTCGGCTCGGGCGAGGTCCTCGCCGGACAGGTCGGAGTTGTAGAGGTCGACGGGCGGGAAGTGCGTGAACACGCGGGTGCCGTCGATGCCCTCCCACCAGAAGGTGTGGTGGGGCATCGTGTTGGTCTCGTTCCACGAGATCTTCTGCGTGAGGAACCAGCGCCCGCCTGCTCCGGCGATGATCTGCGGCAGCGCGGCGGAGTAGCCGAAGGAGTCCGGGAGCCAGACCTCCTCGGTGTCGATCCCGAACTCGTCGAGGAAGAAGCGCTTGCCCTCGAGCAGCTGGCGCACGAGCGCCTCGCCGCCGGGCATGTTCGTGTCCGACTCGACCCACATACCGCCGACCGGCACGAAGCGGCCCGCGAGCACGTGGCCGCGGACGCGCTCGAACAGCTCCGGGTGGTCGCGCTTCAGCCACGCGTACTGCTGCGCGGAGGAGGCGGCGAAGACGAAGCCCTCCTCGCGCTCGATCAGGTCGCAGACGTTGGAGAAGGTGCGCGCCACCTTGCGGGCGGTCTCGCGGGCGGGCCAGAGCCAGGCGGAGTCGATGTGGGCGTGGCCGACGGCGTGCAGGTGGTGCGCGCTGGCCGAGGCGGGGCGCTCGAGGACGGTCCGCAGCGCCTCCCGGCCGGCGGCGGCGGTGCCGGACACGTCGTCCGGATCGAGGACGTCGACGGCGCGGTCGAGGGCGCGCACGATCTCGGCGCGGCGCTGGGAGGACTCGGGCAGCTGCCCGATCAGCCCGACGAGCACGGCCATGTCCTGCTCCAGCTCCCAGACCTCCCGGTCGAGCAGCCCGAGCTCGAGACGGCGGAGGCGGTAGAGCGGGTCGGACGGCAGGGCGCCGTCGGCGGGGCGGCCGCCGAGCGCCGTGGGGGTGAAGGACCAGTCGCCGGTGATGTTCGGGTTGGCGGCGGCCTCGATGTAGAGCTCGACCGTGCGGTCGCCCGCCTCGCGGCCGGGCAGCCGGTCGAGCGGGACCGACTGGTTGAACGGCTCGACGGCCTTCACGACCGTGCCGGTCGCGGTGAAGACGAGCCCCTCCGCCTCGAAGCCGGACTGGGCGCCGGTGTAGCCGAGGTCGACGACGAGCTCGGGCTCGCAGCCGTCGACGCCGACCCAGGAGGCGGGGATCTCGCCGCGCACGTGGAACCACACGGTGCCCCAGGGGGCGCCCCACGGCTCCCCGATGCGGGCGGGCGCGTAGGACGCGGCCCGCGCCTGGTCGAAGGGGACCGGCTCGCCCGGAGCGGTCCACGACTCGATCCCGAGCGGCTCGACCGCCCGGTGGATCGCCGGCCGGAGGCTCTCGGCGCGGAAGCGGGCGATGCGGGCTTCGATGCGGGTGCTGTCGTCATGCATGCGTTCTGGTGCTCGTTCCGTGTGCAGTGGGGGAGGGCGGCGGCGCGGAGGGCGCCGCCGCCCGGGGTCAGGAGGCGATGACGACGCGGTGCCCGTCGGGGAAGACGGCCACCTTCCGCCAGGTGTCGCCGGAGCGCTCCCAGCCCTCGTTGACCTGTCCGGCCGGAGGGGTCGGGATGGTCTCGGGGGCGCGGGCGACCGTGGTGTAGCCGGCCGCGCGCTCCACCCGGCCGCGGCCGAGCTCGAACGAGGTCAGGCGTCCGTCGTCGACGATCAGCGAGCCCTCGTCCACTCCCGCGGCGCCGCGCTCGATGAACGGGTTCACGAGGCGCGTCTGGGAGGAGTCGCTGCCCAGCACGATCGCCTTCTGCTGCGGGAAGCGGCCGAGGCTGAGCCCGTAGAAGCCGCCGAGGACGGTGAGGTTGCGCACCTCGAAGTCCGCTCCGCCGTTCGTCAGGCCGACGCCGAGGCAGTTCGCGCCCGAGGTCGGGAAGAAGTTCGGGTTCACGATCATGTGGCTCGTGCCGGCCTCGATCAGCACCTCCCAGCCGTCGCGGGAGCCCTCCGAGCGGAAGTTGATCAGGGTCAGGCCGGAGTTGACCGAGCGCCGGTTCTCGTTGCGGATCGACCGGAGGCCGACCGTGCCGCCGATGGCCTGGCAGTCGAGCAGCGTCATGTTCGTAGGCGCGAGGAGGAAGCCGCCGAGGCCGGGGCTGATCGCCTCGACGTTGGTCATCGAGCCGCCGATGGAGGCCTTGCCCGAGTCCTCCACGCCCCAGCCGGCGGGGGCGACGATCTTGATCTTGTTCCAGGAGTTGGCGTACGAGTACTCGTCGTCGACGCCCGAGACGAAGGTGGCGCGCTCGCGGAAGATGCCCGACTTGCCGGTCTTCTGGATCCACAGGTTGCGGAACTCGCAGTTGACCAGCGAGCGCAGCGACATCCCGTGGCCGCCGGAGGGCGTGCCCGTCATCTCGAAGTCGGCGAGGACGACGCCGGTGGCCTTGTTGTTGTTGGCGGGGCCGGCCGCGTCGCCGGTCTGGCCGGAGACGGTGAAGATGTCGCGGGTCGAGCCCTCGATCTGGACGATCCTCGTCTGGCGCATGCCGGCGCCGACGATCTTCGGCCCGGCGTAGCCGTAGGGCGGCCCGTTCTCGGGCTGCACCGGGTAGCCGCGGTAGTCGACCGCGAGGCCCGTGACCCGGATCTCGCCGGCGGGCAGCGACACCTCGCCGCCCGGAGCGGTCATCGCCTTGTCGATGGCCGCCTGCACCGCGCGGGTGTTGTCGGCGCCGGCGCGGTCGTCCCAGCGGAACTCCTTGTCGAGCGGTGAGATCGGCCCCTCGGTGACGCTCAGGCGCTTCTTCTGCCCGGGAGCGTCGGCCGGGGGCGCGGCGGCGGCCGGAGTGGCGGCGCCGACGGCCCCTGCCGCGCCGGCGAGGGCGGCGGCGCCCCCGGCGAGGAAGAGGCGGCGCGAGTTGTCGGGCCTGCGCTGCGGATCGTGCTCGGGCTGCTGATCGGGCTTGTGCTGCCGATCGGGCCTCGGGGAGGCCGTGGTCTGGTTGTCTGGGTCTGCGGGATTCATCATCGTCGACGTTCCGCCCTCTCTCGCCCCGGATGGGCGTACGGCGATCCTTCGTCATCGGTAGCCTGAGGTCAAGACGTAATACCTATTACCAGGATGAAGCGGGGGTGTCCGGGTGCCGCGGATCACGCAGAAGGACATCGCGCGTCTCGCGGGAGTCAGCCAGACGACGGTGTCGTTCGTGCTCAACGACAAGGGCGAGCAGCTCGCCCGGGTCCCGGAGGCGACGCGGGCGCGGATCCTCAAGGCGATCCAGGAGACGGGGTACGTCGCCGACCCCATCGCGCGCCGCCTCAAGCAGGTCGGCACCGGCATGATCGGCGTCTACACCTACGAGAGCCTGTTCCCGCTCGACCGCGAGGACTTCTTCCACCCGTTCCTCGCCGGCATCGAGGAGGAGGCGCAGAACCGCGACATCGACCTCCTCCTGCTGACCAGCGGTCGCGTCGGCGGCCGTCGCGGCGGCCTCAGCGGCGGCACCACCCGGCTGCGCCTGGCCGACTCCTGCATCCTCCTCGGGCAGCGCATGCCCCGCGAGGAGCTCGAGTTCCTCAACGCGAGCGGCTTCTCCTTCGTCAGCATCGGCCGCCGCGACGACGCCGGCGGGCCCGTGCCCTACGTGGCCGCCGACTACGCGTCGATCGTCCGCGAGCTGATCTCCTGCGCGCGCGCCCTCGGCCACACCCGCTTCGCCTACGCCGGCCACGGCGAGGGCGTCGAGTCGTACACCGACCGCATGGCCGGCGCGCGGGCCGAGCTCGGCGACGGCTTCCTCCACCTCGTGCCGGGGCCGGAGGCGTCGCCGCGGGAGTGGATCCGCCGGATCGCCGCCGAGGGCGTCACGGTCGTCCTCGCCGAGCAGGAGGAGCAGTTCGTCCTCCTGCAGGAGGCCGCCGAGGCCGAGGGGGTGGCGGTGCCGGGCGACCTGTCGCTGGTGTCGCTCTCCGGATCGGCCGACCGCACCGGCTGGCAGGCCGGCTTCGAGCTGCCCCGGCGCGACATGGGGCGCCGCGCCGTGCAGATCCTCATCGAGGGCGACCCCGCGCGACGGGAGCAGCAGCTCCTCCGCTGCACGCTCGTCGACGGCGCCTCCCTGGCCGCGGCCCCGGCCTGACCGGCCGGCCCTGACCGCTCGGCCCTGAACGGCCGGGCTCAGCCCGAGTGGTGGCGCCCGATGGGCAGCACCAGCGGCGTCCGCGAGACCGGGTCCTCGATCACGCGCGACTCCATCCCGAACACCGCGCGCACCGTCTCCGGCGTCACCACCTCGGCGGGCGTGCCCGAGGCGTACAGGGCTCCGTCGCGCACGGCGACGAGGTGGTCGGCGTAGCGGGCGGCGAGGTTGAGGTCGTGCAGCACGATCACGATGGTCGTCCCGCGCGAGCGGTTGAGGTCGGTGAGCAGGTCGAGCACCTCGACCTGGTGCGACACGTCGAGGTAGGTCGTCGGCTCGTCCAGGAGGAGCACGTCGGTCCGCTGGGCGAGGGCCATCGCGATCCACACCCGCTGGCGCTGCCCGCCCGAGAGCTCGTCCACGGGGCGGTCGGCGAGCTCGAGCGTGCCGGTGTCGCGCAGCGCCTCCTCGACGATCGCGTCGTCGTCCGATCCGGAGCCGCGGCCGAACAGGCCCCGGTGCGGGTAGCGGCCGCGGGCGACCAGGTCCGAGACGGCGATCCCCTCCGGCGCGATCGGGGTCTGCGGCAGCAGGCCCACCTGCTGCGCGACCTGGCGCGTCGGGAGCCGGTGGATCGCGCGCCCGTCGAGCAGGACGCTCCCCGAGCGCGGGGTGATCAGCCGCGCCATCGCGCGCAGGAGCGTCGACTTGCCGCAGGCGTTCGCGCCGACGATCACCGTGATCCGGCCGGGCGGCACGGCGAGCGAGAGCCCGTCGACCACCACGCGCTCGTCGTAGGCGAGGGTGACCGCGTCGGCGGCGAGGGTGGGCGGGGCGTCGGTCACAGGGAGCCTCCGGAGCGGTTGCGGCGGGCGAGGAGCCAGAGCAGGAAGGGCGCGCCGAGGGCGCCGGTGACGACACCGACCGGGAAGCGCGCGCCCGAGAACAGCGCGCCGACGACGTACTGGGCGAGCAGGTCGGCGGCGAGCACCACGACCGCGCCGACCAGGGCGGAGGGGATCAGCAGCGTGCGCGCGCTCGGCAGGATCCGCCGCGCGATCGGCCCCGAGACGAAGGCGACGAACGCGATCGGGCCGGTGGCGGCGGTCGCGACGGCCACGAGGCCGACTCCGACCGCGAGCAGGGCCAGCCGGCTGCGCCGCACGTCGAGCCCGAGCGCGGTCGCCGACTCGTCGCCGAGCTGCAGCACGCCGAGCCGGCCCGAGAGCAGCAGCGCCAGCGGCACCAGCACGAGCATCGTCAGCGCGAGCGGCGGGACGGAGGGCCAGGCGGCCGAGTTGAGGCTGCCGGTCAGCCAGCGCAGCGACTCCTGGACGTCCTCGAAGTCGGCGCGGGTCTGCACGTAGGCGATCACGCTCTGGAACATCGCCGCGACGCCGATGCCGATGAGGATCAGCCGCGCCCCGATCACTCCGCCGCCCTCGGCCAGCCCGGCGATGATCAGGGCCGTCGCGAGCCCGGCCGCGACTGCGATCACCGAGACCGCGCCTCCCGAGAGCCCGAAGAACGCGATCGCGACGACGGCCGCCGCGCTCGCCCCCGAGGTGATGCCGATGATGTCGGGGCTGGCGAGGGCGTTGCGCAGCATCGTCTGGAAGATCACGCCGCCCATCCCGAAGCCCACGCCCACCAGGACGGCCGTGATGGTGCGCGGCAGCCGCAGCGTGCCCACGGTGAAGGAGGCGCCCGGCACGGTCTCGCCGAGGATCACGCGGACGACCTCCGGCACCGAGTAGACCGTGCTGCCGACCGTGAGCGAGACGACGACGAGCGCCAGCGCGAGCACCGCGAGGACGGCGCAGCCGATGACCGTGCGCCGACGGCGCAGCGTGCGGCCGGCCGCGATGCCGACGGCGGCCGGTGCTTCCGCGGTCCTCACAGCGCCCGCACCTTCGAGCGGCGCACGATCGCGATGAGCACCGGGGCGCCGATCAGCGCGGTCACGATGCCCACCTCGACGTCGCTCGGCCGGGCGACCACGCGGCCGACCACGTCGGCGACGAGCAGCAGCAGGGCGCCGAGCAGAGCGGAGGAGGGCAGCAGCCAGGCGTGCGCGGGGCCGGTGACGCGGCGGGCGAGGTGCGGGACGACCAGGCCGATGAATCCGATCGGTCCGGCGATCGCGGTCGCGGCGCCGCAGAGCAGCACGGCCGCGAGCCCCGCGACCAGGCGGATGCGCCCCACGCGCCGGCCGAGGCCGGTCGCCAGGTCGTCGCCGAGCGCCAGGGCGTCGAGCCCTCGCGCGCTGGAGAGGGCCAGCACCGCGCCGACCGCGAGGAACGGGAGGACCTGCAGGATGCTCGCGGTCTCGGCGCCGCCGACTCCGCCGACCTGCCAGAAGCGGAAGCGGTTCAGCGTGGTCTCCTGGGTGAGCAGGACCGCGCTGATGAGGGAGGTGAGCGCGGCGGCGGTGGCGGCTCCGGCGAGGGCGAGCTTCAGCGGAGTGGCGCCCTCGCGGCCGAGCGAGGCGACCGCGTAGACGAACGCCCCGGCGGCGGCGGCTCCGAGGAACGCGAGCCAGATGAACTGCGGCAGGCTCGTCGCGCCGACCCCGGCGATCCCGAGCACGACCGCGAGCGAGGCGCCGGAGTTGAGGCCGAGGATGCCCGGATCGGCGAGCGGGTTGCGGGTCAGGCCCTGCATCACGGCTCCGGCGAGCCCGAGCGCGGCGCCGACCAGGATCGCGAGGACCGTCCGCGGCACCCGCCCCTGCACCGCGGCGTCGACGATGGACGCCGGATCGGGCGAGGTCAGCGCCGGCCAGACCTCGCCGAGCGGGATCTCGCGGGAGCCGTACACGAGCGAGAGGACCGACGCGACGGCCAGCGCGACGAGGGCGACCGCCAGCGCGGTCGCCCTCGTCTTCCGGGTGGGTGCGGTGCGGGTCACGACACCTTGTCGGCGGCCGCGGCGAGGCCTGCGGTGTACTCGTCGAGCACCCACGGGATGCTGAGCAGGTTCGGCGACGAGGTGGCCATGGCGGCAGACGAGCCGTCCTCCAGCACGTAGACGGAGCCGCGCTCGACGGCCGGGATCTTGGAGAGCAGCGGGTCGGCCTGCAGCGCGGCGAGGGTCGTGTCGTCGCCGTAGACGACGAGCACGTCGGCGTCGAGCTGGTCGGCGTTCTCGGAGCTGATGGTGCCGCTGAACGCCTCCGAGTCGCCGGAGAGCTCGGCGACGCTCGGGGCGACGTCGAGTCCGAGGTCCTCGACGAACTTCACGCGCGCGTCGTTCGGCGTGTAGTAGGTGAAGGTGCTCGCGTCGGTCGGGTCGTACCAGCCGTACATGAACGTGGTGCCCGCGAGCTGCGGGTAGGACGCGGTGGTCTGCGTGATGTCGCTCTCGATCTCGCCGACCTTCGCGACGGCCTCGTCCTCGAGGCCCAGCGCGGCGCCGTCGAGCTTCGCGGAGTCCTGCCAGGTCGTGCCCCAGGGCAGGCCCGGGTACGCGACGGTGGGGGCGATCTGGCTGAGGGTGTCGTAGTCCTGCCGGGTGATGCCGGAGTAGGCCGAGAGGATCACGGTCGGGCTGAGATCCGAGATCGCCTCGAAGGGCACGCCGTCGGTCTCGTCGAACAGGGTCGGGGTCTCGGCGCCGGAGGCGTCGAGCGCCTCCTTCGTCCACGCCAGCAGGCCGTCGCCGTCCTCGTCGCCGTAGGAGGCGCGGGTGAAGCCGACCGGGGTCACGCCCAGCGCGAGCGCCACGTCCTGGTTGGTCCAGCTCGTCGCGACGACGCGGTCGGCCGACTCGACGGTGGTGCTGCCGAAGGCGTGGTCGACGGTGACGGGGAAGCCCTCGCTGCTCTCGGCGGCGCTGCTCTCGGACGTGCCCTCGGAGCCGGCGTCGGCTCCTCCCGAGCAGGCGGTGAGCAGCAGCGCGGCGAGGCCGAGCGAGGCGACGGCGGTCAGGCGGAGGGGGGTGCGAGTGGCGGGCACGGCGATCCTTCGAAGGGGGTGGTGGGGGTTGCGAAGGTTAACCTAACCTAACCGCCTGGACGGGGCCAGTGGCCGGGCGGATCAGCGGCGGTGGGACGCGATCAGGCGGCGCAGGTGCTCGCGGGGAGCGTCGACGATCCGGACGGGGTCGTCGAGCACGAGCGTTGTGCGCTCGGATCCGTACTCGGGCCAGCCGGCGTCGCCCGTCGCCGCGAAGGCGGCCCAGCGCGACGAGACCTCGTCGCTGAGGCGCTGCGGGGCGGGCCCGATCGTGCCACGGGCGTCGTCGAGGCTGCGGAAGAGGAAGGGCAGCTCGAGGGAGTGGGTCGCGCCGCGGGAGTCGTCGGCGCGCCAGGCGAACAGGGCGGCGCGCGTCGATCCGGTCGCTGCGGCCCGGGCGTCGAGCAGCCGCAGGCTCGGCTGCCGGTAGATCTCGTCGGCGAGGCACGCCTCCAGGGCCTCGGCGTCCGAGGGGGTGCGGCCCAGGTCGGCCGCCAGAGCCTCTCGATAGGCCCCCGCGTCCCCTCCCGGAAGCAGGTCGGCGACGTGCCGGTCGAGCTGTGCGCGCAGCTCGACGGAGTCGGGAGCCCGGAGGTCGACGGAGCCCGAGCCCTCGTTGACGTTCGTCGTCACGACGAGATCCACTCCGCTCGAGGCTCCCGCCGCGACGGCGGACACCGGGTCGCGGGTCAGCAGGCGGCCGTCGAGGCCCGCCCGGAACACGGCGACGGTGTTCGGACCCGCGGCCGAGCGGCGGGCGAGCAGGCGGTCCTGCGCCTCGATCAGGCGAGGCCAGGGCAGGTCGAGGAGCCGCTCCGGCGGCGCGCCGAGCAGGTCCAGCAGCTCCGCCGTCGCCTCCTCGCCGTACTCGCGGCACCCGACGCGCTCGGGGTTCGCGCTCTGCAGCACTGCTCGCGCGAAGAGGCCCTCGGCGCGGGGCGCTGCGAGCAGCATCGCGGCCGACGTCGCGCCGGCGGACTGGCCGGCCAGCGTGATCCGACCGGGGTCTCCTCCGAACGCCGCGATCTCGTCGCGGACCCACTCGAGCGCGGCGACGGTGTCGTGCAGGCCCGCGTTCGCGGAGTCGCGGTACTCGTGGCCGAGGAGGTGGTCCACGGTGAGGAATCCGAGCGCGCCGAGCCGGTGGCCGAGCGCCACGACGACGGTGCCGGTCCGGGCGGCGAGCCGTGCTCCGTCGCAGAAGGGCTCGGAGGGGGAGCCGGCGACGTGCAGCCCCCCGTGGATCCAGACGATCACCGGGCAGGCCTCGGCTGCCTCCGGCGTCCAGACGTTCACGGTCAGGCAGCCGGTCTCGCTTCCACCCGACGTCTGCGGAGCCCGCGGTCCGGGCTCCAGCGCCTCGCGCCGTCCGCTCCAGGCCTCGAGCGGCGGAGCCGGGAGGAAGCGCCGGGGGTCGCCCGCGTAGGGCACCCCGAGGAACGCGTGCGCCGCTCCGTCCGGCGTCTCGACGGTCCGCCCGAGCAGCCGGCCGGCGGAGACGACGGCCTCAGCCATCGCGCCCTCCGGGCTGCAGGAGCACCGGCCCGTGCCCGGGCGAGAGGGTGCTCTGCAGCACGAGGGAGGACGCTCCGACGGCGGCCGCGTCGCGCGGGTTGCTCGAGAGCTCGACCTCGATCGGGTGGGCCCGGCGGGCGAAGCGGCGCTCGTCGAGGCGGGCGCGGATCGCGCGGGTGTGGATCGATCCGGCGATGGCGACTCCGGGGCCGGTGAGGACCAGCTCGTCGAGGTCGAACAGGTTGGCCAGGATCAGAGCGCCGTCGGCCAGGTGCCCGGCCGCGCGCTCGATCAGGGCGAGGGCCGCCGGATGGCCGTTGATCGCCGCCAGGCTGAGCACGTCGAAGTCGCGGGCGTGCTCCTCGGCGCGGAAGGCGAGGTCGAGGTCGGCGAACGCGGCGCGGTCGGAGCGCGCCTCCTCCACGACCACCGTCGGCGAGGCGTACCGCTCGAGGCAGCCGATGTTGCCGCAGAAGCACTCGCGCCCGCCCGGCACGATCGTGACGTGGCCGATCTCGACCGCGTTCGAGCTCGCCCCGCGCAGCAGTGCGCCGTCGAGGACGACGCCGGCCCCGATGCCGGTGCCGACGTAGATGCTCCCGAAGGTGCGGTGCCGCGAGACGCCGCGGCTCCAGAACTCGCCGATCGCGGCGGCGGCGGCGTCGTTGTCGAGCAGGATCGGCGCGCCCAGACCGGCGCCGAGCTCCTGGCGGAGCGGGTGGTCGCGCCAGTGGTGCAGCGTCGGCGGGCCGAGGACGCGGCCCGCGGCCTGGTCGATCGGGCCGGGAGCGACGACCGCCACGCCCGCGATCGAGCCGCGGTCGATCCCGGTCCCGCGGATGAAGTCGTCGTAGGCCCGGACCAGGCGCGCGGTGACCTCCTCCGGGGAGGCGAGCGCGGCGCCGTCGATCTGCTGGCGTGCGATCACGCCTCCGCCCGTGTCGGTCGCGACCAGGGTGATCGACTCGAAGCCGAGCTGCAGGCCGATGGCGATCCTCGCCCGCGCGTTGATCTCGAGCAGCTGCCGCGGCTTGCCCCCGGTCGAGGTCGAGCCGGTCTGGCGGACGATGCCGTCGGTGAGGAGCTTGCGCACGATCATCGAGATGGCGGGCTGGGTGAGGCCGGTCGCGGCGGTCAGCTCGACGCGGCTGATCGGCCCGGAGGAGCGGATCAGGTCCACGACGAGGGCGCGGCTCCCGGGGGCCGCGGGTGTCGATTCGCGCCGTGCCATGCCGTCACCTCCCGTTCCGCTCGTCAGCGTACGGGACGGCTCCGGCGCCGATCGGCCCCCTACTCTGGACGGGCGACGAAGGGCGGTGGCGATGACGCGGACGAGACCGATCGGCCTGGCCCTGGTGCGGGCGACCGAGATCATGGGCGCGGAGCCGTACTTCCACGAGTTCATCGCCGGTGTCGAGCGGGCGGTCCGCCCCTCGGGCTACTCGGTGCTCCTCAACGTCCTGCCCGACGCCGACGCCGAGCTCGCGACCTATCGGCGGTGGAGCGAGGACGGCGAGGTGAGCGGCGTGATCCTGGTCGACCTCGAGGACGGGGATCCGCGGCCGGAGTTCGTGCGCGGCCTCGGCCTCCCCGCCGTCGTGATCGGCCCGCCGAGCGCCGCCGTCGGCTTCCGCGCGGTGTGGACGGACGACGACAACGCGATGCGCGCGGCCGTCGACTTCCTCGCCGGTCAGGGCCACTCCCGGCTCGGCCACGTCGCCGGACCCGCGGAGCTGCTGCACACGCGCATCCGCGAGGAGACGTTCGCGCAGGAGTGCGCGCGGCACGGAGTGTCCGGACCGACGGCCGGGGGCGACTACTCGCGGGCCTCCGGGGCCCGAGCTCTGGCGGCCCTGCTCGACGGCGACGAGCGGCCGACGGCGGTCGTCTTCGACAGCGACCTGATGGCGCTCGGCGGACTCGACGAGGCCCGCGATCGCGGTGTCGTCGTCCCGGGCGAGCTCTCGCTCCTCGCCTGGGACGACTCCGCGCAGTGCCAGCTCAGCGAGCCCCCGCTCTCGGCGGTCTCGCACGACGTGCAGGTCATCGGGATGCTCGCCGGCCGGGAGCTCCTGGCCGGCATCGCGGGCGGCGAGAGCCGCGCGATCAGCAGCCCTGCCGTCGTGATCGTCCCGCGCGGATCCACGGGCGCGCCGGCGGCCTGAGCATCTCCGACCGCCGGTCGACGGCCGTCACCACGCCCCGCGTGCTCGCACTGCCGTCTCGATTCGTTACATAAATTATTTACTTTTGATATTGACCTCGACGGGGAGGACAGGGGAGTCTGTCCGAGGACCGGCCGACGAGGGCGGGGCGACGAGCCCCGATCCCGAGAGCGGAACGACGCGAGCCGGTCCTCCACCCCGGTCGAAGGAGCCCTGGAACACACATGACCCGTGCCGCAGCACCGCCCGCCCCGAGGCGCTCCCGCCTCCGCTCGGCCCTCGCCGGCGGAGCGATCGCCGCCGTCGTCGCCTCGACCCTCGTCGCGACCGCGTCCTCCGCCCAGGCCGCCCAGGCCGCGCCGGCCGAATGGACCAGCGCCAACACCGCGTTCGTCCAGCGCGACGGCAGCGCCCTCACCCTCGACGGCGAGCGCTTCCGTGCCAGCGGGACGAACATCTACTGGCTCGGCCTCGACGAGAACGTCGGCGGGATCGACTACCCGACCTACTTCCGCATCAAGGACGCCCTCGACACGGCGGCCGGGCTCGGGGTCACCGTCGTGCGCTCGCACATGATGACGTCGACCAGCCAGGACGACGCCGACCCGCTCGCGCTGATGCCGCGGCTCGGCGAGTACAACGAGGCGGCGTTCCGCACCATCGACTTCGCGGTCGCCTACGCGGGCACTCTCGGCATCCGCCTGGTGCTGCCGCTCACCGACCAGTGGGAGTACTACCACGGCGGTCACCGCGACTTCACGACTCCGCTCGGCCTCGAGTCGGACGACTTCTACACCGACCCGGCCGCGATCGCGGCATACCAGGACTACGTCGACCACGTGCTCGACCACACGAACACGATCACCGGGACGCGCTTCGTCGACGACCCGACGATCATGGCGTGGGAGCTGGGCAACGAGCTCGAGGGCATGACCCGCGAGTGGATCGACGCCCAGGTCGCGCACCTGAAGGAGAAGGCCCCGGAGCAGCTCGTCGCCGCCGGCCGCCGCTTCGACATCGATCCCGACACCCTCGCGTCGCCGGACCTCGACATCGTCGACGTCCACTACTACCCGCCGACCGCCGAGCGGGTCTCGGCCGACGCGCGGACCGTCGCGGACGCGGGCAAGGTCTACATCGCGGGGGAGTACGCCTCGACGGCCGCCTCCGCCACGCTGCTCGACGCGGCCGCGGCCGACCGGAACGTCTCGGGCATGTTCTTCTGGTCGCTGTTCGGGAACAACGACCGCGGGGGCTTCGTCCCGCACGACGACGGCTTCACCCTCCACTATCCGGGCGATTCGGCGCGGGAGCGGGAGAGCGTGGACGCGGTCGAGCGCTACAGCGCGGCCGTCGGCAGCACGCCCGGCCGGCACGAGCTCGGCGCCCCGCTCGTCACGGCCCTCGACCAGGTGTACGGCATCACCACCGTCTCGTGGCGCGGGACCGCGGGAGCGCAGGGCTATCTCGTGCAGCGCTCGGTCGACGGCGGTGCCTGGAGCGACGTGACCGACGGCGCCGTCTCCGCCTCCGCCTCCCCGGTCACCGACTACGACTCGCCCGACGGAGCGCGCTACCGCGTGGTCGCGGTCGGCGAGGGCGATCGCCCCGGCCCCGCCTCCGACCCCGTGGCCGCGCCCGAGGCCGGCACGGTGCTCGTCGATCCGCTGCAGACCTGGACCCTCAGCTCGGCACACGAGAACGCGCGGCTCGAGCCGACGCCGGCCGGCGGAGTCGTCGCCGCGATGGGCGCTGCGAGCATCACCTGGCAGCGTGACGGCGTGACCGCCGCCGAGTTCCTCCTCTCGGACCCCTCGGCCGCGACCGTCTCGACGAGCACCGACGGGACGACCTGGACTCCGGCCGCGACCACGGTCGACGGCGGCGCCCTCCGGGCGGTCGGCCTCGACGGCGACGCCGTCCGCCTCTCCTGGAGCGGCAGCGCCACCCTCGAGCGCGCCACCGTCACGAGCGCGGCGGAGGCGGTGGCCCTCGCCGACCCGCTCGACGACTTCTCGAAGGTGTCGGCCCGCACGGGCAGCCTCGCGATCGACTCCGGCTCGCCCGCGCAGTTCGGCGGAGACGTCTCCCGCGTGAAGCGCGAGAGCACCGATCCGGCGAGCCTCACCTGGAGCTTCGACGACATCAGCGGCGCCGACGTGACGGCTTGGTACTGGCCCGACCAGCCGGTCGCCCCGCTCACCGTGGAGGGCTCGGCCGACGGTGCGACGTGGGCGCCGATCGCGGTCGACACCCGCGGCGGCACCGGGAACTGGAAGCAGTACACGCTGTCGGTGCGCGGCCTCTCCGGCGTGAACCAGCTGCGCGTCTCGTGGCCGCAGGGCCCGGGCGAGGCGTGGACGCCGCAGATCGGCTCCGTGAACCTCTTCTCGCCGAACGCCGCTCCGCTCGGCGCCCCGGCCGCCCCCGCGCTCGTCGCGCCGGCCGCCGGCGCCGACGGGATCACCGCGACCCCCGCGTTCTCGTGGGAGCCC
Source organism: Rathayibacter sp. AY1C6 (assembly GCF_002931535.1). Classification (NCBI taxonomy): domain Bacteria; kingdom Bacillati; phylum Actinomycetota; class Actinomycetes; order Micrococcales; family Microbacteriaceae; genus Rathayibacter; species Rathayibacter sp. AY1C6. The sequence continues at coordinate 38,788 of NZ_PSWC01000016.1, read as the reverse complement.
GCCGCCGACGCCGCGTTCTACCGCTTCACCCTCTCGGCATCGGAGGACCTCTCCGACCCGATCGTGGAGACGACCGGGCTCACCGCGACCACCGTCCGCCCGGACGTCGACCTCGCCCCCGAGACGCGCTACTCCTGGCGGGTGACCGCCGTGAACGGCGTCGGCTCCGCCGTGTCCGAGGTCCGCTCGTTCGAGACCTCGGCCGTGCCGACGGAGCCCGTCGTGGTCGACGACTTCGAGGGCTACGCCGACGACGCGGCGGTCCGCGAGGCCTACGTCCGGAACAGCGGAGGCGGCACCATCGCGCCGACGCTGGTGCCCTCCGGCGCCGGCAGCGCCGCGCGCTTCGACTACGACACGGGCACGGCCGGCTACGCGGGCGTCGTGAAGACGTTCGATGCTCCGCAGAACTGGTGGGGCTACTCCGGGCTGACCCTCGACGTGGACGCCGCGGCCCCGTTCTCGGTGCAGTTCGTCGCGAACGGCGCCTACTGGGAGGCCTCCGTCACCCCGGCGACGGAGGGGCCGACCGTCGTCCCCTTCTCAGCCTTCGCTCCGCCGTCGTGGGCCCCGGAGGCCGATCTCGACCTGACCTCGGTGACCCGGTACGCCCTCTACGTGAACGGATCGGGGACCGGAGTCCTCACCGTCGACGACGTGGCGACGGTGGTCGCCGCCGGGCCCGCCCCGACGCCGACGCCGACCGCTCCGCCCACGACGACGCCGACCACCCCGCCGACGACGACGCCCACCGCACCGCCGACGACTCCCACCGCGCCGCCGACGGCCGGGCCCTCGCCCCACCCCCACGTGCCGTCGTGGCTGGAGTCGCTGGTGCGCCAGTACCTCCCGACGATCCGGCACTGGTGGCAGGCCCGTCACTGACCTCCGTCCCGCACCCACTGCACTCACCGTCGCACCGCGACGCCCTACCGAGGAGAACACCCGTGCAACGACCCACCAGAAACCGCAGGACCACGCTGACCGGCATCGTCGCCGTCGCCGTCACGTCCTCCCTCGCGCTCGCCGGCTGCTCCGGCGGATCGGCGGGGAACGACTCCGGCGAGCCGGCCGGCGAGATCACTGTGCTGACCAACCGCACCGACCTGGTCGACACGACCTTCGCCGACTACGCGACGACGTTCGAGGGGAAGTACCCCGGGACGACAGTGAAGTTCGAGGCCCTGACCGACTACGAGGGCGACACCAAGATCCGCCTGAACTCGAAGGACTACGGCGACGTGCTGCTCATCCCGAGCTCCAACGTCACCAAGGACGACTACTCCGACTACTTCGAGCCGCTGGGCTCGACGGAGGAGCTGTCGAAGACCTACCGCTTCACCAACGAGGGCTCGTTCGACGGCACCGCCTACGGCGTCTCGACCTTCGGCTCGGCCATGGGCTACGTGTTCAACCGCGACGTCTGGACCGCGGCGGGCATCACCGATCCGCCCGCCACGGAGGAGGAGTACCTCGCCGACCTCGAGAAGATCAAGGCCGACGGCGTCGTCCCCTATTACACGAACTACAAGGACGGCTGGCCCCTCGCGACGATCGAGGGCAACCTCGGCACGGTGCAGGGGGCGGACGTCCGCACCGAGATGATCGCGGACGACGCGCCCTGGACCGAGGGCAACGACCAGTACAACATCGACGGCCTGCTCTACGACACGGTCGCGCAGGGCCTCAGCGAGGCGGACCCGACCACCACGAACTGGGAGGAGTCGAAGGACCTCCTCGCGAGCGGGGAGATCGGCTCGATGGTGCTCGGCTCCTGGGCCGTCTCGCAGATGCAGGACGCGGCCGAGAAGGCCGGGAAGTCCCGCGACGTCATCGGCTTCTGGCCGATGCCGTGGGCGCAGGACGGGACCTTCACCTCGGTGACCGCCTCGGACAAGTTCCTCGCCATCAACAAGAACTCGGACAACAAGGCCACCGCCCGCGCGTGGATCGACTGGTTCACGAACGAGTCCGGCTACGCCGAGAGCCAGGGCGCGATCAGCCCCGTGATCAGCGACCCCGCTCCCGACACCCTCGCGGACTTCGACGCGCTCGGCGTGCAGTACCTCGAGCTCGCCCCGGACCCGGTCGGCAAGGAGGCGGTCATCAACGACATCGCCAACGAGGCCGAGATCGACCTGTTCGGCAACGCCTACCGCCAGGAGCTGATCGACGCCGCGCGCGGTGCGGGCGCCGGCGACAAGGAGTCGCTGTTCGCCGACCTCAACTCGCGCTGGGCCGCGGCCCGCGCCGACGTCGCCGAGTAGTCCCCGCGGGCGGCCGCCTCCCGCGGCCGCCCGCCCCCTCCCTCGGAGCCCCACCGCTCCTGCACCCCCGAACGACGGAAGGATCGACCATGGCGATCACCGACGCTCCGCCCATCGAGGTCGGAGCGAGCAAGCGGATCCGGCCCCGCCGCCGGCAGCGCCTCACCGGTAGGCGCATCACCCCCTGGCTCTTCCTGGCGGTCCCGCTGGCGTTCCTGGTCGTGCTGACGTACATCCCGGTCGCGAACATGTTCTGGTACAGCGTCACCGACTGGGACGGCCTGGACCCCGACAAGACCTTCGTCGGCCTCGAGAACTACGTCGAGATCTTCACGCGGCCCGAGATCTTCCGGGTCTTCTTCGTCAGCCTGTTCTACCTCGCCGGCGCGATCGCGCAGCTCGGCCTCGCCCTCTTCTTCGCGACGCTGCTGAGCTTCCGCACCCGGTTCCGCAACTTCTTCAAGGGCGTCATCTTCTTCCCCTACCTGATCAACGGCGTCGCCATCGGGCTGATGTTCCTCTACTTCTTCCGCCCGGACGGAACGCTCGACGCGGTGCTCGGCGTCTTCGGCGTGCAGGACACCCCGCAGTGGCTCGGCGACCCCTCCGTCGTCAACGTGTCCCTCGCGGCCACCTCGGTCTGGCGCTACATGGGGCTGAACTTCGTGCTGTTCCTCGGTGCGATCCAGTCGGTCCCGGAGGAGCAGTACGAGGCGGCGGATCTCGACGGCGCGAGCGCGTTCGACAAGTTCCGCTACATCATCGTGCCGAGCATCCGGCGCATCCTCGGGCTGTCCTTCATCCTCGCGATCGCCGGGGCGCTCTCGGCCTTCGAGATGCCCTACATCATGACCGGCGGCGCGAACGGGTCCGAGACCTTCGTGATCCAGACCGTCGACACCGCCTTCCGCTACTCCAAGGTCGGCCTCGCGTCGGCGATGGCCGTGGTGCTGCTGGCGATCGTGCTGATCATCACGGCCGTGCAGCGGCGCGTGTTCCCCGACGAGAAGGCGAGCCAGGAATGACCAGCACCCAGCAGCGCCCCCCGGCGGTCACCGGTCTCCCGGTGACGCGGCAGGCGGCCGTGAAGGAGCGGCGCACCCGCCGGTCGGCGGGATCCGTCCTCGGCTCGATCGGGAAGTACGGCTCGCTGATCGTGGCCTGCCTCTTCGCTCTCGTGCCGATCGTCACGATCGTGATGCTCGCGTTCAAGACCTCGGCGGAGTACCGGGGCACCGGACCGCTCACGCCGCCCTCGAACTGGTTCAACCTCGAGAACTTCGCCATCGCCTTCACGCAGGGCGGGATGGTCACCGGGTTCCTCAACACCGGGATCATCCTCGTCGTCTCGATCGTGGGCACCGTGCTGATCGGCACGATGGCCGCCTACGCGATCGACCGGTTCCGCTTCCGCGGGCGGAGCATGGTGACCGGGCTCTTCCTGCTCGCGACGCTGGTCCCGTCCGTCACCACGCAGGTGGCGACGTTCCAGGTGATCAACGCCCTCGACCTCTTCAACACCCGCTGGTCGGCGATCCTGCTGTTCACGGGCACCGACATCGTCGCGATCTACATCTTCCTGCAGTTCATGCAGTCGATCCCGGTCTCGCTGGACGAGGCCGCGATGCTCGACGGAGCGAGCCGCTTCACCGTGTACTGGCGGATCGTGCTCCCGCTGCTGAAGCCCGCGATCGCGACCGTGGTGATCATCAAGGGGATCGCGGTCTACAACGAGTTCTACATCCCCTTCCTCTACATGCCCTCCCGCGACCTCGGCGTGATCTCGACCTCCCTCTTCCGCTTCATGGGGCCCTTCGGGGCGCAGTGGGAGGTCATCGCCGCCGGCACGATCCTCGTGATCGTCCCGACGTTGATCGCGTTCCTCTTCCTCCAGCGCTTCATCTACAACGGACTGACATCAGGAGCTACGAAGTGACCCACACCCTCGACACCACTCCTCGCACCGCGGCGGCCACCAGCCGTCCGCTGCACGACGGCTGGAGTGTCCGCGCGACCCGCGGGCCGATCCCCGCCGAGCTGGTCTCGGCCGTCGTCCCCGCGGTGGTCCCCGGCCTCGTCCACACCGATCTGCTCGCGGCCGGGCTGATCCCCGACCCCTATCTCGACCAGAACGAGAAGAAGGTCACCTGGATCGGCGAGACGGACTGGGAGTACTCCTCCTCGTTCGACTGGGCCCCCGACGGCCGCGACGTGCACGAGCTCGTCTTCGAGGGCCTGGACACGGTGGCCGTCGTCACGCTGAACGGGCGCGAGATCGCCCGCACCCGCAACCAGCACCGCACCTACCGGATCCGCGTCGACGAGGCTCTGCAGGAGGGGGCGAACGAGCTGGTCGTCGCCTTCGCCTCGCCCGTCGCCGAGGCCGACCGAGCGAGCCTCGAGATCGGCTACCGGCCGCACACCTACTCCCACCCCTTCAACGCCCTGCGGAAGGCCGCCTGCAACTTCGGCTGGGACTGGGGGCTGGACGCCGCCTCCGCCGGCATCTGGAAGCCGGTGACCCTCCAGGCCTGGAGCGGTGCGCGCCTCGCCTCGGTGCGCCCCGTGGTCACGGTCGACGGGACGACCGGCCGCGTCGAGCTGCACGTGGGGCTCGACCGGGCCTCGGACGCCGAGGTGGAGGTGCGCGCCTCCGTCGCCGGCGCGGAGGCCGTGGCGAGCGTCCCCGGTGGCGAGCGCACCGCGGTCCTCCACCTCGAGGCGGCCGACGTGGCCCTCTGGTGGCCGCGGGGCTTCGGCGGGCAGCCGCTCCACGACCTCGAGGTCGCGCTCCTGCAGGGCGGAGCCGTCATCGACGAGCGCTCCCAGCGGATCGGCTTCCGGACCCTGGAGGTGCAGCTCGACCGCGACGACGAGGGCACCTCGTTCCGCTTCGTCGTCAACGGCGAGCCCGTCTGGATCCGCGGAGCCAACTGGATCCCGGACGACGCCTTCATCACCCGGGTCGACCGCGAGCGCCTCGCCCGCAGGATGGACCAGGCCGAGTCCGCGAACCTCAACCTCCTCCGCATCTGGGGCGGCGGCTACTTCGAGTCCGACGACTTCTACGACCTCTGCGACGAGCGCGGCATCCTCGTCTGGCAGGACTTCCTCTTCGCCTGCGCGGCCTACGCGGAGGAGGAGCCGCTCCGCAGCGAGGTCGAGGCGGAGGTCCGCGACAACGTCACGCGGATCATGCCGCACCCGAGCCTCGCGCTCTGGAACGGCAACAACGAGAACATCTGGGGCTTCGAGGAGTGGGGCTGGGAGAAGCGCCTCCAGGGCCGCACCTGGGGCCTGGGCTACTACCTCGATCTGCTCCCGCGCCTGGTCGCCGAGCTCGACCCGGCGCGCTCGTACACGCCCGGGAGCCCCTGGTCGGGCGACCCGCAGATCTTCGCGAACGACCTCGACCACGGCTCCGTGCACCTCTGGGAGCTGTGGAACCGCGTCGACTACCCCGCCTACCGGGACGCCCACGCGCGATTCGTCGCCGAGTTCGGCTGGCAGGGGCCGGCGTCGTGGTCGACCATCCAGCGCTCGATCTCGGACTCGCCGCTGACTCCCGAGTCGCCCGGGATGATCCACCACCAGAAGGCGACCGACGGCAACGACAAGCTGACCGACGGTCTCGTCGCTCACCTCCCGCTGCCCGACGACACGGAGGACTGGCACTGGGCGATGTCGCTCAACCAGGCGCTCGCGGTGACGCTCGCGATCGAGCACCAGCGCTCCGAGAGCCCGCGCTGCATGGGCTCGATCGTCTGGCAGCTCAACGACTGCTGGCCGGTCACCTCGTGGGCCGCGGTGGACGGCGACGGCACCGCCAAGCCGCTCCTCTACGCGCTCAAGCACGTCTTCGAGGACCGTCTGCTCACCGTGCAGCCGCGCGGGGAGGGGCTCGCCGTGGTCGCCGTGGGCGACTCCCCCGAGGAGTGGGCCGGCGAGTGCGTCGTGCGCCGCCTGGCGTTCGACGGGACGGTGCTGGCGGAGGAGCGGCAGGAGCTCGCGGTCGGGGCGCGCTCGGTGCGCACCCTGCCGATCGGGTCCGGCGTGGCGACGCCCGAGGACGCCGCCGCCGAGCTGCTCGTCGTCGACTTCGCCGGGACGCGCGCGTTCTGGTTCTTCGCCGAGTACCGCGACTCCGCCCTGGAGGCCGCGCGCCTGCGCACGAGCGCCGCCCCCGTCGAGGGCGGAGTGCAGGTGACCGTCACCGCCGAGAACCTCGTGCGCGACGTCACCCTCCTGGTCGACAAGGTGGACCCGTCCGCCGTCGTCGACGACCAGCTGGTCACGCTGCTGCCGGGCGAGAGCGTCGTCTTCACGGTGCGCGGCTCCGGTCTCGACACCGAGGCGCTGGTGTCGCCGAGCGTGCTGCGCACGGCCAACCAGCTCGTCGCCGACTGGGCCTGATCCGCGGTGAGCACGCAGCCCGCCCTGGCCGTCGACGTCGGCGGCACGAAGATCGAGACCGCCCTCGTCGACGCCGGGGGCGGGCTCGTGCCCGGCACGCGGCACCGGCGCGCGACCGGCCCCGCCCTGACTCCTGAGGAGTTCGAGCGGGCGCTCGCGGAGTGCGTCGCCGCCTCGACGGCCGGGGCGGACGTCGTCGGCGTCGGCGCCGGATCCGCGGGGCCGATCGACCTCGACGGCGGCCGGATCCGACCGAAGAACCTCCCGCTGCTCCACGGCGTCCCGCTCCGGGAGGCGCTCGAGCGGCTCGTGCCCGGTCGGCCGGTCGAGCTGCGCCTCGACGGGACCTGCATCGCCCTCGCCGAGCACTGGTACGGGGCCAACCGGGGCGCCGTCTCCTCGGTGAGCCTCGTCGTGTCGACCGGGATCGGCGGCGGGATCGTCCTCGACGGCCGGGTGCTGGCGGGCCGCTCCGGCAACGCCGGCCACCTGGGCCAGGTGCACGTCGCCGACGCCGACCCCGAGGAGGGGAGCGACGGGACGCTCGAGAGCATCGCCTCCGGACCGAGCACCGTCGCCTGGGCCCGGCGCCGGGGCTTCGCCGGGAGCACCGGGGAGGAGCTCGGGCGCGCGGCCGCGGACGGCGACGCCGTGGCCCTGTCCGCGGTCCGCCGCTCCGCCGAGGCCGTCGGCACGGCGATCGCGGGCGCGGCGACCCTGCTCGACGTGCACGACTTCGCCGTCGGCGGCGGTTTCGCGGGCGTGACCCGCGACTACCTCCACCTCGTGCAGGCGAGCGCCCGGGAGCACGCTGTCCTGGACTACGCCCGCGGTCTCGACGTCCGCCCGTCCGGGCTCGGCGGGGAGGGGCCTCTGATCGGCGCGGCCGCCCTGATCCTCCGATCGACGGCGGCGGCGCGCGAGCCCGCCCTCGTGCCGTGAGCGGCATCTCCTCCGAGCATCCGCTCCGCTCGGCCCTGCGCCCGTCGCGGCACCGGGTCGTCGGGGCGGCGCTCGCCTACGTCGTCAAGGACAGCCCGCTGTGGATCCTGCCGCTCGTCACCGCCGCCGTGGTCGACGCCCTCGTCGACGGCCGGTCGCCATCGGCGCTCGTCGTGCCGGCCGCGGCCGCCGCGGCGACGATCTTCGCGAACATCGGGGCGAACGCGGTCTACGTGCGGCTCTCCTCGTCCGCCGTCCGCGCGCTGGGCCTGCGGCTGCGGGAGGCGCTCGCCGAGCGGCTGCAGAGCCTCTCGCTCGACTACCACTCGCGAGGCAGCGCCTCCATCGCCCAGACGAAGGTGGTGCGCGACGTCGAGAACCTCGAGCTGATGCTGCAGCAGGCCTTCGGGCCGGTGCTGACAGCGCTGGTGGTGCTCGTCGGAGCCGGAGTGGCGACGGGCACGAGGGTGCCGCAGTTCCTGCTGGTGTTCGCGCTGACCGTCCCGCTCGCGGCCGCACTCGTGCTCTGGCTCCGTCGGCGGACAGCGGCCGGCAACGAGGCGTTCCGGCGCCACGTCGAGACGATGTCCGGCACCGTCGGCGAGATGTCCGCGCTCCTCGAGGTCACCCGCGCCCACGGCCTCGAGAAGGTCTCGGTCCAGCGGGTGGTGGAGGCCGCCCGCCGCGTCGAGCGGGCGGGCGTCGCCCTCGACCGCCTGAACGGGCGCTTCGGGGCGCTGTCGTGGAGCAGCTACCAGCTCATCACGCTCGGCTCGCTCTTCGGCGCAGCCGTCATCGCGATGATGGGCGTCCTGCCGGTGACGGTCGGCGAGGTCGTGCTGCTGAGCTCCTACTTCGCGCTGCTCACCGGGACGATCACGGCGGCGTTCCAGACTGCTCCGCTGGTCACCCGCGGCCTCGAGTCGCGCCGCTCGATCGCCGAGGTCCTGGCGGACCCCGACGTGGAGCACAACGAGGGCGAGCCGGTCGTCGACGCCCTCGCCGGAGGAGTCGAGCTCGACCGGGTGAGCGTCGACTACGGCGACCGGCGCGTGCTGCACGACGTGTCGCTCCGGATCGCCCCGGGGGAGACCGTGGCCTTCGTCGGCCCCTCCGGCTCGGGGAAGTCGACGCTGACCCGGGTGGTCCTCGGATTCGTCCGCCCCTCGCAGGGCCGCGTGCTGCTCGACGGCCGTGACATCGCCGCCCTCGACATGCGCACGGCCCGCCGCTTCGTCTCGGTCGTGCCGCAGGAGTCGGTGCTCTTCCGCGGCAGCATCCGCGACAACGTGCTCTACGGGACAGCGGACGCCGACGACCACCGGCTCGAGGCGGCGCTGCGGGCGGCGAACGCGGAGTTCGTCCTCGAGCTGCCCGACGGCTGGGACACGGTCGTGGGGGAGCGGGGCGCCCTGCTGTCGGGAGGCCAGCGCCAGCGCCTCGCGATCGCGCGGGCCCTGATCCGCGACCCCCGTCTGCTCGTGCTCGACGAGGCGACCGCCGCACTCGATCCGCGCACCGAGCGCGAGGTCCGGCTCGCCCTCGACCGGCTGCGCGAGGGGCGCACGACGCTGATCGTCGCCCACCGCCTGAGCACCGTCCGCACGGCCGACCGGATCGTGGTGCTCAGCGAGGGGCGCGTCGTGGAGCAGGGGACGCACGATGAGCTGCTCGCGACGGGCGGCGCGTACGCCGCGCTGCACGCGACGGCCTGAGCGGGCCGCCGCCGCGTCCATCCGTCGTCCGCGGCCCGTGCCCTCCGCCGGGACGGGCCGCTGCTGACGGATCGACGCGCTGCACGCGACGGCCTGAGCGGGCCGCCGCCGCGTCCATCCGTCGTCCGCGGCCCGTGCCCTCCGCCGGGACGGGCCGCTGCTGACGGATCGATCGCGGGTGCGGCCCAGCGGGAGCATCGTTAGCGTGGAGGTCCGCGCTGATCGCCGGCGCCGAGGGGAGCCCCATGGATCAGACCGTCGAGATCGACGCCCGGGCGGAGGCCCTGCGCGCCGACCCCGAGAGCTTCGCGGCGATGGACGCGCTCTGGCGCAGCGTCTACGCCCTGCCGATGTGGTGCTTCATCGCGCGGGGGCCGGACGACGCGCCCACCCCCTTCGTCGGCGGCCTGGAGTCGGGGCCGATGGTCTTCGCCTTCACCACGGGGGAGCGCGCCCGCGCCGGGGCGCTGCACGCCGGCCTCTCCGACGAGGACGCGTCGCGCGTGCTGAAGGTGCCGATGCCGGCCGCGCTCGAGTGGATCGCGGCGATGGGATCCTCCGGAGTCGCGGGAGTGGTCTTCGACCTGCCCCGCTTCGGGTACTTCGCGCCCCTCCAGAACCTGCTGCCGATGCGCGACTTCATGGCGGCGAACCCGCCGGCCTGAGCCCCGCCCCGTCGAGACCAGCGGATCCGCCGATACCAGCTGTTCCGCTGGTTGTCGCCGCCCCGAACTGGTCACTGGACGACACCCGAGGATGGTGGGCCGGAGGCGCGCCCGTCCTCCGAGGACGAGGCCGGGAGACGCCGATGGGGAAGCTGCACTACGACGGATCGGTCGAGATCGACGTCGAGGACCGGGTGCTCGCCCACCTGCAGATCGTCCTCACCGCGAAGCTGCGCCGGGGGGAGTCGTGCCTGCTCACCTGGCGCGACGAGAACGGGATGAGCGACGGCCGCAGCGCGATCTGGCTGCACCCCTCGCACACGCTCCGCTACACCTACGCCGGCGGCCGCATGCCCCGCATCAACCCCGCCTGGATCTCGGCGCTCACCGATCTCGCGAACTCCGCCGGCGGCCTCCGCTTCGTCCCCGAGCCGCCGGAGCCCGTGCGTCCCCCCGGCGGAAGCCCTCGCCGGTGACCGGCGTCCGGCCCCGTTCCCGGCCTCGGGCTCAGCAGCCGGAGTCGGCGGCGTCCGCGTCGAGCGCCGCCGCGGTGCCGAGCGCGATCAGCGACTGATCCGTCGCGACCGCGACCCTCGGGAAGCCCAGCGCTCGCAGCAGCCCGGCGCGCTCGCGGTCGCCGGCGTAGGCCCCGGCACCCTTGCCCGCGCGCCGGGCCGCCGCGGCGATCCTCGGCAGCGGGTCGTCCGGTCCGTCCGCGGCGAGCAGGTCGGACAGGTCCCGTCCGAGGCCGATCGCGAGGTCGAACGGGCCGACGAAGACTCCGCTCACGCCCGGCACCGCGAGGATCCGATCGACGGCGTCGAGGCCGGCCTGCGTCTCGATCATGACCCAGAGCGCGGTGAGCGCCTCGGCGGCCGACGGGGGAGCGGCGCCCCAGAGATCGGACATCGGCCCCCAGCTGCGGCGGCCGAGCGGCGGGTAGTGCGCGGCGCGGACGGCCGCGAGCGCCTCCTCGACCGTCTCGATCATCGGGACGACGACGACGTCCGCTCCGGCGTCGAGCGCCCTGCCGATCAGCGCGTCGGAGAGCCCCGCGACCCGGACGCCGACGGGCGGCCTCCCGCTCACGGCGCCGAGTGCGCGAAGGGAGGCGAGGACCGCGGCGTCGTCGAACGCGCCGTGCTGCGCGTCCAGGCACAGCCACGCCGGCCCGCCGCGCGCGATCTGCGCGACGGTCAGCGGCTCCCCGAGCCGGCACCACACCCCGTCGGCCCGACCGTCTCCGAGAACCCGTTCCGCATCCACGGGTCCGATCCTCGCGCACGGGGCGCCGCCTAGGAGAGGACCGCCAGCACCGTCGACAGGATCCCGAGGACGACGCCTGCCCCGAGCAGGATCAGGCCGGTCAGGCGCAGGGCCCGCACCGCGTCGCTCCACCGGTGCAGGCGGATGCGGTGCGGATCCTCCTCGCGGTAGTGCACCTCCCGCTGGTCCGACCGCGTCGGCGTCAGCGGGTCCCCGGCGGACAGCGGACGCGACCGGACTTCGCCGGCCCGGGTCACCCAGTGCAGCGCGAGGGGCGGACCCTCCTCGAGGTAGGCGGTCGTCGTCAGCCAGCGTCCGTCGATCAGCGCCGCGACGAACGCAGCGAGCAGGAACAGCACGCCGAGGGGGAGGGTGACCAGCGAGAGGGCCTCGGAGATCGTCTCCAGCATGCAGCGTCCCTCCGACCGGATCCGGTGCTGAGCGTACCGAGTCGGCGGCCGGCGCGTCCGCAGTGGGACGCGCCCCGCCGCCGAGCCCGCGGGCCTCAGCCCCAGGCGACCTCGAGGTCGACGACGAACGTCACTCCGAAGCGGTCGCGCAGCATCCCGTAGAGGGGCGACCAGGCCGCCGGGGCCAGGGGCACGACGACTGCCGCCCCCTCCGAGAGGCCGTCCCAGAGGCGGTGCAGCTCGTCGGCGTCGGAGCCGCGCAGCGACACGAACACCGGGATCGTGCCCGGGTCGTAAGCCGTGTGCGCAGGGACGTCGTACGCCATGACGCGGAAGCCGGCCTCGGAGACGACCTGGCCCCACATCAGCTGGTCGGCCTCGTCCGGCGCGGTGACAGCGTTCGCGTCCGCGTAGGACATCGCGTCGACCCGGCCTCCCGTGACCGAGGCGTAGAACTCCAGCGCCTCGCGGGCCTGTCCGCGGAAGTTGAGGTGGGTCGTCGTGGTGATGCTCATGGTGCGCTCCTCGCAGTCGTGCCGGGTCGATCACCCGGTGCCCCGACGCTCCCAGGAGAAGAGGACGGGAACGGTCCTCTTCTCGGAATACCCTCGGGACGTGCCCACGACGACCGAGCGGCTCCTCCTGCTCCTCTCCCTCCTGCAGACCCGCCGCGACTGGCCGGGCGGAGTGCTCGCCGAGCGCCTGGGGATCGCGCCGCGCACGGTGCGTCGCGACGTCGACCGGCTCCGCACGATGGGCTACCGGATCGACGCGGCGAAGGGCCCCGACGGCGGGTACCGGCTCGAGGCCGGCGCCGAGCTCCCGCCGCTGCTCTTCGACGACGAGCAGGTGCTCGCCCTCACCGCCGCCCTGCGCGCGCCGGTCGCGGGGCTCGAGGAGGCGTCGGCCCGCGCGCTGGCGACGGTGCGGCAGGTCCTGCCCGCCCGGCTCCGGCCCCGAGCTGATGCGCTGCGCTTCACGGTCGCGGCGGCGCCGGCCCCCGCGGTCCCCTCGGAGCGGCTGGTCGCGGTCGCGGCGGCCGTCCGGACCTGCGAGGTGCTCCGCTTCGCGCACGCGGAGGCGGTGCGCCGCGTCGAGCCCCACCACCTGGTCGCGCGTCAGGGCCGCTGGTACCTCATCGGCTTCGACCTCGACCGCGACGACTGGCGGGTGTTCCGCGTCGACCGGCTCGAGCCGCGCTCGCCCCGCGGTGCCCGCTTCCGCCGCCGGGCGCTGCCGGTCCGGAGTCCCGCCGAGTTCCTGGAGGCGCGGTTCCGCGGCGGAGCGCCCGGGGAGGGGTGGCCGTGCCGCGGCTCGGTCGTGCTGACGGCGCCCGCCGCCGAAGTCCTGCCCTACGCGGGCGACGGGGAGGTGGAGGACCTCGGCGACGCGGGCTGCCGACTCGCCCTCGGCGCCTGGTCGTGGGAGGCGCTCGCCGCGTCGTTCGGCCGGTTCGACGCTCCGATGGCCGGGGCCGAGCCGCCCGAGCTGGCCGCCGCGTTCCGCGTGCTCGCGGAGCGGTACGCCGCGGCGGGAGCCTGACCGGACCGCGGCGGCCGTCCGGCGCCGCTACTTCACCGAGTACCGGGCGCTCCCCGTGCTGCCGTCCGCCGTCGTGACCGTCAGCGTCCAGCAGGTGCCCCGCTTCGCGGGCACCGTCCACGCCTTCACGTAGCGGTTCGTCGCGGTGTCGTAGCGGAGGCGTCCGGTCAGGGTGGTCGTCGGCGCTCCGGCGAGGACGGCGCCGGCGGTGCAGGAGGTCTGCTTCTGCGTGACGCTGCGCACGTCGGCGAGGGCGGAGTGGCGGAACGTTCCCGCGGAGGACGTCGAGGTCACCTGGAACGTCATGCCGGTCGCGGCTCCGGCGGCCACGCTCTTCACCGAGGTGCTGAGCCCGCCGATCGTCCACGGGGTCACGGTGTAGGACGCGGTGAGGGTCGAGACGTTGCCCGCCCGGTCGGTCGCGGTCGCCCGGTACACGTGCGGACCGACGGAGCGGCCGCCGCCCGTGATCACGCAGGCGCCGGTGAGGCCCGAGAGCGCGTCGTCCGCGAGGCAGCGCGCCTCCGGGAGCACCGTGCCGTAGGGGTAGGACCCCTCGGGCCTCGACGTGAACGAGAGCTGCGGCTTCGTGGTGTCGATGGCGATGCCGCTGCGGGTCGTCGTGGCGCGGTTGCCCGCGTTGTCGACGGCGGTGCCGGTGACGCTCTGGCCGGGGCCCTCGCGCAGGATCCGCGCGGGGGTGCAGCTGCGGATCCCGGAGCCGCTGCCGTCGGCGCAGGAGAAGCCGACGGAGACGGGGGAGCGGAACCAGCCCGCGGCGTTCGGAGCCGCCGGCGCGGTCGTCGCGGTGATGGTGGGGACGCCGGTGTCGACGATCCGGTAGGTCGCCGCGGCGGTCGTGGTCAGTCCTCCGGGGTCGGTCCAGGTGCAGGTCGCCGTGCGGGTGCCGAGGCCGTTCACGAGCGTGCCGGTGACGACGGCCTCCTCGCTGAACGTTCCGCTCTCCGCATCCGTGATCGCGCAGGCGGCCCTCGGCTCCGAGCCCTTCTCGTAGGAGGCGCCGTCGGTGGCGGAGGCGACCGTCACGACGGGCGGGGTGTTCGCGGGGACCACGGTGACCGTGTGCGGCACGCCGGCCGTGGTGCCGTACGCGTTCCGCGCGCTCACCGTGAAGGTGGAGTCGCCTGCGGTGGTCGGCCTGCCCGAGACGACGCCCTCCGGCGAGAGGGCCACCCCCGCGGGAAGGGCGCCGGACGAGACCTCGAAGGTCGCAGCCGGGCCGGACGCCGTGAAGGTCGCGGAGTAGCGGGTCCCGGTCTTGACGAGCGTCTCGGCGGTGTCGGCGGTGAGGGTCGGCAGCGGGCCGATCGCGAAGGCGTGGTTGAAGCCGACCGCGATGCCGGTGGCGCCCGTGATCCCGGCCGGGACGTCCAGCTCCGTGTCGCCGTCGGGGTGCAGGGAGACGACGGTGCCGTCGGACGTCAGCAGGACGCTGAAGCCGATGCCGGCGGCGATCGCGGTGATGCCGCCGAGATCGGCGGGGACCCGCGGCAAGCCGGAGTCGGCGGGGTCGCCCCAGGTGACGACGGTGCCGTCCCGCTTCAGGGCGAGGCTGTGGGAGTAGCTGACCGAGACGGCGACGACGTCCCGGAGGCCCGCCGGGGCGGTGTACGCGCCCCTGTCGTCGCCGCCCCACGCCACGACCGTCCCGTCGGCGCGCAGCGCGAGGCTGTTCCAGCCGCCCGCGGCGATCGCGACCACTCCGGAGAGACCCGCCGGCACGTCGGTCGCTCCGAACTGATCGGAGCCCCAGGCCGCCACGGTCCCGTCGCCCCGCAGAGCGAGGGTGTGGTAGCTGCCCGCGGCGACGGCGGTCACGCCGCCGAGTCCGGCCGGGACGTCGGTCTGGCCCTGGCGGTCGTCGCCCCACGCGACGACCGTCCCCTCCATCGTGAGGGCGATGCTGTGGAGGTACCCGGTCGAGATCGCCGTCACCTCGCGGAGCCCGGCCGGCACGTCCCGCTCGCCCTCCAGATCCGCTCCCCAGGCCTCGACGGTGCCGTCGGTGTGGAGCGCGAGGGTGTGGCTGTAGCTGCTCGCGACGTCCGTGAGGTCGGACATGCCCGCCGGCACGTCCCACTCCCCGTTGAGGTAGCGCCCCCAGGCGGCGACGCCGTTGGCGAGGTGGTCGTTCCCGACCGGCACCGGGTCCGGCTCGGCGGAGGCGAGGGGGGCCGCAGTGCCGGCGAGCAGCGCGACGGTCGCGGTCAGAGCGAGCAGAGTGCGGCGCAGACCCGCGGCGGTGCGGGCGGGGCGCGGAGAAGCGGGGTCGGTCACGGGCTCACGCTAGGGGCCGGCTCTCCTCCGCGGCGGGGGCGGGGCGCCCTGTAGCGGACATGTCCTCTAGAGGGCGGAGCGCCGCTTCTCCAGGGCGGAGCCCGTCCCCTCCAGGGCGGAGCCTGGCCCCTCGGGGCCCGCGGCGGAAGGGCTTGCCCGGATCCGCGGCGGGCGATTGGCTGGAGGGCAGGAGAGAGAGGTGTCACCATGACGCAGACCTTCCCCGCCTGGTTGCGGGATCAGCAGAAGAGGGACGACGAGGTCGGCCGCTTCGCGCAGGCCTTCGGCGGTCGCGACGACCTGCCCGAGCACGGCGGCCGCGCGATCTACGACGGCTACTTCGCCAGCGAGCCCGAGTCGGCGCAGGCCGATCTGGACCGCGCCTGGATGGAGTTCGAGGCGCACCCCGAGCCGTCCGCCACGTCCGACGAGCCGGAGGGACTCCGATGACCGACCAGACCCCGAGCCCCGTCGAGGACCCGGACGACCAGTCCGACAAGCCGTCGCAGGCCGAGGGCGAGGACGAGCGCGACACCCCGCACGAGGTCCTGCCCGCCGAGGGCAAGCCCTCGAAGGCCGAGGGCTGAGCCGACGCACTGAGCCGACGCACTGAGCCGACGCACTGAGCCGACGCACTCCCCGGAGGGGCGCATCCTGCAGAGGGTGCGCCCCTCCGTCGCGTCAGCGCCCGGTGACCGCCAGCAGCTCGTGCGCCGCGGCGCTGTCCGGGTAGCGGGAGAGCACGCGCTCCAGATCGCGCCGAGCCGGAGCCGTGCGCCCGTCCGAGAGGAGCGTGCTCGCGCGCTCGAGCAGCGCCTCCGCCCGCAGCTCCACGGGCCGCGCACTGGTGACGGTCGGGCGCACCACCCGGTCGAACGCCTCGAGGGCGCCCTCGATCACGCCGAGCTCGCGAAGAGCGACGCCGCGGCGGATGAGCACCGCGGCGGAGGCGGCGTCCACGTTCTCGACGGGCGCCGAGAACTCGGCCACGTCGCTCCAGCGTCGGCGGGCGGAGTAGAGGGAGGCGAGCGTCGACGCCGCGAGGGTCGACGGCTCCAGGGTCTCGACCGCCACGGCAGCCGCGGCCGGATCCGTGGGTGCCGTCAGCTCGGCGTAGAGCAGGCGCAGCGCCGGGGCGTCGAGCGGCACCTCCACGTCGAGGCCGCCGCTCAGCGGCAGGCGGACGGTCAGCGCGATCCCGTAGCGGCGGAGGAAGGAGTCGGCCGACGGGTCGTAGCGGATGCGCACCAGCCAGCCGGTGAGCCGCAGAGCGCGATCGTCGTCCGCGGAGTGCAGGGCGTCGCGGACGAGCTCGACGACGGCCGCGAGGCGCGAGCCCTCGGGGGAGCCGGTGGTCGCCTCGTGCAGGTCCTCCGCCGGCGCCCCGGCGCGCACGAGCCGGAGCAGGGGCGCCTCCCACGCCGGAGCGAGGGCGGAGGGGCGCACGAGACCCGGCCCGCCGGGCATGCTGAGCCAACCGGACAGCCGGGAGCGGTGGTCCTCGGGGGAGAGCGGGTCCCCGGCCGCCCGGAGCCGGGGGCGTGTGAGGGCACGGAGCTCTCCGCTCCGCCGGAAGCCGACTGCCACGGCCGATCCCCCTCCGCGTGCGACGGCGGCTGAGGACCGTCGATCCGCCGAGTCTACGGCTTCGCCCCCCGCCGTCACCCCCGAACGGGGAGCGACGCGCTGGCGGCGATCCCCCGCCTCCCGTCGTCGCCCCCCGGCGCTGTCAGGCGCCGATCGAGCCCGCCGTGCGCAGCGGCATCACGTCGGGCTTCTCGGCGGTGCTCGCGATCGTCACGACCGCCTTCTCCTCGTTCGAGCGGAGCACGGCGTCCATGATCTCGAGCACGTGCAGGGCCACGCGGCCGGAGGCGCGGTGCGGGCGGTCCTCCGCGATCGCCTCCGCGAGGTCGGCCAGTCCCACTCCGCGACCGGTGTCGATCACGCCGGCGGAGTCGGGGACGACCCGCCAGTCCTCGTCGCGGACGGCGACCTCGACCGGGTCCGAGAACATGTTCGGATCCGGGACCGAGATGGTGCCCTCGGTGCCGTAGACCTCGAACTTCGGGGCCCGGCTGCGCCAGACCTCGAAGCTCACGGTGACGGTGGTGGCGACTCCGCTCGCGTGCTCGAGCAGCGCGGTGATGTGCGTGTCGATCGTCACCTCGATCGGCGTGCCCGCCTTCGGCCCGGTCTCGATCGTGCGCGGGCGGTCGGAGCGGGTGGCCAGGCCCGTGACGCGGACGACCGGCCCGAAGAAGTGCACGAGCGCCGTCAGGTAGTACGGGCCCATGTCCAGCAGCGGGCCGCCGCCGGGCTGGTAGTAGAACTCGGGCGCCGGGTGCCAGCGCTCGTGGCCGGGAGCGGCCCAGTGCACCTGCGCGGCGATCGGGGTGCCGATCGCGCCGGAGTCGAGGGTGAGGCGCGCGGTCTGCACGCCGGTCCCGAGCACCGTGTCCGGAGCGCTCGCGAAGCGCAGGCCCAGCTCGTCCGCGAGGTCGAGCATCGGCGCGGCCTCGGCCGGGGTCAGCCCGAGCGGCTTCTCGGCGAAGACGTGCTTGCCCGCCTTCAGGGCGCGGGTGCCGATCTCGACGTGCGCCGCCGGGATCGTGAGGTTCAGCACCGCGTCGATCTCCGGGTCGTCGATCAGCGCGTCGACGGTGAGGGCGCGGACGCCCTGTTCGTCGGCGACCTGCTGCGCCCGCTCCTGGTTCAGGTCGGCGACCGCGACGAGGCGGAGGCCGGGGAAGGTCGGGAGGTTCGCGAGGTACTGCTCGCTGATCTTCCCGACGCCGATGATGCCGACTCTCAGCGGGACGCCCACAGCATTCCCCTCTCGATGATCGTGCGGACGTTGTCGTCCTGGAGGATCTCGACGCGGTGGCCCGGCGTCGAGACGAAGATGCGGCCCTCGCCCCAGAGGCGGGTCCAGATCGCGGGGGAGGTGATGGGGCGCTTCCACGGGTCCCACGGGCGGACGGCCTGCGTGGTCGTGGCGAGCACGTCGTTGTAGTCGTCGTGCAGCACCCAGTACTGCTCCGTGACCAGCTCGAAGTCGGAGATGCCCTGCGTGATCGGGTGGTCGGCGGCGAGGGCCGTCATCTCGATCGTGTGCGGCATGTAGTTGTCCGACTGCTCGCCGGTGCGCTCGTCCGGGTGCTTGCCGGGGTGCGAGGCGAACTGGCCGCCGATCAGCTGCAGGTAGTCGGAGTTGTCGCGGTAGGAGTCGGCGATCCCGCCGTGCCAGCCGGCGAGGCCCGTGCCGCGCTCGACCGCCGCGCGGAGGCCCAGGAACTCCTCCCACTGGATGGAGGTCATCGTGTTCGACTGCACGATCAGGTCGACCGTCCGCATGTAGGCCTCGTCGGCGTACACGGCGGTCGACTCCTCGACGCGCACGTCGTAGCCGTTGTCGCGGAGGAACGGCAGGAACAGCTCGGTCGCCTCGACCGGTTGGTGGCCGTCCCAGCCCCCTCGGACGACGAGGGCCGTCTTGCCGGGAGTGGTCGGGGAGTGGTCGGTCATCGTCGTCCTCACGTGCGGGCGGATCGCTCCGCGGTTCGTCATCGAACAGGACTTGCGCAACTTCTGCGCGGGAGCCCCGGCGTCCGACCATCATGCACCGCGGTTCCCGGCGGGAGCAAGCCGTCCTGCCGCAGAGCTAGTTGCGAAAGTCGGCATCCGCTACGGTGAGCACATGCCCGACCACGACGACGTCTCCGGAGCGACCACCCGCCCGACCATGGCGCTCATCGCCGAGCGCGCCGGGACGAGCGTCCCCACCGTCTCGAAGGTGCTCAACGGCGGCACCGACGTCTCGGAGGCGACCCGTCTGCGCGTGATGGAGGCGGCGCACGCGCTCGGCTACCGCCGCCGACCGCGCCTGCGCCCGCCGGTCGAGGATCCGCACTCCGCCCAGATCGTCGACGTCGTCGTCGGCCACATCGGCGGCACCTGGATCGGACCGGTCCTCGAGGGGATCGAGGCCGAGGCCTCCGCCGCCGGGGCCGACCTGGTGCTCACCCGCGCCCGCGACGACGGGGCCTGGATCAGCCGCCTCCTCCGCCGCCCCTCACTCGGCGCCATCGTGGTGCTGGTCAACGTCTCGGCCGCGCAGCTGCACCTGCTGACCACCGCCGAGCTGCCCGTCGTCGTCGTCGACCCCAGCACGCGGCCGCCGGCCGACGTCGCGAGCGTCGGCGCGACCAACTGGGACGGGGGCCGCATGGCCGCCGAGCACCTGCTCGACGCCGGCCACACCCGCTTCGGCGTCCTCGGCGGCACCCGCACCCAGCTCTACAGCAGCGCCCGGATCGACGGCTTCACCACCGCGCTCCGCGCCGCCGGAGTCGAGGATCCGCGCGTCGCCTACTGCGACTGGGACCGCGAGCTGGCCCGCGAGGCCGCCGGGCTGATGCTCGCCGAGCCGGACGCGCCGACCGCCTTCTTCGCCTGCTCCGACGTGATGGCGCTCGGCGTCTACGAGGCCGCCGACGACGCCGGCCTCCGCATCCCGCGAGACCTCAGCGTCATCGGCTTCGACGACGTCGAGGAGTCGGCCTGGGCGACCCCGCCGATGACCACGATCCAGCAGCCCATCGGCGAGATGGGCGCCATCGCCTTCCGGATGCTGCACCAGGCGCACCGGTCGGCGACCCCGCTCGCCTCGGGAGCCTCGGCCACCCGCATGGAGCTGGAGACGCGGCTGATCCGCCGCGCCTCCGTCGCACCCGTGCGCGTCTAGCGCCGCCCGCTCGCCCTCCCGCCCCGCCCCCTCGGGATCGATGCGTCACGAACGGCCCCTCTCCCGCGCCCGTGACGACCGTTCGTGACGCATCGACCCCGGCGTGCGCCGCGGTCCCGCAGCCCCGACCCTCAGTGCCCCGCGCCGAGGTTCCCGGCGAGGCGGCCGTGCATCCGGGTGGAGGCGTCGTTCATGCCCGCGATCACGGCGCGGGTGCCGTGGCGCTCGTACTTGGTCGTGACGGCGTCCAGCGCGGCGACGGTCGAGGCGTCCCAGATGTGGGAGCCGGAGAGGTCGATCACGACGTGCGCAGGGTCCTCCGCGTAGGAGAACTGCGTGGTGAGGTCGTTGCTGGAGGCGAAGAACAGCTCGCCGGTGACCGTGTAGTGGGCCGTCGATCCGTCGGCCGAGAGGGTGCGCTCGACGGTGGCGAAGTGGGCGACCCGGCGGGCGAAGACGACCATGGCGGCGAGGACGCCGACGACGACTCCGATCGCCAGGTTGTGGGTGAGGACGACCACGACGACCGTGGCGATCATGACGACCGTCTCGCCCACGGGCATCCGCTTCAGAGTCGACGGGCGGATGCTGTGCCAGTCGAACGTCGCCACCGAGACCATCACCATCACCGCGACCAGCGCGGCCATCGGGATGATCGCGACGAGGTCGCCGAGCGCGACGACGAGGATCAGGAGGAACACGCCGGCGAGGAAGGTCGAGATGCGGGTGCGGGCGCCGGACGCCTTCACGTTGATCATCGTCTGGCCGATCATCGCGCAGCCGCCCATGCCGCCGAACAGGCCGGAGAGCACGTTCGCGGCGCCCTGCCCGAGCGACTCGCGGGTCTTGCGGGAGGGGGTGTCGGTGATGTCGTCGACGAGCTTCGCGGTCATCAGCGACTCGAGGAGTCCGACGAGCGCCATCGCGACGGCGTACGGCGCGATGGTCGTGAAGGTCTCCCAGGTCAGCGGTACGTTCGGCAGGAACAGCTCGGGGAGGCTGCGGGGCAGCTCGCCCTGATCGCCCACGGTGGGGACGGCGACCGCCGTCACGACGACCGCCGCGGTGATGAGGACGATGGCGACGAGAGGCGCCGGAACGGCCTTCGTCAGGCGCGGCATCACGACCATGATCACGATGCCGACGGCGACCAGCGGGTAGACCAGCCAGGGCACGCCGATCAGGTTGGGGATCTGCGCCGAGAAGATCAGGATCGCCAGCGCGTTCACGAATCCGACCATCACGCTGCGGGGGATGAAGCGCATGAGCTTCGCCACTCCGAGCAGCCCGAGCACGATCTGGAACACGCCCGCGAGGATCACCGTCGCGATGAAGTAGTCCATCCCGTAGTCGCGGGCGACGGGGGCGATCACCAGGGCGACGGCGCCCGTGGCGGCGGTGATCATCGCGGGACGTCCGCCGAGGAACGCGATCGACACGGCCATCACGAACGACGAGAAGAGGCCGACCCGCGGATCCACGCCCGCGATGATCGAGAACGAGATCGCCTCGGGGATGAGCGCGAGCGCGACCACGAGGCCGGCGAGGACCTCGCGGGTCAGGATGCGGGGGGTGCGCAGCGCCGTCATCACGGTGGGCTCGGCGTGCGGGCGGGCAGGGGTCTTCGAGGCGAGGGCCATCGCGGCGGCTCCAGGGAGTGGGAGGGGTGCTCGACGAGGAGCGCGGAGGGCTGCGGCATCGGGTCGGCGGAAGCGGGCGGGGATGCCAAGCTTGCAGAGGCGTGTCAGCAGCACGGGCAACCCTACCCTCACGTAAGGGTAGATCTGAAGGGGTGAGCAGGATCGGCACCATGCACATCGGCGAGCTCGCCGAGCGGACCGGCCTCTCGCTCCGGACCCTGCGCCACTACGACGAGATCGGCCTCGTGAAGGCGTCCGGCCGCACAGAGGGCGGCTTCCGCCTCTACACGTCCACCGACTACGACCGCCTGATCCTCATCCGCCGCATGAAGCCGCTCGGCTTCTCGCTGGAGGAGATGGCCGCGCTGCTCCGCGTGATCGACACGCTCGAGGCCGAGGGCGACGACGCGCCGGCCGAGGTCCGCGCGCAGCTCGACGCCTTCGTCGCGCAGGCCCGCGAGCGCCGCGAGGCGCTGAGCGCCCAGCTCGCGATGGCGGACGAGTTCGTCGAGCTGCTCACCAGCCGCTGAGCCCGGCCGCCGAGCCCCGCCGCCCGGCCGCCTGCGCGATCGATGCGTCGCGAACGGCTCCCCTTCGCCTCCGATGACGACCTTTCGCGACGCATCGGATCCCGGGAGCACGGGAGAGCCGCTCAGGTCGCGCTCGCGTCGGGCAGCTGCTCCGGGCAGTCGCCGCCCGGCTCGGTGGCGAGCTCGAAGTGCCAGATCTCGTTCGCGTAGATCTGGCAGAGCCCGTAGTCGGTGCCGTGCTGCGCGAGCCAGCTGTCCGCGTCCGTGTAGCCGATGTCGACCGCGCCGCCGGTGAGGTGGGCGGAGGAGGTGACGGATGCGACGCGGCCGCCGCGGCCTGACGGCGGCTCTCAGCCGCGCGGACCGCGGGCCAGCAGGGCGTGCAGCAGCGGCAGCGCCGACGCGATCATCAGCACGGTCCCGAAGCCGCTGTCGTCCGGGCGCACGACGGCGCCCGCGATCAGCAGGCCCGCGAACAGCACGGCCGAGATCACGCGGCGGACGGTGCCCTCGAGCCGGTTCAGCCGGCGCTCGATGGTGGGGACGGTGACCGCGAGCTCGCCGTCGTCGAGGGTCGTGACGAGCTCGTCGAGCCGGCGCGGCAGGCGCCAGATCAGGCCGAGCGTGTCGACGGCCTGCTTGCCGACGTCCTGCACGACGGAGCCGCGCTCCTCGCGGATCAGCTGCTGCGCGTAGGGCTCGACCGAGTCCCACAGGTTGAAGGCCGGGTCGAGCGCGCTGCAGACGCCCGAGGTCAGCGACATCGCGCGGATGACGAGCAGGAAGTTCTCGGGGAGCTGGAACGGCAGCGCGCGCACCACGTCGCCGAACTGCAGGGCGAAGTCGCGGAACTCGCGCGGGTCCACCTCCCGCAGCTCGGCGAAGCCCATGCCGCCGAAGCGGGCGAAGAGCTGCGTGAGCGCCCGCTCCAGCTCGCGGGAGTCGGCCGAGGGGAGGAGGACGCCGACCGCTCGGGCCGCGTCGACGAGCCCCTTGCCGTCGCGGGAGGCGGCGGCGATCAGCATCCGGCGCAGGCCCGCGCGGGTGCTCGGCGGCACCTCGCCCATCATCCCGAAGTCGATGAAGGTGAGGCGCCAGGGCAGCTCGCCCCCGGGGGTCGGCGTGACGAAGACGTTGCCGGGGTGAGGATCCGCGTGGAAGTAGCCGTTGGTGAAGAGCTGGTCGAACATCACGGCCGCGAAGACCGGAGCGACCTCCCGCGGGTCGATCCCGGCGGCCAGCAGCGCGGCGTGGTCGGTGATCTTGATCGCGGTGACGTCCTCGAGCGTGAGGACCTTGCGGGTCGAGCGCTCCCAGACCACGTCCGGGACGGCCACCCGGGCGTCGCCCGCGAAGTCGGCGGCGAAGCGGACGGAGTTGGCCGCCTCCTGCAGGTAGTCGATCTCCTCGAGGCTGGTGACCGCGAACTCCTCGACGAGCGCCGGGGCGTCGACGCGGTCCGAGACCAGGCGCACGTGGCTGAGCCAGCCGCCGACGCGGCGCAGAGCCGCGAGGTCGACCTCGACGATCTGGTCGATCCCCGGCCGCTGCACCTTCATGATGGCGGCGGAGTAGCCGGTGTCCTCGGCGTCGACGGGGGAGAGCCGGGCGCGGTGAGCCTGCCCGAGAGAGGCGGCGGCGACGGGCGACTCGTCGACTCCGGCGTACGCGCGCTCGAGCGGAAGCCCGAGCTCGGACTCGGCCAGCGCCCGGATCCGCGGGAACGGGACGGGCGGGACCTCGTCCTGCAGCCCCTCCAGCTCGCGCGTGATCTCGGGCGGCAGCACGTCCAGGCGCGACGACATGAACTGGCCGACCTTGATCATCAGGCCGCCGAGGTCGACCGCGAGCACGTGGAAGCTGCGGGCGAAGCGGCGCATCCGGCCGGGCCGGGTGCGGAGCGCGACGCGCGTGAGCCCCACCCGCGGCAGGAGCAGGTCGAAGAACCAGGTGACCGCGAGATGCCACGCGGCGAAGCGGAGGATCCGGCGGTAGCGCCGCCGGTCCTCCCGCTCTCGGTGGCCCGGGGCGGCAGGACCCGGGCTGACCGAGGCCACCCGGGTCAGTCCTGCGCGAGGATCGCGTACAGGCGGCGGCGCACGTCCTCGAGTTCGGCGACGGCCTTGCGGATCTGCTCGGGGGTGCCCGAGCGTCCGACCTGGGCCGCGGCCTGGGCGAGCTCGAGGCCCGCCTTGGGCAGGGCGCCGAAGTCGACGTGGTCGGAGTCGTTCCACGGGGTCGAGGTGCCGTGCTCGGCGACCGTCGCGCGGCCGGCGTCGGTCAGCGTGTAGGTCTTGCGGCCGTTCTGCTCGTCGGCCGTGATGAGGCCCTCGTCCGCGAGGAGCTGGAGGGTCGGGTAGACGGAGCCGGGGCTCGGCTTCCAGTCGCCTCCGCTGCGCTCCTCGATCTCGCGGATGATCTGGTAGCCGTGCATGGGCTGCTCGGCGAGGAGCGCGAGCACCGCGGTGCGCACGTCCCCGCGGCCGACCCGGGAGCCGACGCGCTTCTCCATGCGGGAGCGGGCCTGCTCCATCGCGCGCCAGATGCTCTCGATGGGCGTGCCGGTGCCGAACGCGCCGGTCGATGACGATCCGTTCATGATGACCTCCTGTTTCTCCGAACGATACTCAGCGATATGGGTGGCGACTGTGAACGACTGCCGCGTCGGCTCAGAGCTTCGCGAGCTTCGCCCGGGCGACGAGGAACAGCCCGTACATGACCAGTCCCGCGCTGACGAGGGTCAGGGCGATCGTGCCGTACGGAGGGACGTCGAGGAAGCGGATGGCCCCGTCGAGCCCGGTCGCCTGGCGGGCGTCGCCGGTCAGCGCCGCGACCACGAAGATCCCGCCGGCCAGGCCCAGCGCGAGCCCCTTCGTGATGTAGCCGGTCGCGCCGAGGATCAGCACGGCGGTCCCCGTCGGGCCCTCGGGGATGCGGACGAGCTTGCGGAAGCCGCGCCGGATCCCGATCGCGACGAAGCCGATCCCGCTGCCCAGCACGATCCCGCCGACGATCACGAGGATCACGACGCCGACCGTGCTCGTCAGCAGCTCGGTGTTGATGCGGCGGATCGTGGCCGAGGAGCTCGTCGAGCCGCCGAGGGCGAAGACGAGCGTGGTGCCCGCGAGCGTGAGGGAGGCGATGCCCTTGCCCGACTCGACGATCCGGCGGCCCAGGCGGGCGGGGAGCCCCGGCGCGGAGGAGCGCCCGCCGAGGGAGAGCTGCCAGAGGCCGAGCGCGACCAGCCCGATCAGCGCGGCCCAGACCACCACGAGCCCGACGGGGGAGTCGGCCATGCGCCCGATCGCTCCGGACGCGTCCGCCTCCCGCGAGGTCTCGTCGCTGACCGCGACGCGCAGGGCGAGGCCGCCGATCAGGAGGTGGATCAGTCCGTTGACGGCGAAGCCCGTGCGGGCGAGGCGCCGGAAGCGCCGGGTCCGGACTCCGGCGCGCGGCGACGGCACGCTCGCAGTGGACATCGCGCAACCCTCTCATCCCCGGCGCCTCCTGACCCGCCGACGCGCGCGTGGCAACCCTCTCCCCGGCCCGGGTGCCCACGTCGTGTGATGGAGGTGCGGTGCAGTTCGCGCCGCAGCAGGACGAGAGAAGGAACCCCATGCGTGCACGCCGACGTCGCGCGGGCGGTCGCCGAGGGCCGAGGCGGGGCGGACGTCCCGGACCGGTCCCGGGCAGGGGAGGGCGGCGACGATGACCGGAGCGACGCTCCTGGTCCGCCGCCCGTCGAGCCCGGCCTCGCGGGTGCTGGTGCTCCACGCGACCGCGGTCGAGCTGGAGCTGCTGGTGGCCGCGCTGCTCGGGCTCGCCGAGGAGACGCCGTGCCTGGACGTGCGGGTGGCGGCGAGGTCGCGGGCGGCGCTCCTGCTGGCGACCGTCGATCCGGAGGCGGTGCTGCCGCTGGCAGAGGCGCGGCGAGTCCGCGTCGGGCTCCGCCGCGAGCGCGAGGAGCTGGAGCGCGGCGGGGTCGGGTGCCGGCACGTCGTCGAGGCGCGGGCCGGCCGTCGGTAGCTCCGGAGCGGGTCCGATCGGCCGCCGGCCTCGCGACGAAGTCCTGACGGAGGTCGTCCACCGCCGATGTGCGCCGCGCCGTCCCGCCCCCGTCAGCAGCAGCCGCAGGCCTTGGAGTCCTCGCTCGTCAGCGCGGAGATCGGCGTCGTGCAGGACTCGCCGCGCCAGGCCTCCAGGCCCTCGCGGACGGCGACCGCGGCGATCACGAGGCCGGCGACGGGGTCGGCCCACGTCCATCCCAGCGTGCTGTTCAGCAGCAGGCCCACCAGGACGGCGGCGGAGAGGTACGAGCAGAGGAGCGTCTGCTTCGAGTCCGCGACCGCCGAGGCCGAGCCGAGCTCGCGGCCGGTCCGGCGCTCGAGCAGGGAGAACGCGGGCATCACCAGCAGGCTGACGGCGGCCAGCACGATGCCGACGGGGGAGTGCTGGGCCTCCGAGAATCCGAGCAGCGCCCGGACCGAGTCGACGGCGACGAACGCGGCCAGGCCGAGGAACGAGACGGCGATCACCCGCAGCGCGGTGCGCTCGCGCGCCTCCGGATCGCGGCCCGAGAACTGCCAGGCGACGGCCGCGGCGGAGAGCACCTCCACCACGGAGTCGAGGCCGAAGGCGACGAGTGCGGTGGACGACGCGACCGTCCCGGCGGCGAGTGCCACGATCGCCTCCACCACGTTGTAGGCGATGGTCGCGCCGACGATCCAGCGGATCCGCCTCTGCAGCACGCGGCGGCGGGCGGGGAGGAGCGGAGCGCGCAGGGCGCTCATGCGCAGCGGCAGTCGTCGCCGGAGCAGCAGTCCGGATCGACGACCAGGGCCAGGCGGAGCAGGTGGTCGAGCGCCCCGGCGATCCGGGTCTCGGCCAGCCGGTACCAGGTGTACCGGCCGTCCTTCACGGCCTCCACCAGCCCGCATCCGCGGAGGCACGCGAGCTGATTCGACATCACCTGCCGCGAGACCCCGAGCGCGTCCGCGAGGTCGGAGGGGACGGCCGGAGCCTCGCGCAGCGCGAGCAGGATCCGGGACCGGGTCTCGTCCGCCAGGGCGGATCCGAGGCGCGCGAGAGCGGCGGAGTGGGTGAGGGTCGCGGAGGCGGGCACGGGAGCGACGGTACACGCGATGCTGTATCGAGCGCGAGGGCGGTGGCCTCTCCTCGAACGTGCGGGCTCCCCTCCTGCTCCCCCCGTCGGGTGGGCGGACGGGCCGCACTGCCGCGGATCCCCGGGGCCGGCCTCCACGGCGCGCCGCGTACGGCCCGTGCGCCGTGCCAGGATCCCCTTGATCGCGGCGCCCGTCCGCCGCTCCGCCGCTCGGTCTCCTGGAAGGGCCACGGACCCGCCTTGCTCGATGCCACGACCCTCCGCGTCGCCTTCGGGGTCACCGCCCTCACCCTCTTCCTGCTGTTCGCGCTGGTCACCTACCGGTCGACGCGCTCGTCCTTCAGCTTCTGGTGGTGCACGGCGCTCGCGCTGTTCATGGGCGGCTCGCTCGCCTACCTCCGCGACGGCACGGCCGACCAGGTGTGGGCGAATCCGCTCGGGAACGGGCTCATCGTGGCCGGCGCCGCCGCGGTCTGGGCGGCGAGCCGCTCCCTCCGCGGCCGGCCGACGCCGTGGTGGCTGGTGGTCGCTCCGACCGTGGTGGTGACGGGCGTGTCCAGCCTCGACTCTCCCGCCGTCAACGACTGGTCGGGAGGGCCGCTCTACCTCGCCTCGATGGCGCTCCTCATCGGCCTGTCGACCCGCGAGATCGCGCTGCTCGGCGCCGGACGCTCGCGCACGCGCTGGCCGCTGCTGCTCAGCTCCGGCGCCCTCTCCCTCTACTACGCGCTCCGGTTCGCCGTGTTCCTGGCCGCGGGGCTGCGCAGCGAGCTGTTCGCGACCTGGTTCGGGACCCCGACCACCACGCTGATCACGCTGGTGCTGCTGGTCGTGGTGTCGTTCAGCATGGCGTCGCTCAGCGGCGAGCAGGTCGCGCAGATGCTCACCGCCGGCGCCGCCCGCTCGCGGCAGGAGCTCGCCGACGGCGAGAGGGTGCAGCGGCGGCTCGAGCCCCGCTCGGTCCCGGACCTCCCGGGCTACGACGTCGCCGGCGCCTGCGTGCCCAGCGGGACGGTGAGCGGCGACTTCTTCGACTGGCGCTGCACGCCCGACGGGCTCGCCGTCACCGTCGCCGACGTCATGGGCAAGGGGGTCGGCGCCGCGATGATCGCCGCCACGGTCCGCGCCGCCCTGCGCGTCACTCCTCCCGCTCTCGGCCCCGCGGCGACGATGGCGCTCATCGACCGGGTCGTCGAGCCGGACCTGTCGGCGAACGACGCGTTCGTCACGCTCCTCCACCTGCGGCTCAGCGCCTCGACCGGCGACATCGTGCTCGTCGACGCCGGGCACGGACTCGGGATCGTCTGCCGCGCCGACGGCTCGCGCGAGCGCATCCCCTCCGCCCATCTGCCGCTCGGCCTCCTCGGCACGCAGGAGTGGGAGCCGACCGGCCTCCGGCTCCACCCCGGCGACCTGCTGCTGATCTGCAGCGACGGCGTGCTGGACCTCTTCGACGGCTCCCTCGCCGCCCTCGACCGGGTGGCCGACGCGGCCGTCGCCGCCCCGGCGACCGCCGCCGCCGCGGTCGCCGGCGTCACCGGCCTGGCGGCCGAGGGGCTGCTGGCGGACGACGTGACCGTGGTGGCGATCCGGCGGACCTCGGGGAGCTGACCCGGCCTCAGCCCCGCCCCGCCTGCAGCCGGAGCCCGGCCAGCAGCAGGTCGAGGCCGGAGCGGAACACGTCGAGGTCGTCGTGCGTCGCCATGACGTCGGCCGCGTGGTGGCCGAAGGGGAACTCCTCCGGATCGAGGGCGCGCCAGCGGTCGGCCAGGTGCTCGAGGAACTCGCCCCTCTCCATCCCGCTCTCGAGGAACTCGCGGGGCGGCGGCTGCGCCAGGTCGGCCGCGACTCCGACGACGTAGCTGACGATGGACGACACGGCGTGGAACCGCTGCCGGGGCGTCAGGTCGAGAGCCATGAGCTGCTGCCCGAGGCGCTCGTACATCGCCATCGAGTTGGGCTGCACCCCGGTCGTGCGGAGCATGTAGAGGCCGAACCAGGGTCGGCGGACGCACTCGTCGAAGAGGGCCAGTGCGACGGCGCGGACGTTGTCGATCGGGTCCGGCCCGTGGGTGAGCGGCTCGCTGTCTGCGAGGACCCGACCCATGACCTCGTCGGTCGCCCGCTCCAGCAGCTCGTCGCGGCTGCCGACGTACCAGTAGATGCTCGCCACACCGCCGCCGAGTCGGGCCGCGAGCGCGCGGAACGTGAGGGCCGACTCCCCGGACTCGTCGAGGATCGCGATCGCCTCGGCCAGCACGGTGTCGAGCGAGTGCGACGCTCGGCGGCGGCCCCGGGCGGGGGAGGGCGCGGCAGCGGTCTCCGTCGGGCGATCTGCAGGCATGGCTTGCATCTTACCGAACGGCGTTCCATACTATCGAACGCCGTACGATAGTCGAACGGCGTTCGATAGGAAGGCGCCTCGATGTCCGCTCCGACGACCACCTCCGCCGAGTCCCGCGCTCACACCTCCCTCCGCTCCGCGGCACTCCCGCTCGCCGCTCTCTGCCTCGCGTTCTTCGTCGAGATGGTCGACAACACGCTGCTCTCGATCGCCCTCCCGACGATCGGACGCTCACTCGACGGGTCGACCGCCGGACTGCAGTGGGTGACCGGTGCCTACTCCCTGACCTTCGGCGGGCTGCTGCTGACAGCCGGGTCCGCCGCCGACCGGTTCGGCCGCCGCCGCGTGCTCCTCACCGGCCTCGCCGCGTTCGGGCTGATCAGCCTCGCCGTCGTCCTCGTCACCGACATCGGCCAGCTGATCGCCCTCCGCGCGGCGCTCGGCTGCGCCGCGGCCGCCATGGCGCCCGTCACGATGTCGCTGGTGTTCCGGCTCTTCGACGACGAGAGGCTCCGCATGCGGTCGATCGCGATCGTGATGATCGTCGGGATGTCCGGCATGGTCCTCGGCCCCCTCCTCGGCGGCTCGATCCTCAGCACCGTCAGCTGGCAGTGGCTGCTCGTCGTCAACGCCCCGATCGCGCTGCTGGTCTGGATCGGCGTGCGCCTCGGAGTCCCCGCGGACCAGCGCGCCGACCTCACCTCCGGTCGGCTCGACCTGCCGGGGACCGCCCTCACCGTCGCCGCGGTGGGGCTCGGCTGCTACACACTCACCAGCGGAGTCGAGAACGGCTGGCTGTCGCTCCTCACGATCGCCTGCGCCGCGGGCACCGTCGCCGCCGTCGCGGGATTCGTCGTCCGCGAGCGCCGCGCCGTCTCGCCCATGATCGACCTCGCAATCTTCCGCGCCGGCCCCGCGCGGGGAGCGGCGCTCACGCAGCTCGGCGCCTCGGTCGCCTTCGCGAGCGTCCTGTTCGGCCTGATCCTGCACTTCCAGTACGCCTACGGCTGGAGCCCGGTGCGCGCCGGCCTCGCGAACCTGCCCGTCATCGTCACGATGCTCGCCGCCACTCCGGTCACCGAGCGCCTCGCCGCGAAGCTGGGGCACCGCGCGGCCTGCCTGATCGGCACCGGGCTCCTGGTCGGCGCGCTGCTCGGGATGTCCTGGGCGGTGGACCGGGGCTACCTCGCGATCGCCGTGATGATGGTCGTGATGACGGTGGGCCTGCGGACGATCATGACCATCTGCGCCGTCGCCCTCGTCGAGGCGATGCCCGCGAACCGCACCTCGATCGGTGCGGCGCTCAACGACACGGCCCAGGAGATCGGCACCAGCATCGGCACGGCCGTCGTCGGCACGCTGATCGCCGCACTGGTGGCGACCACCCTCCCGGCGGGCGCGTGGAGCGCGGACCTCGTCCGGAGCTTCTTCGCGGGTGAGCGGGTCGCTTTCCTGGTCGTGGCGGTCCTCGTCGGCGTGATCGCGACGATCGGCTCGCTGTCCCTCAGCGACTCCCGCTCCACCGAGGAGCCGGCGGCGGCCTAGTCCATCGGGTCGCGCCGGGCGTCCTCGAGGTCGGCGATGTCCGTGTACTCGAGGAAGTCCAGCGGAGGGATGTCCGTCATCTCCTCGCTCCCCGAGGGACGGGCCGGCTGCATGCGGCGCGTCTCGAGCTCGATGTGGGCGATGACCTCCGCGGAGCGCCGGACGCTCAGGGCAGGACGGTTGACAGCCGCCCGTCGAGTCCGGTGGGGGTGGTGTCCCGCGGTGGCGCCCGCGCTCAGAGCTGCGCGAGCAGCCTCTCGCACGCCTGCTCGCAGCGGCGGCAGGCCTCGGCGCAGATCCGGCAGTGCTCGTGCATCCCGGCGTGCTGCTCGCAGTCGTCGGCGCAGGCGCGGCAGGCCAGGAGGCAGGCCTCGACGAGGGCGCGGACGGCCGCGGATCCGACGACGCCGCGGCGCGAGAGCACGGCGCCGGTCGCGGCGCACACGTCGGCGCAGGCGAGGTCGGTGCGGATGCAGTGAACCAGCTCGGCGACCGACTCCTCGCCGAGGCACGCGTCGGCGCAGGCGGTGCAGGTGAGCGCGCAGGCGCCGCACGCGTCGATGCACTCGGCCAGGACCTCCGGATCGACGCCTCGCAGCTCCTCGGGGTGGCTCCGGATCATGTCGCTCGTGCTGCTCATGGCGCGTCCTCTCGTCGTGACCCCGGCGGGTCGATCGGTCCGGGCGACGCTACGGGCCCGCCCGCCACCGGGCGAGGGCCTGGCCAGGCACCGCGGCCGGTGATAGCCGCGCGGTCAGCCCCTCACGACGAAGGCGTCGTGGATCAGGTTGCCCCCGGTCGCCGCCGGATTCCGTGTACTGCCGCGGGTGATCGTGACGGTGTGGGTGCCGGCGGGCAGGGTCCCGCTGGTCCAGACGGTCTGGGCGGAGCGGGTGGTGGCGCTGTAGCGGTCGACCGAGGCCACGAGGACGCCGTCGAGGCGGACCTCGTCGATCCCGGACGTGCTGGACCGGCGGCTCACCCACGAGACTCCGGTGCCGGTGAAGCGGAGGGTGGCGGAGGCGCCCCCTGTCGACGAGAAGGAGACACCGCCGCCGCTGTCCGCGGAGGAGGAGGTGGTGAACCAGGTGCCCGTGACGGCGACGGCCGGCGAGCCGTTCTGGTGGGTGCCGGCCCCGACGGCGGCGAGCGGAGTCGCGGTGGCGGTCGGCGTGGAGGTCGAGGTCGGCGCTGCCGTCGCGGTCGGCGTGGGCGCGGCCGTCGGCACCGGAGTGGCGGCCCTCTTCGCGAGCACGATGGACGCCGTCGCTCCCTTCAGCCCGTTCGGCCGGAACGTGATCGTCGTCGCGGTGCTCGTCCTGCTCGTCACGCTCAAGGCGGCGCTCGAGGACACCGTGCCCGCGGTCGGCCGCGCGAGCGTCACGGTGAGCGCGCTCGTCGAGACCTGCGTCGGGTCGACGGTCGAGACGGTCACCGTGTCCGCGTCCTCCCGGATCGAGACCAGTCCGGCGCCGGTGATGCTCGCGACCCGGGTGCCTCCGACGAGGACGGGGCTCGTGGTCCCGGCCTTCCACGACACGGCGCTCACGGTGCCGGTCGAGCGGTCGCGGGCGGCGCTCAGCTGGGGTGTGTTGCTGAGCACGGTCACGTCCGGGTCC
This sequence comes from Rathayibacter sp. AY1C6, assembly GCF_002931535.1. NCBI lineage: Bacteria > Bacillati > Actinomycetota > Actinomycetes > Micrococcales > Microbacteriaceae > Rathayibacter > Rathayibacter sp. AY1C6. The sequence goes on along the minus strand of NZ_PSWC01000016.1, from coordinate 5,723 downwards.
GCCGCGTACGCGGCGGTCGCCGCCTCGGAGGCGCCGGGGAGGACCGTGTACGCGTACGAGGCGCCGGTCGGGTTCGTGCCGTGGCTCGTCGTGAGGGAGTAGTAGTGGCCGGTCACCGGCGCCGTCGGACCGGCGGCGCTCACGGCGCTCCAGGCTCCGGTGCGGGTCCGCCCCTGCGCGGTCAGGGCGATCGGCGTCGGGAAGACGTAGCCCACCGACTCCGCGGAGCCGGTGATCGAGGCCCAGCGGGCGGTGCTCGTGGCGGTCGCCTCCGCACCGCGGAGGACGCCGTCGACGCGGAGCCTCGCGTCGGGAGCGACGTCGCGGCGGTCGTCGATCACCGTCTCCGCGCGCCGGCGCACCCCGTCCCAGCCGGTCCCGGACATGTCGGTCGCCGTGATCCCGGAGCCGAGCGCGAGGATCTCGTCGTCGAAGGTGAACCAGGCCTTCTTCGCGACCAGGCTCACCGACGCCGCGTCGAAGTCGAGCGCCGCGATCCCCGTCCGCCGCGACGGGCTCTCGAGGCTCCCGGTGAAGGTCGTCGTCGGGCGGGACGACGCGCCCTCGCCCGCGCTCCGGACGATCGTGTCCTCGGTGGTGCCGGGCATCCGGTACGGGTTCGCCGTGGCCCAGTAGCCGTCGTCGTACTGGCGCCCGCTGCCCAGGTGGAGCGAGGTCGCGCCGTCGCCGGTGTACCAGCCGCTGCGGTTCTCGCCGTTGAGCGACTCGTAGCGGGCGATCCGTGTGCTCGACAGGCCGACGGCGAAGCCCGAGGTCGCCGTGGTCCGCGTGAAGCGGTCCATGCCGGCGAAGGCCCGGACGCCCGAGCCGATCGGGGTCGCGGTCAGGCCCGTGTCGGCGAGGACGAGCCGCGCGCGCACGACGTCGCTGACGGATCCGGCCGTCTCGATGCTCACGGGGCTGCCGGCGTTGCAGGCCAGCCAGCTCTTCGCCAGCGCGTTCGTCCGGGTCCGGACCGCGGGCGGGGCGCTGTCGGCGAGGCGCAGCACCGCCGCCTGCAGCTGGACGCCGACGTCGCCGTCCTCCGACTCCGCCCGCGCGGTCTCGCGGCCGCGGACCGTCGACATCACGGCGCCGCACCAGGTGACGGGGGCGAAGGAGGAGGCGAGCCGGTCGTACACGCCGAGCCCCTCCGGGCTCGTGATCTCCCAGCGGGAGCCGTCGAGCAGCGAGTACAGGTCGTCGAGGGTGTCGAGCATCGAGAGCCCGTACCCGCCGCTGTAGGCGAAGACGCTGTGCTGCACGAAGGAGCCGTCGGCGTGGAAGCCGTCGCCGGACGCCACCGTCCTCAGCGCCGGGTCGATGCCGGCGGCCGCCTCCGCGATCTTCGCCGGCTGCTTCAGAAGCACTGCCCGCCCGGCGATGACCGCCGCCGTCCAGACGCGGTTGGCGCCGGTCCGGGTGACGGTGTCGGCGAAGCGCGTCGAGGCCGACAGGTAGGCCTGCACCTGCGCCGCCGAGAGGTCGGGGTAGAGGAGGGCGGTGATGCTGTTCAGCTCGAGCGGGATGCCGATCTGCTGCTCCCACCAGCGGGAGGTGCCGGTGGTGGAGCGGTTGTAGCGGTTCGCCGAGAGCCAGTCGGCGGTCGTGACGACGTCGCGGAGGAGCGCCGGGTCGCCGCTGAGGGCGGTGCCGGGGGTCTTCAGCGCGGTCGCGAGGACGGTGACCCGCTTGTAGGCGGTCCACACCTCCACCGCCGAGGTGCCCGTGACCAGATCGGGCCAGGGCTCGCCGCCGTCGGTCTCGAGCGTCGACCAGTAGCCCTCGGCCTCGGCGACGAGGCGGCCCTTCGCCGCGGCGAGGCCGCCGACGCTCCCGCTTCCCGGGATCGTGCCCGTCAGATCGGCGACGAGGCCGAGGCGCATCGCGTCGTACTCGTCGCCCGCCGAGTCGACGGCGGACGCGGTCGGCGCGGCGGCGAGCGGGAGGATCAGGGCGGTCACCAGCAGGAGCGCCGCAGCGAGCGGGCTCCCGCGCCGGGGCGCGTCGGATCGAGAGGGTCGGTTCGTCTCCGCGCGCGATCGGCGGAGGGGACGCGGCTGAGTGGGCACGGGCGCTCCTGAGGCGACGCCCACGAGCCTGCGGGCTTCGGGTGCTCGCGGGTCGCCGGGGGAGCGTCGGGTGAAGAGTAGGGGTCCGCTCCGTCCGGCGGCAAGAGGCGGAGGCGAGGACGGCCGGGATCGGCCACCGCCGACGCTCCCGACCGCGCGATCTGCGACAGCCGTACCCCGTGAGGGGTACAGAGGCGCCGAAGGTCCCCCACCCGTCAAGCGGGGCGATACGGTCGGAGGTGCGTGTGCGCTCCGGGGAGTCCCGGCGCGGCGCGCAGGGGGAAGGGGGCACGGATGATCGAGGCCGAGCAGGATCCGCGGCTGGTGGCGCTCGAGGCGCTCGAGATGATGGGGTCGGCTCCGGAGGAGCGCTTCGACCGGATCACACGGATGGCCGAGGAGCTGTTCCGCGTGCCCGTGGCCGAGATCCACTTCCTCGACGACACCACGCTGTTCACGAAGTCCCCGCAGCGTCCGGACGCCGTGCTCGCCTACCCGCGCGCCGGCACCTTCTGCGACGCGACGCTCGAGAAGCGCACCACCTTCGTCGTGCCGGACCTCGGTGCCGACGAGGCGTGGGCCGGGCACGAGCACGTCGCGGGGTACCCGCACGTCCGCTTCTACGCCGGGCGGCCGCTGTCGGTCGAGGGCGACCTGCAGCTGGGCACCCTCTGCCTCATCGACTTCGTGCCCCGGAGCCTCACCCCGGACGAGCGGCAGCTGCTCGAGGAGTTCGGCGAGTGGGTCGAGCGGGAGCTGCGCGACACGGCGGAGCGCGACCGCGCCGCCGACATGCAGACGCAGATGGCTCCCTCCTCCCTCCACCACCCCGCCGGCTACGAGCTCTCGGGGCTCTCGCTGCCGCGGTGGACGATCACCGGCGACTTCTACAGCTGGCGCGGCGACGACGAGACGGTCGACCTGACCCTCGTGGACGTGATGGGCAAGGGGACGGCAGCGGCGATCGTGGCCGCCTCGATCCGCTCCGCGTTCCGGGCGCGCCTGGGCGGCGACCCCGACGCGGTCGTCAGCGCGGTGAGCGCCCAGCTGCACGACGACTTCACGGCCACGGAGACCTTCGCGACCCTCTTCCACGGGCGCCTCGACACCGCGTCCGGCCGGATCGACTTCGTCGACGCGGGCCACGGGCTCACCGTCCTCCTCCGCGCCGACGGCTCGTTCCAGCGGCTCGCGGCACTGGGCCTCCCGCTGGGCATCGCGGAGGACGGCGGCTGGATCACCCAGACCGTGGAGCTCGCGGTCGGCGACTCGCTCCTGGCCTTCACCGACGGCGTCCTCGACCTCTACGACGGGACCCTGCAGTCCCTGGCGCGCGCGGTCGACCTCGCCCGCGACTCCGCCGACACCGCCGAGTTCCTGCAGGCGCTGAGGGCGCTCGCCGCCTCCGGCTCCGCGTCCGACGACATCACCGCCCTCGTGCTGACCCGCACGGGCGCCGACCGCTCCGCCGAGAAGGACCCCGCATGACGTTCACGACCGAGACGATCGCCCCCGACATCGCCGTGCTGCGGGGGGAGGGGCGGCTCAACGCGGCCTCGGCTCCGGAGCTGCGCTCGGCCGTCCGCCGGGCGATCGACGAGGGCAGCCCCCGCATCGTCGTCGAGCTCAGCGCGGTGACGTTCATGGACTCCTCCGGTCTCGGCGCCCTGGTCGGCGCTCTCAAGACCGCGCGGCAGGCGGGCGGCGACCTGCGGATCGCGGCTCCCAGCGGGCAGGTCGTGATGGTGCTGCAGCTGTCCAATCTGGACCGGGTGCTCACCCTCTTCGACACGGCCGGCGACGCGTACCGTGACTGAGCGCAGCGTCGGGTTCCGGACGCCCCCGGACGACACCGAGGTCGTCCACGAGATGCTCGCCGGGCTCTGGGGCGAGCGCCCGGACCTGCCGGCCCGCGACCGCATGGCCGTCGAGACGGCGCTGGTCGAGCTGGTCGACAACGTCATCCAGCACGCGACGTCGACGACGACGATCGTCTGCCGCCTCGTCGTGCGCGTCGAGGGAGACGCGATCCACGCGGAGCTGGTCGACACGGCCGATCCGCCGGACATCGGCACGGGGCCGCGGGAGATGCCGGACGTCTTCGCCGAGTCGGGCCGCGGGCTCGCCCTCATCCAGGCACTGACGACTACGTTCGAGCACGAGCGCTCGGAGGGGCGCAACGTCTGGACCCTGACCCGGGCGCTGGACTCCTAGCGACTGGCGCGGATCAGCGGATCGTGTGCGCGGTGATGACCGCGGCGGCACGCGCCAGGTCGTCCGCCATGCCGTTCAGCCCGGGGGAGGCCTTCAGCACCTCCGCGCTGACCTCGTCGTAGCGCTCGTCCACCTGCGCGAGCAGCTGCTCCCCGGAGGCGGTGAGGCGCAGGAGGACGCTGCGGCGGTCCTGCGGGTTGGCGAGCCGGTCGACGTGGCCGGCGGTCGCGAGCCGGTCGAGGAGCGCGGTCACGGCGCCCGTCGAGAGGGAGAGCTCGAGACCCAGCCACTTCGGCGTGAGGTCGGGCGACTCGCCGAGCACCTCGAGCGCGGTGAGCTCCGAGATGCCCACGCCCACGCCCGCGGCGATGCTCGCGCGGAGGTGCCGCTGCGCGTTCTCGAGCAGCCGGAGCGACTGCCGCAGCTGCACGGCGGGCGCGTCCTGGTCGACGTCGCGCGGGGTCGGTCTCTCGGTGGTCATTCGTCCTTCTCGGGGTAGGGCTGGGGTCATCGTACGGGTCGCCCTCGGGGGTCCCGGCCTGTCACCCGGACAGGGGGTAAAAGAACGATTGCAATGTATCTTTGTCATCAAGTAACTTAGCGGTCAATCGAGTTCGGCGGACCACCAGCCGGACCCTCCCCCTTCAGCATCAGCCCGCCCCACCCGATCAGGAGTCCTGCCATGTCGACCCACACCGCCAAGTCCAAGCGCGTCCGCTTCGCCCCCCTCGCCATCGCGACGAGCATCGCCGCCGCCGCTCTCCTCTCCGTCTCGATGTCCGGCACCCTGTCCGGCTTCGTCGCGAGCATCTCCAACACCGGCAACACCGCCGCCTCCGGCTCGCTCGTCATGGAGGAGAAGTCGACCGGTGCCAGCCCCATCACCTGCCTCAGCACCGACGGCGGCTCGATCAGCACCAACACCGCGACCTGCGCGACCATCAACAAGTTCGGCGGATCGACCACGATGGTCCCCGGCCAGACCGTCACCACCGCGATCACGCTGAAGAACACCGGCACCGTCAACGCCAACACCTTCACGCTGACCCCCGGCGCCACCTGCTCGCAGAGCAACAACGTCGCGGCCGGCGCCTCCGGCTCCGCCACCGACTTCTGCGGCAAGCTCAACGTCGTGATCACCTCCGGCGGGACCACCGTCTTCACCGGCACCGCCGCGACCCTCGCCGGCTCGGCCGTCAAGACCCTCAACACCGCCCCGGTCACCCCCGGCACTTCCACCCCCTTCTCCATCGCCGTGACGCTCGACTCGTCGGCCACCAACGCCTACCAGGGCCTGTCCGCGTCGCTCCCGCTCACCTGGACCTTCGCGAGCTGATCCCCTCTCCACCCGGCCCGGAGCGCCCCCTCGCGACGGGCCGGGGGAGGAGCGTCCCGCAGCGCTCCTCCTGCACCGCCCCCGAGAACCCCCCTCCCCCG
>NZ_PSWC01000015.1:0-85997 GCF_002931535.1 Rathayibacter sp. AY1C6 | reverse complement strand
CTCGGCCGCGCGACCGCGATCACGGCGGGCGGCGGATCCGCGGCCTTCGTCCTCGGCGTCCCCCTGGGCACGGCGCTCGGGCACGCGTTCGGCTGGCGGGAGGGGGACGACCATCAAGCCTCGCACGCCCGCGCGGCCTCGGCGCGCGGGGGAGCCCACTGTCGTCCGGTGTTCATCCGCGGAGCGGAGCACCGGCACGTCCGGGTCGCCGTGCCGGTCCTCCGAGCAGGCGCGGTGCCTGCTACCACAGCGCCGCCCGCCCGTGCACGGGGTGGCTCCGGAGGCGCGGCTCGCCTGGGATGGAGGGGAGCGGCCCGATCCGGGTGCCGCGGACGGAGGAGCAATGCCCGACCAGTACACGTTCACGAACCCCGCCACCCAGTACCCGGACGTGACTCCGCCGGTCCAGCAGCAGCCCGAGCCCGGGCTGCAGTCGCGGATGACCCCGGTGCCGGACCTCGGCGAGGAGAGCTACCGCGGCACCGGCCGGCTCGCGGGCCGCCGCGCGCTCATCACGGGAGCCGACTCCGGGATCGGCGCAGCCGTGGCCATCGCCTTCGCCCGCGAGGGGGCCGACGTCGCCCTCGCCTACCTCCCGAGCGAGGAGGAGGACGCGCAGCACGTGATCGGGCTGATCCGTGCGGAGGGACGCACCGCCGTGCCGATCCCCGGCGATCTCACGCGTGCCGAGTACTGCGCGCGGCTCGTGGCGGAGGCGGTCGAGGGCCTCGGCGGGCTCGACGCGGTGGTCAACGTGGCCGGCAAGCAGATCTGGAAGGAGGACCTGCTCGACATCACCGACGAGCAGTTCGAGGCGACCTTCGCGGTCAACGTCTTCGCTCCGTTCCGGATCATCCGCGCGGCCCTCCCGCACCTGCCCGCGGGCGCCACCATCATCAACACGGCGTCGGCGGAGGCGCACAAGCCCGCCCCCGACCGCCTCGACTACGCGATGACGAAGGGCGCGATCAACAACCTCTCGAAGGGCCTCGCGCAGCAGCTCGCCGCGAAGGGCATCCGCGTGAACGTCGTGGCGCCCGGCCCGACGTGGACCGCCCTGCAGGTGAGCGGCGGCGTCGACCCCGAGAGCCTGCCCGACTTCGGCTCCAGCGAGTCGCCGATGGGCCGTGCCGCCCAGCCCGCCGAGCAGGCCCCGGCCTACGTGTTCCTGGCGTCCGCCGAGTCGAGCTTCGTCGCCGGCGAGACCCTCAACGTGAACGGCGGCATGGTCTCGCCCTGACTCGTCGCGGCGCCGCCGCTCGCTGGTGTGCCGCCGAGACGCCTCCGTCCTGCTCGAGACACGGGCTCGCGTCAACCCTCTCCCGAGCGGCGGGGGGCGCGAGGTGCCATGGAGGGACCACCACGAAGGAGCACCATGAGCACCACGACCGTCCTCCCCATCGAGACCTACTCCGACGAGCAGGGCTGGCACAACCGCATCGCCCACGCCCGGGTCCCGCTGAGCCACCACGAGTCGCGCCAGGAGGCGGAGGAGGTCGGCGAGGAGATTGCCGAGCAGCGCGGTGGGGAGCACGTCGTCCTCGGCTGACGGCCGGCGCGGGGCGCGGCATGCCGTGCCCGATCGGGGAACGCGCCCGGCCCGCGGAAGGCGCCGGGCCCGCAAGTCGCGCCCGGCCCGCAGGCGCCCGCTCCGCAGACGCCCCGCGCGTGTAGCGCCCTCGGCCCCACCCGGTCAACCTTCTCGACCTCCCGGCCCCCTCCTCCCTAGCGTGGCCCGTCGTGCTCGCTCCCGAGCGCGCGACGAGAGGACGACATGGCCACCACGAGCGACGCCCCCGCGACCGGAGAGGCCGGCGGCACCTCCCTGCGCCGCCGCATCACCGGCCCGCTGCTCTACTTCTTCATCCTCGGCGACGTCCTCGGCGCAGGCATCTACGCCCTCATGGGCACGCTCTCGGCGGAGGTCGGCGGCGCCGTCTGGATGCCCCTCCTGCTCGCGCTCGGCCTCGCGCTGCTGACCGCAGGCTCCTACGCCGAGCTGGTGACCAAGTACCCGAAGGCGGGAGGCGCGGCGGTGTTCGCGCAGCGGGCCTTCAAGCGCCCGATCGTCTCGTTCCTGGTCGGCTTCGCCATGCTCGCGGCCGGAGTGACCAGCGCGGCCGGCCTGTCGCTCGCGTTCGCCGGCGACTACCTCGGCACCTTCCTCGACGTGCCGACCGTGCCGACGGCCATCGTCTTCCTGATCCTCGTCGCGTGCCTCAACGCGCGGGGCGTCGCGGAGTCGCTGCTCAGCAACACGGTGATGACCGTGATCGAGGTCGGCGGCCTGCTGATCGTGATCGGATGCGTCGCGCTGCTCGTGGCGGGCGGAGGCGGCGACCTCGCCCGCACGGTCGAGCTCAGCTCCGAGCAGGCGCCGGCGCTGGCGGTGCTCGGCGCGGCGATCATCGCGTACTACTCCTTCGTCGGCTTCGAGACCTCGGCCAACATCGCCGAGGAGATCCGCGACCCCAGCCGCGTCTACCCGCGCGCGCTGTTCGGCTCGCTGCTGACGGCCGGTGCGGTGTACGTCCTGGTCGGCCTCGCGAGCTCGATCGCGCTGCCCGCCGACGAGCTGTCCGGATCCTCCGCCCCGCTGCTCGACGTCGTGACGGCGAGCGGAGCCGGGGTGCCGGCGTGGTTGTTCAGCCTGATCGCGCTCGTCGCGGTCGCCAACGGAGCGCTGCTGACCATGATCATGGCGAGCCGTGTCACCTACGGCATGGCGAAGGACGGCCTCCTCCCGGACGTGCTCGGCCGGGTGCTGCCGAAGCGCCGTACGCCGTGGGTGGCCATCGCGGTGACCACGCTGGCGGCGTGCCTCCTGACCCTGGTCGGCGATCTGGCGACCCTCGCCGAGACCGTGGTGCTGCTCCTCCTGCTGGTGTTCATCAGCACGAACGTCTCGGTGCTCGTGCTGCGGCGCGACAAGGTCGAGCACGACCACTTCCGCGTGTGGACGGCGATCCCCGTGCTCGGCGTCGCCTCGTGCGTGCTGCTCCTCAGCCAGCAGGACCCGATCGTCTGGCTCTACGCCGGGATCCTCCTCGTGGTCGGAGTCCTCGTGCACCTGGCGACCCGCCGCTCGTCCCGCCGCACCGCCTGATCCGCCGACGGTCCCGGCGGGGCCGCCGCTCCGCCGGACCGTCCTTCCCGACCGCCCCGACCGCCCCGCTCTCCCCGCGACCGGTCAAGCCCCTGGGCGGACGGCCGTCCGGGGCGTGGGATGGAGGGAACGGAAGGAGCACGAATGACAGACACACCCTCCCGCGAGGAGCTGCCGCTCCCCGACTGGAACGACATCCCGCTCGGCACGCTCGCGGAGCGCATCCGCCCGCTCGACGAGGCCGGCCTCGGCGCGCTGCTCGCCTACGAGGAGGCGCACGGGCACCGCCTGCCGGTGACGACGATCCTGCACTCGCGCCTCGAGCAGCTGCGCGGGGGAGCGGAGCCGGCAGGCAGCGTGCCGGAGTCGCTCCCCGAGGTGTCCCGCTCGTCGTCCGGATCGCCGGTCTCTCCGGCGACGTCCGGTCCGCCGATCAACCCGCCCTCGCACGGAGTGCCGACGAACCCGGCTCAGCCGCGCTGACGGCGGCGGGCGGAGCCGCGGTCGCGGCGGCTCCGCCCCCGCCGCGCGCTGCCCAGGGCCTGCCCAGCGCGCACGGGCAGACTGTCCGGAGCCGATGACGGCGACCGGACGAGGGAGCAGTACCCGGAACGCGACAAGACTGACTCGTAGGAGCTGTCATGTCCTGGATCGTCCTCATCCTCTCCGGTGTCCTCGAGGCCGTGTGGGCCACCGCCCTCGGCAAGTCGGAGGGATTCACGCGGCTCGGCCCGTCGGTCGTCTTCGGAGTCGGCGTCGTCGCGAGCATGGCCGGCCTCGCCTACGCGATGCGCGAGCTGCCCACCGGCACCGCGTACGCGGTCTGGGTCGGGATCGGCGCTTCGCTGACCGTCCTCTACGGCATGTTCTTCGGCGGCGAGGGCTTCTCGCTCGTGCGCACGCTGCTGGTCCTCGGGATCGTCGGCTGCGTCGTCGGCCTGAAGCTCGTGCACTGACCTGGCGGCCGTCCTCTCCTCCGCGACAGGCCGCTCCCGTACGCGACACGCCGACGGAGGCGCGCCGGACTGGCATCTCGCCGAGGGTCCGAGGCCGGTGGTTGCAGGAAGCCGCGCGTTCCACCTAGGCTCGGCGCATCAGGGGAGAACGATCGTTCTACGGTTCTCCCCGCCCCCCAAGGAGGACTCATGCCCACTCGTACCGCACGCACCGCCTGGAACGGCTCGCTCGAGACCGGCGAGGGCCAGGTCGAGCTCTCGAGCTCGAAGATCGGCACCTACGACGTCTCGTTCCCCAAGCGCGCCGCCGACGACGCCAACGGCTCGACCAGCCCCGAGGAGCTCCTCGCGGCCGCCCACTCCGCCTGCTACGCGATGCAGTTCTCGGCCGTCCTCGGCCAGGCCGGCGGCACCGTCGAGGCGCTCGACGTCCGCGCCGACGTCTCGCTCGGCCCGGACTCGGCCGGCGGATTCAAGCTCACCGGCATCAAGCTCGTCGTGAGCGGCGAGGTCTCCGGCATCGACGAGGCCGCCTTCCTCAAGGCCGCCGACGAGGCCAAGGAGACCTGTCCCGTCAGCAAGGCGCTCACCGGGGTCGACATCACGCTCGACGCCACCTTCGAGGGCTGAGCCCCTCCGCACGTCCCGAGCACCCCGTCGCGCATCGCGGCGGGGTGCTCGTGCGTCCGGCGCGGCCGCGGAGCGGCCTGTGGAGACCCCCCGCCCCCACCGGCCGCCCGGCGCCCCCTGTCGTCAGACCGCCGCCGGCGCGTAGCGGAAGCCGGCGCCGAGGTGCTCCTCCGGCAGCCGGTCACCGCGGCCGTGCAGCTTCTGGCGCAGGCTCCCCTCGACGTACTCCTCCGGGTACGCGCCGCGGCGGCGCAGCTCCGGCACGATGAACTCCACCACGTCCTCGAAGGTGCCGGGCGTGATCGCGTAGGCGAGGTTGAACCCGTCCACGTCGGTCTCCTCGACCCACTCCTGCAGGTGGTCGGCCACCTCCGCGGGCGAGCCGACGACGAACGGGCCGAGCCCGCCGATCACGCTGAGCTTGGCGATGTCGCGGACCTTCCACTCCGAGCCGTCCTCGTTCGCCTCCTGGAAGTTGGCGACGGCCGACTGGATCGCGTTGCTCTTCACGTTGCCGATCGGCTCGTCGAGGTCGTACTGCGACAGGTCGATGCCCATCCAGCCCGACATGAAGACCAGCGCCCCCTCCTCGCTCCCGTAGGAGAGGTAGTCGCGGTGCTTCTCGTGCGCGGCCTCGCTGGTCTCGGCGGTGATGATCGTCAGCAGCGTGTAGATCTTCGCGGAGTAGCGGTCGCGGCCGGCCGCCTCGAGGGCGTCGCGGATGCGCGAGACGGTCGCCTTCAGGCCGGCCTTCGTCGAGGACGCGACGAAGATCGCCTCCGCGTTGCCCGCCGCGAAGCGGATGCCGCGCGGCGACGCTCCCGCCTGGTAGATGACGGGGGTCCGCTGCACCGACGGCTCCGAGAGGTGGATGCCGGGGACGGTGAAGTTCTTGCCGCGGTGCCCGATCTCGTGCACCTTCGCCGGGTCGGTGAAGACGCCCGACTCGCGGTCGCGGACGACCGCGTCGTCCTCCCAGGACCCCTCCCACAGCTTGTAGAGCACCTCGAGGTACTCGTCGGCGACGTCGTAGCGGTCGTCGTGCTCGAGCTGGTCCTCGTGGCCCATGTTGCGGGCGGCGCTGGGGAGGTAGCCGGTGACGACGTTCCAGCCCACGCGGCCTTTCGTCAGGTGGTCGAGCGTCGACATGCGCCGCGCGAACGGGTACGGGTGCTCGTAGGCGGTGCCCGCGGTGATGCCGAAGCCGAGGTGCTCGGTCGCGGCGGCCATCGCCGAGACGAGGAGGATCGGGTCGTTGACGGGGACCTGCGCGCCGTGGCGGATCGCCGCCTCGTTCGAGCCGCCGTAGACGTCGTAGGTGCCGAGCACGTCGGCGATGAAGATCCCGTCGAACGTGCCGCGCTCGAGCAGCTTCGCCAGGTCGGTCCAGTACGAGAGGTCCTTGTAGCGCCAGGACTGGTCCTGGGGGTGGCGCCACATGCCCGAGGACTGATGGGCGACGCAGTTCATGTCGAAGGCGTTGAAGCGGATCTGGCGGGTCATGGAATCGATAGTGCCCAGCGGAGCCGCGAACGGGTACCGAGCGCGACGCACGGCGTCACAAAGCGGCGCCCGTCGAGGCGCCCGGCAGGTCTGGGTGGTCGGCGACGTCCTCGACGAGCTGGCCGACCTCGAGGACCGCATCGGCAGCGCGATGATCGCGAGTCGGGACGGGTGATGCGCCGGGGCGCACCGCCCCCGTCCGCAGACCGGCCGGCGCCTCCTCCTACGCCAGCTCGCGCCCCAGGAAGCGCACGTGCTCGCCGATCTGGAACGCCTCGCCGCCCTCGTGGCCGTTGAAGGGGTAGACCCGGATCTCGCGGGGTCCGGCATAGCGGTTGTAGGAGGCGTAGACGGTGGACGGCGGGCAGATGTCGTCGCGGAGCGCGACTGAGAACAGCGCGGGGGACTGCGCGTACGGGGCGAAGGAGGTGCCGTCGAAGTACGAGAGGGTGTCGAACACGCGCGCCTCGGCGCCGCGGTGGGTGTGCAGGTACTGCACGATCTCGCCGTACGGCATCGTGTCGACGAGCCGCACGGCGTGCGGGATGTGGGAGAGGAACGGCACGTCGACGATCGCGGCGCGCGCCGCCTCCGACTCGCCGAGCAGGCCCAGGATCCCGGTGACGGCGAGAGCGATCCCGCCTCCCTGGCTGCCGCCCGAGACGGCCACGCGGGAGGCGTCGACCGCGGGGTGCGCGCGCAGCACGTCGAGCGCTCGGACGGCGTCCGTGAAGACGCGGCGGTAGAAGTGCTCCGCGGGCGACTCGATGCCCTGCGTCATGAAGCCGGAGACGTGCGGCCCGCTGCCCACCGGGTCGGGCGTGGCTCCGGAGCGGTGCCCGGACCCCTGGCCGCGGGTGTCCATGACCAGGTGCGCGTAGCCGGCGGCCGACATCGCGGTCCACTCCGCGAGCTGCCCGCGGCCGCCTCCGTAGCCGATGAAGGTCACGAGCCCGGGGAGGGGGCCCTCGACGCCGCGGGGGAGGATCAGCCACGCGCGGATCGGGTGGCCGCCGAAGCCGGAGTAGGTGACGTCGAAGGTGTCGAGCAGTCCGAAGCCGGCGTCGACCCGCTCGAGGCGCGGCTCGGTCGCGACGGCCCTCGCCTCGGCGATCGTGTCGCGCCAGAACTCGGCGAACCCGGCGGGCTCGGCGATCTCGGGGGCGTACTGCTCGAGGAGGTCGAGCGGGAGGTCGTACTGCGGCATCACGGACTCCTTCTCGGGCAGCGGCGCCCGAGGACCGAGGCTACTGGAGGCACGGGCCCACCTGGGTGCGGCGTGGGAGAACGCCGCAGAGCGGAATGCCTGGGCACCCTCCGCGTTCTCCTCAGCATGACGACGTACGGAATCATCGGAGCAGGCAACATCGGCAGCCAGGTCGCACGGGCGGTCATCGCCCTCGGGGACGAGGTGGTCATCGCGAACTCGCGCGGCCCCGAGACCCTCGCCGACCTCATCGCGGAGCTCGGCCCGAAGGCCCGCGCCGCCACGGCTCAGGAGGCGGCCGAGGCCGCTGAGATCGCCGTCGTGACGGTGCCGCTGAAGAACCTCGAGGAGGTGCCGGTGGCCCCGCTCGCAGGCAAGATCGTCCTCGACACGAACAACTACTACTTCGAGCGCGACGGCCGCATCGAGGCGTTCGACAAGGGCGAGACCACGACCAGCGAGATGCTCCAGCAGCACCTCCCGGAGTCGAAGGTCGTCAAGGCGTTCAACCACATCATGGCCGCCGACATCACCACCGACGGCACCCCGGCCGGCACGCCCGACCGCCGCGCTCTAGCGACGTCGAGCGACTACCCCGAGGCGATCCACTTCGTGACCGACCTCTACGACCGGATCGGCTTCGACACCGTCGCGATCACGCCGCTGAGCGAGTCGTGGCGCGTCGAGCGCGACCGCCCCGCCTACGTGGTGCGGCAGAACCGCGAGGAGCTCGAGGCCAACCTCGCGAAGGCCCCCCGCACGGTCTGATCCAGCCACTCGGAGGGGAGCGGAGCTGCGGCGCCGCTCCCCTTCTGCATGTCCGGACGGCGTCGGAGGCGCGCCCGGGACGCCTCCCTCGGCGCTCGCCGCCGCCGGGCCTGCGATAGTCGAGAGGACCAGCCACGCACCAGAGAGCCCCGATCGGGCTCCGAGAGGAGAGGCCTGCCATGCCCTCGACACCCCGTTCCGTCCCCGCCCGCTCCGGGCTCTCGCGCCGCAGCGTCGTGATCGGCGGTCTCGCGGTGCTCCCGCTGCTCAGCGCCTGCACGCCCGACTCCTCCGCTCCGGACGACGCCCAGCAGGAGGCGCCCCGCACCCGCACCGCGGCTCCGAGCGGTCCGGTGGCGCTCGCCCCGGACGCGCTCGCCGCGAGTGCGGCCCTGTTCGCCGCGGCTCCGCTGGTCGTCCTGGTCGAGGACGTCGCCGAGTCCCGCCTGCGCGCCGCCCAGGTGAGCATCGCCTGGGGCGTGCCGCTGCTGGTCGGCTCGGCGGGATCCGGAGCGACGGCCGCCCCGTCCGCGGACGCCGCGGCCGCGGGATCCACGGCTTCCGAGACGCCGTCCGACTCCGCGACGCCGTCGGACTCGGCGACGCCGTCCGACTCCGCGACCCCGTCCGACTCCGCGACCCCGTCCGTCGCTCCGTCCTCCACCGCTCCGACCTCCGACGCCCTCGCCGCCGAGTTCGCCCGCCTCGGCGTGACCCGCGTGCTCGCAATCGGCGACGTCACCGCGCCCGAGGGCGTCGACGTCGTCGCCTCCGCCTCCGACGCGGCCGCCCTCAGCACCGCGTCCGGCCTGACCGTGACCGACCTGGCGCTCGCCGACCTCGCCGCCGCCGCGCCGTCCACCGCCTCCGACGCCCCCTTCGGCGCCCTCCCGGCCCGAGCCGACGCCCTGACCGGCCTGCACGCCCTCGCCCGCGCGCAGGACGCCGACGTCGCCGCTCTGGCGACCGCCCGCGCGGCCGGCGTGCCCGTCACCGTGGTCGACGGCGACGACCTGCTCGCCTCGGGCGGAGCCGTGACCGCGATCGCCGAGGCCGACGCCTCCTGCACGCTGCTGCTCGGCCCCGTGCTCGCCGCGCAACCCGAGCCCGAGTGGGCCGTGCGCGCGGCCGCGAGCGGCTGGCAGCTGCCGGGCGGCGGGCAGCGGATGTTCGGCGGGCACCTCTTCGTCGCGATCTACGGCACTCCGGGCGCTCCCGTCCTCGGCGTGCTGGGGGAGCAGGGCCTCGAGCCCACGATCGCGCGGGCGCAGGCGGTGGCCGAGCCGTACCGGGCGCTCACCGACAAGCAGGTCGTGCCGAGCCTCGAGATCATCACCACGGTCGCGGCGGGCGACCCCGGCAAGGACGGCGACTACTCCAACGAGCTCGACGCCGCCGACATCCGCCCCTACATCGACGCGGCGCAGGAGGCCGGGATGTACGTGGTGCTCGACCTGCAGTCGGGGCTGACCGACTTCCTCACCCAGGCCAAGCAGTACGCCGACCTGCTGACGCTGCCCAACGTCGGCCTCGCGCTCGACCCGGAGTGGCGCCTGCTGCCCGGCCAGAAGCCGCTGCAGCAGATCGGGCGCGTCTCGGCCGCCGAGGTCGACAGCGTGTCGGAGTGGCTGGCCGACCTGGTGCAGAGCGAGGGGCTGCCGCCGAAGATGTTCGTGCTGCACCAGTTCCGGCTGTCGATGCTGCAGGACCGCGACAGCATCCGCCGCGACCGGCCCGAGCTGGAGTTCCTCATCCACGTCGACGGCCAGGGCTCGCAGCCCGACAAGCAGGCGACCTGGGACGCGCTGCACGAGGGCGCCCCCGAGGGCATCGGCTGGGGCTGGAAGAACTTCTACGACGAGGACGCGCCCATGCTCACCCCCGCCGAGACCATGGCCGAGGTGCGCCCCCTCCCCGACCTCGTCACCTACCAGTAGGCGGATCCCGAGGGCGGGCGTCAGCGGCGCAGGAGCTCGCCGGAGACGACGCCCGCCTCGACCTCCTCGAGGGCGCGGCCGCGGGTCTCGGGCACGCGCTTCCAGATGAAGACGAGCGCGAGCAGGCCGACGGCGCCGAACAGGAAGAACGTTCCGGTGATGCCGACGCCGGAGACGAGGGTGGGGAAGAACAGGCCGAGCACCGCGTTCGTGGTCCAGTGGCAGAAGATCGCGATGCCGACGCCGACGCCGCGGATCCGCAGCGGGAAGATCTCGGACAGCATCACCCAGGTGACGATGTTGAGGAACGTCTGCATGCTCCCCACGAACGCGACGACCAGCACCAGGATCACGTACGGCCGCGCCGGGTTCCCCACGGGGAGAGCGACGGAGGCGATGCCGATCAGGAAGTGCATCGCGGTGGTCAGGGAGTAGCCGAGCAGGAGGGTCGTGCGGCGGTTCATCGTCTGCATGAGCCGCAGCCCGATCAGGCCGCCGATCACGGCGATCGCCCCGGGTGCGATGTTGGCGACGAGCGCGCCGTCGTGGTCGAAGCCCGCCTCCTTCAGCACCGACTGGCCGTAGTACATGATCGAGTTGATGCCGGTGAGCTGCTGGGCGACTCCGATCCCGATGCCGACCAGCAGGATGCGCACCGCCCAGCGCTCGCGCAGCGCCTGCAGCAGGGGGATCCTCGGGCCGTCCTTCGCGCCGATCGAGCGGGCGATGGTCTCCGCCTCCGCATGGGCCAGGTCGGGCGTCCGGATGGTCGTGAGCACGTCGAGCGCCTCGTCGCGGCGGCCGTGCGCGATCAGCCAGCGCGGCGACTCCGGGACCCGGGTCATGCCGAGCAGGAGCGCCGCGGCGGGGAGCGCGGCGACGGCGAGCATGATCCGCCAGACGCCGGGCAGCTCGCCCCAGACGGTGCCGATGACGGCGTTGGCCACGAAGGCGGCGAGCTGGCCGATCACGATCATCAGCTCGTTGCGGCCGGCGAGCGAGCCGCGGATCTCGGAGGGGGAGATCTCGGAGAGGTAGATCGGCACGACCACCGAGGCGCCGCCGACGGCCAGCCCGAGGACCGCCCGCCCGAGGACCATCACGCCGAAGCCCGGCGCCACCACGCAGACCAGGGCGCCGACGAGGAAGAGCACGGCGAGCAGGCGGATCATGGTCCGCCTCCCGAGGGCGTCGGCGAGGCGTCCGCCCGAGATCGCGCCGATCGCGGCGGCGAAGAGCAGCGAGCTGGTGACGACCCCCTCTGTCAGCGCGGTGAGGCCCAGCTCGGCCGACATCGGCTCCAGGGCGCCGTTGATGACGCCGGTGTCGTAGCCGAAGAGGAGGCCGCCGAGGGTCGCGATGAGCGCGATGAGGCCGAGACGCCGAGTCGGCGCCTCCAGGGAGGTGGTGGTCATCCGCTCACTCTGACGCATGGCCGCGCGGTGAGCGAACCCTGGACCGTCGGGGGAACCCGGTGTAGCGGATCCCCCCGACGGCCCGGGGCCCCTCGGCGGCAGGGAGGGGGGAGGGAGCGTGCGGAGGGGGTGCTCAGGAGGAGACGCGCGCGCCCTCGCGCAGGCCCTCCTCCTTGGCCTGCTGCACCAGGGCGGCGATGCGGCGGCGCGAGCGCGAGCGCCCGGCGAGCAGCGCCGCGAGGATGAGGGCGACGCCGAGGATCACGAGCAGCTGCGGGACCGGCACGGCGGCGACCGTGATCGACTCCGTCACAGGAGCGGTGGCGACCGGCTCCTGATCGGCGGCGGCGACGGTCGGTGCGATGGTCAGGTCGGCGCCGACCCCGAAGAGGGGCCAGATGCCGTCGAGCTGCACCGAGACGCTGCGCCGGTCGCCGGGCAGCAGCTCCTGCTGGGGCGCGTCGGCCGCGACGACGGGGGCGGTGGCGCCCTGGGCGCTCGCCGTGCCGTCGAGCAGCAGGCGCACGTTGCCGGTGTTCACCACGTCGGCGACGAGCGAGAGGGAGCCGGGCTGGAACGGGTTCCAAGAAAGGCGGTAGTCGCTGGCCAGGTCCTCGACGGAGAAGGAGGGGGTCACCTCGCCGGTCACGCGGGTCATCACGCGGAAGCCGATGCGGCTCTCCACTCCGACGTTCGCACCTCCCGCCTCGGTGCCCTGCGAGAGCACGGAGGCGGCGATGCCGGCGGCGTGGTCGCCGGGGGTGGCGTTGTCGGGGACCGTCACGGTGAACGGCACCACGCCGCTGCTGCCCGGATCGACGGTCACGGTCTCGGGGGCGGAGATCCACAGCCCGGCGTCGACCGACTCCTGGTCCGAGTTGAGCATGTTGAAGCGGCCGGTGTCGGTGAAGTAGCCGTCGGCGCTGGTGATGCTGAAGGTCACGGGCTGGTCGCTGAGGTTCCGCACGACCGCCTCGTCCGAGGCGCTCGCGCCGGGGGCGAGCTCGAGCTCGACCCACGCGCGCTTGTCGGGGACGCCGTCGGTGGAGGGGCTGACCGCCCAGGTGATCGCTCCGTCGGCCGCGACGGCCTGCGGGGCGACGCCCGCGCCGAGGAGGGCGACGACCAGCGCGAGCAGCGCGGGGAGGAGCGGGCGGCGGGGAGCGGCGGAGCGGCGCGGAGCAGTCATCAGAACCTCATGGTCGCACGGGGGAAGCACGACGCGGCCGGGCGGGCGGGCCCGGCCGCGTCGGCCGTGGTGGGATCGCGGCCGAGGGAGTGCGTCCCCCGGCCGCGACGGGTCACTCGAAGAGCGACAGGGTGATGGTGGACGAGTACGCGCCGGCGTCCACGTTCACGGGGGTGCGGAGGAAGAGGTCGGCGTCGGCGCTCCAGGAGCCCTCGGGGTTGACCTGCTGGGAGTTGCTGGCGACGATCGCGAGCAGCTCCTTGCCCTTCAGGCCGACGCCGTTGGCGCCGCCGTCGATGGCGGTGCCGACCTCATCGCCCGCGGCGACCTCGCCGAGGTCTCCACCGTCGACCAGGTCCGGGGTCCAGCCGAGGTTCTCGGCGCCGATGGTCGAGCCGTCGGCCGACGTGAAGTCGCTCGCCGTGCCGATGACGTACCACGCGGAGTCGGGGGAGACGTCCGCGGCGTCACGGGTGTCGGTGACCGTGACGGTGGGCAGGGTGCCGGTGAACTGGCGGCGGACGTTGTCCGAGCCGGTCTCGGTCAGCGTCGTCGAGTCCGCGGCGACGGTCATCGAGAGGGCGCCGGTCCCGGGGAGGTCGGCGATCTCGACGTTGATGTCGACGTCGTCGTTGCCGTAGTTGACCTCGGCGGCGAACGCCGTTCCGGCGACTCCGAGCAGGAGGACGCCTCCGGCCAGTCCAGCGGCTCCGCGGATCAGAAGGGATCGGGTGTTCATGTCGGGTGTTCTCCGTTCTCCGGCCGGCGTCGTCGCCGGCTCGATCTCAATGGGTGTGGGTCGTGCCCGCGGATCAGCTGCAGCTGGCCGCGGAGTAGGGGGCGGTCGCGGAGGCCGTGGCCGGCTTCCCGCTGATGAACGCGGTCGCCGTGGCGGTCGCGGATCCGTCGGTCACGCTCGTCGCCCGGGTGGTGAAGGCGGCCGAGACGGTGGCGCCGGGAGCGACGTCGGCGAAGCTCTTGGAGCCCCACGTCGTGCCGATCACGATCTTCGCGGCGAAGGCGTTCGGGTTCGTGGCGGTCGCGGTGACGACGATCTTCCCGGCGGCGCAGCGCGTCGTGGAGGTCGTGGTCACGGCGATCGCGGGTGCCGAGTCGGTCACGGGACCGACGGAGGCGGAGGCCGTCGCCGGCGTCCACTGCGGCTTCGCGGCGGTCACGGCCACCGAGATCGTCGCTCCGCGGTCGGCGGCGGTGAGCGTGTAGCTCGACGCCGTCGCCCCGCTGATCGCGGTCCCACCGCGCTTCCACTGGAAGCCGGTCGCCGTCCACGGGGAGGAGGCGGAGGCGGTCAGCGTGCTGCCCACCGTCGCCTTCCCCGTGATCGAGGCTGCGAGCGGCGCGGTGTCGACGATCGTCTGGGCGGCGACGCTGGTGAGGGTCGGGACGACCTTCTGCATGAGCCCGGTCGTCTTGTCGAAGGTCACCCGGTCGATCGTCGTCTCGCGGTGCTGGCCGTCTCCGCCGGGGATGGCGAAGCGGTGGTAGGCGATGTACCAGTCGTCCGTGCCGGGCACGTTGACGATCGAGTTGTGGCCCGTGGCGAGGATGCCCTGCGAGGTGTCCTTCTCGAGGACCACGCCGCGGTAGGTCCACGGTCCGTCGACGCTCGTCGAGGTGGCGTAGCCGACCTTGTAGTTCTCCGAGCCGGTGTCGTCGATCGAGTAGGTGAGGTGGTACAGACCGTCACGGTAGTTCAGGAACGCACCCTCGCGGAAGTCGGTCAGGCCGCTGATCTTCTTGATCGTGCCGGTCTTGATCGAGAGCATGTCGTCGGACAGCTCCCCGTAGAGCGGGTCGCCGTTGCCCCAGAAGAGGTAGCTCTTGCCGGTCTTCGGGTCGGTGAACGCGGCGGGGTCGATCGCCTGGCCGGACCGCACGGACTCGCCGTTGGTGATCATCGCGGTCGGCTGCGCCGTGAACGGGCCCATCGGGCTGTCCGAGACGGCGACTCCGATCGTCTTGCGGTTCAGCGAGGAGTTCTCGCCGGAGAAGTAGAAGTAGTACTTCCCGTTCTTCTCGATGATCGTCGGCGCCCAGGCGTTGCCGGTCGCCCACGGCACGTTGCCGTTCGCGCCGTCGAGCGTCAGGAAGGGCTGCTCCGAGCGGGTCCAGTCGATGAGGTTCTTCGAGGACCAGGCGTAGAAGGTCTTGCCGCCCCAGCCGGCGAAGCCGTCCGAGGTCGCGTACAGGTAGTAGGTGTCGCCGAAGACCGCGATGTTCGGGTCGGCGTTCAGGCCTGCGAGGACCGGGGACTTCATGACGACGGCCTTCAGGGTCCAGGTGGTCGCGGTGCCGCCGGCGGCGGGCGTGAGCACGACCGTCTGCGGGGTGGAGAGGTCGCGGACGGTGCCGGAGGCGGGGCTCGCCGTGACGCCGGCCGCGGTGGAGAAGGTCGGGGTGAGCTTCGTCAGGTCGGTCCCCGGCTTCACCGGGAAGGTGACCGTCCTGCTCGCCGAGTCGACGATCGGGGCCGTCTTCAGGACGTCGCCGCTGAGCGACAGGTCGACCAGGGCCGACGTGTTGCCGGAGGCGGCGAGCACCTCGGAGGCGCTGAGGGCCCGGTTGTAGACCGAGAACTCGCGGATCTGGCCGCGGAAGCGGTTGTCGGCGTCGTAGTTCGAGCGCCCGATGTAGTTCGCCGAGGTGGAGCCGCCGCCGATGTCCTTCGGGTCGGTCGTGACGGTGCCGCTGGCGACCTTCACTCCGTCGAGGTAGATCGTGCCGGTGGTGCCGGAGAGCGTGTACGTCAGGTGCGCCCAGGTGCCGCGGGGGAGGGCCGAGCCGCCGGCGACGGTCTGCTCGGTGGTGTAGTTCCCGGTCGCGATGCTGGTGCGGTAGTTGTTGCCCGAGGTGAAGAGGTAGCCGTCGCCGGCGCCGTTCGTGGTGTTGCCCAGGCCGTAGAGGAAGTAGGCGCCGCCCTGCGCGGGGTCGATCCAGACGTCGGACTGGATGGTGAGGTCCGTCACTCCGGCGAGCAGGTCGTTCGGCAGCTTGACGTAGTCGTCGGTGCCGTCGAGCTGCAGGGCGCCGTCCTTCCAGGTGCCACCCGAGGGCAGCGTGCCGTTCTGGTTGTTGCCCGAGCTGTCGCGCACCGTGGTGCCCGAGCCGCCGTCGAAGGTGTAGCGGAGGATCTCGCCGGCCGCGTTGACCGGCTTCGCGGCGGGGCCGGTGCTGCTGGTGCCGTAGGCGGCCGTCAGGCGCGCCTCCTCGGCGCTCGAGAGGCGGAGCACCGAGCCGTGGCGGAAGGGCTTCGAGAACGAGTACGTGTTCGCGCCGGTGGTGCCGACAGGAAGCGCCGTGAACCGCATGTCCGAGAGGGTGTCGGTGACGTATGCGGAGTAGCCGAACGAGTCGCCCATGACGACCCATCGGCCGTCGGGCAGCTGGTAGACGGTGAGGCCCTCGAGGTGGTCGGAGAGGCCGCGGGACTTCTCCTCGCCGAAGCCGATCACGCGGGTCCACGGGCCGGCGAGGCTCGGGGCCTTGTCGACGACCGTGCGCCAGTCGGCGGTGGAGAAGCGGTAGTAGGTGTCCCCCTCCTTCGCGATGGTCGTGTCGATGATGCTGCCGCGGCTCCCGCCGCCGGCGGCGGGGTTCTCGTCCAGCCAGACCTTCGGGGTGGAGAAGCCGACGAAGTCGCGCGTGGTCGAGACGTAGACGCGCTGGGCGGAGGCCCCGCCGGTCAGCGTCTTGTCGCGGGCGGACCAGTAGACGTAGTACTGGCCGGTCGCGTCGTCCCAGATCGCCTCGGGAGCCCAGACGTTGCCCGCGTCGGGGAAGCCGGCGAAGACGATGCTCTGATCGCTCCAGTTCACGAGGTCCGTCGAGCGCCAGACGACGAGGTTCTTGCTCGCGTTGGTCTGGTCCCAGGTGCCGCCGGGAGCGGTGCCCTCGGCGTGCAGGTCGGTGCCGATGATCCAGTACTCGTCGCCGGTGGGGGAGCGCACGAGGTGCGGATCGCGGACGCCGAGGGTGCCGCCGAGGTTGGCGAGCACGGCCTTGTCGTTGTTGAGCTTCGACCAGTGCAGACCGTCGGTGCTGGAGCCGAAGTAGATCTTCTCGTAGTCGGTCGAGGCGAAGTGGGTCCAGAGGTAGCCCGCGTCGTACTCGGTGTCGAGGTCCGCGGGAGCCGCGGTCACCGTGACGGGCAGCTGCCGGGTCGCGGTCGTGCCGGCGATCGTCGCGGTGAGTGTGACGGGCGTGGCGGCGGACCGGCGCTTCACGACGCCGGTCGTGCTGAGCACGGCCGTGTTCGAGGAGGACCAGGCGACGTCGTAGGAGCCGGCCTTCGCGGGCAGCGTCACGTTGCCGCGGACGTCGCCGGAGTTGACGATCGAGAGGGCGTCCAGCGCCTTCTGGGCGTCGGCGTTCACGTCCTTGGCGGGCACGGTGGCGGTGAAGGTGCGGGTGGCCGTGGCCGAGCCGCGGGTGGTCGTGGCGGTCAGCTCGACCGAGGCGACCCCGGTCGCGGGCGGCGTGACGACTCCGCTGGTCGAGACGACCGCGGAGTTGCTCGAGGCCCAGGCGATGGCGGAGCCGTTGGGGCCGGTCGTCGGGAGGGTGAGGTTCGCGGAGACCGAGGAGAGGCTCCCGAGGCCCAGGGCGGCGGAGTCGCGGGAGACGCGCGTGCTGTCCGGGGCCTGGAGGGTCGCGACGTCGGCCGCGCTGAGCGCCGTGCTGTAGACGCGGAAGTCGCGGACCGAGCCGGCGAGGGTCTTGTCCGCCGTGTAGACGGAGCGGCCGATCGCGTTCGCGGTGGTGGTGCCGTTGCCGATCGCGGCGGGAGTGATGGTCACTCCTGTCTGCTGCGCGACCTGGGTGCCGTCGAGGTAGAGGCGTGCGGTGTCGCTCGCGTCGTCGAGCGTGTAGGTGAGGGTCTTCCAGACGCTGCGCGCGAGGTTCGCGTTGGAGTTGACGGTCTGCTCGGTGGTCCAGTTGCCGGTGGCGATCGAGGCCTTGTAGCCGTTGCCCGTCGTGTAGAGGTAGCCGTTCCCGGCGCCGTTCGTCGTGTTGCCGAGGCCCCAGATGAAGTAGGGCGTGCCCTGGTTCGCGTTCACCAGGACCTCGGTGCTGACCGTGATCGAGTTCAGGCCCGCGAGCAGGTCGTCGGGCAGCTTGACGTAGTCGTCGGTCCCGTCGAGGGCGACGCCCGCGGCTCCGCGAGGAGCGGCTCCGTTGACGAGCGTGCCGGTGCGGCCCTTGCCCGAGCTGTCGGCGACGGTCGTGCCGCTCGTCTCGTCGAGCGCGTAGCGCAGGACGAGGCTGTCGGAGGGAGCTGCGCTCGCCGACTGGGCCGTCAGAAGGGGGACGGTGAGGGCCACGGCCGTCACGAGGACGAGTGGTCGCAGGAAAGGCTTCATCGCGCTTTGCTCCAGGGTCGGCACCATTGCTGAGGGGAGGGAGTGTGCCGGCTTCGTACGCGGCAATGTTCACGGTAACACTATGTTGACGACAACGTGAAGAGCCTAACCGGATCATTTCCCGACACTCCAGAGGAGAGGCGAACCGGTTCGACGAATCCCGGGTGCATCCTGGAGCGACGCGTACGCCGATGTCCGGTCGGATCAGCCGCGGTCGACGTCGCGCGAACGGCTCAGCGCGCGGTCCATCGCCCTCAGCGTCCGGAAGCCGGCCCGCTCGGCCACGGCCGCGCGAGCCGAGGGCGAGAGCGACGGGCTCGCGGCGAGCAGCGACGCGGCGAGGTGCACGCGCCGCTCGCGGAGGGTCGCGGCCACGGTCGTGCCCCGGCGGTGGAAGGCGCGGTCCAGCGTCGCCCGCGAGACGCGGAGCCGCATCGCGAGAACGCCGGCGGTGAAGTCCGCGTCACCCGCCTCCGCATCGATGACGGCGATCGCGCGGAGGAGGACGCCCTCGAGTCCGTCCTCCGGACGGGCGGGCGGCAGGCTCTGCTTGATCAGGGCCGACGCGGTCGCCTCGAGCGCCCGGCGCAGCTCGCTGAAGCCGGGATCGCCCGCCGCGAGGTCCGCGTTGAGGGTCGCGTTGACGAGGGAGACGAAGGCGCCGCTGTAGCTGTCGGCGGCGAGCAGCGTGCAGGACGGCCCGCCGGACTGTGCGCTCGTGAGGCCGAGCCTGCCCCAGGAGGTCCTCAGCGCCAGCCAGGCGGAGTCCTCCTCCGCCCGGAACCGAGCGGAGTCGTCGCGTCGGAGGAGGGCGAGCCCGCCGGGCCGCAGACGAGCGGTCTCGAGAGGGCCGTCGACGACGATCTCGCCGGCGACCGGGACGATGAGGTCGACCTCGGCCCGGTCGGGGGCGGGGAGGGGCGGGTCGGTCCGGAGCGTGCCGGGTGTGTGCCAGAGGCGGCTCAGCCGGAAGCCGTCGACGGCGAGCACGTCCCCGGCGAGGTGCAGGGGCGGAGCTCCGTCGCTCGCCCAGCCGAGGCTCCTCAGCCACGCCTCCACGCGGGGACCGCTCAGCTGCAGCGTCTCGACGAGACCGCGCGGGGCGGCCGGCTGCTCGGAAGCGGTCACCGGGCTCCTTCGCAGCGGGGACGGGGTGCGCGGGCGGTGACCACGCTAGGCCGGGGGAGGGGCGCCGAGACGGGGTGGCGCGTTCCTCCTCGGACGAGGCGCCCGTCCTCGGCGGGAGGGCGGAGGCGGCCCTCCTCGCCGCGGTCCGGCAGGACGCGGGCGGAGAGGGCCGCCGGGCGCGGATCAGCGGCAGTCGGTTCTCGCCTTGATCCAGTGGGGGTTCAGCGCGCTGTCTCCCTGGGCGGTGATCCCGGCCGCATCGGGGCCGGTGCTGGCACCGGAGCCGATCTTGGTCCACGTGTTCTGCGCCGGGCTGTAGTACCAGATGTCGCCGTTCGCCTTCACGGAGACGTTCCCATCCGCTCCCTGACCGTAGGTGCGGACGAACCCGGAGTTCTCCGGAACGGTCGCGAGCCGGGTGCCGTACTGCAGGACCCCGTCCTTGATCCAGTGGATCTCGAAGGTCCCGCCCGGCCGCTGGGTCAGTCCGGCGGCGCTCGGCTCGGTGCTGGCTCCGGTGCCGACGAGGTCCCAGACGTTGCCCTGCGGGGTGTACCGCCAGATGTCGCCGTTCGACTTCACGGCGATCGTGCCGCGGGTGCCGAGGCCGTAGACGCGGACGAATCCGGAGTTGGTCGGCACGGTGGCCGCTGCGGTGCCGTACTGCAGGACTCCGTTCTTGATCCAGTGGACGTTCAGGGTCCCGGCCGGGTTCGCGGAGATGCCGGCCGCGCTCGGCTCGGTGCTGGCGCCGGTGCCCAGAAGGGTCCACTCGTCGGCCTGGCGGTTGTACCGCCAGACGTCGCCGTTCGACTTGATGGAGACGTTCCCGTCCGCGCCCTGACCGTAGGTGCGGACGAATCCGGAGTTGTTCGGAACGGTCGCGAGCGCCTTGCCGTACTGGAGGACTCCGTCCTTGATCCAGTGCGCGTTGTAGGTTCCGTCCGGCTGCTGCGTGAGCCCGGACGTGCTGGGCTCCGTGGAGGCGCCTGTGCCGAGCTTCTGCCAGCCGTCCGACCGCCGGTACTGCCAGATGTCGCCGTTCGCCTTGACGGAGACGTTGCCGTTCACACCCTGCGAGGAGGTGTGGATGAATCCGGAGTTCTCGGGAACAGTGGCGAGGCCCGTGCTGTACTGCAGGTCGCCGGTCTGGCGGACCGGGAACGGGGCGTTCGTCTTCGCCGAGCCGCCGAAGGCGAGGGCCGAGCCTGTCGAGGGGCCGGCGATGACGCTGCCGGCGGGGATGGTGGCGACTCCGTTCGCGTCGGTCACGAAGGTGTCGGTCCCGCTCCCTCCGAAGCGGAAGCCGGGCGGGGTGTTCACCCGCACGGGGACGTTCGCGACGTTGCCGCCGGTGAGGGTCAGCGTGATCGGCGCCGTGTTGGGCATGCACGCGATCATGGTCGGGATGGAGCTGAACACGAGGGTCTGCGTGGCAGAGGCGGCGGCGGCCGGGGTGGCCGTCGCTGCGGCGATCACGGGCAGGGACCAGGTGGCGCCGGCGACGACGGTGCGTCGCCTCAGCGGACCCTGCTCAGCGGGAGAGTTGTCGGAAGTCACAGTGAAGCTCCTCGGTCTGTCTTCTCGCCGACGGCCTGCTCGGAGGACGGTCGTCGTCCGCTCGGTCGCTTCGGCGGGTACGACGGGCGCCGTACCGCTGGGGAGTCTTCCCGCGGGCGGTCGGTCGGCCCAAGCGCTCGGGGGCAGGTGAGGAGGAAGTGGCGCCGCCGTGAGGAGGGAGTGGTGTGCTCCGGCGCCGTTCCGAGTCGCGATCGCCCTCCTGACCCGGTGATCCCCTCGGTCGCCCGTTCCGGCCGGGGCGCCGCCGGTGCGATGAGTGGGAGCGTCGCCGTCCGCTGTGACCGGTCCCGTGACAAACGGACCACGCGCGGGCTGCGAATCACTCCCGTGGTGAGGCGTCAGCGTGCCCGCGAGGAGGGGGCGCCCGATGGGGTCGAGATCGGGCGAGATGTACCGGCGGATGGCCGAGCACTGGAACGGCGTGGAGGCCCGTTCTGGACTGCGGGTCGAGGGGACGGGCTCGCCCGGCTTCGAGATCGCCAGACTGTGGATCCCCGGCGGCTGCGTTCTCGAGCAGAAGCCGCAGTCGCGCTGCCCGCCGGGCGCGCATCTGCTGCTGGTCGTCGAGGGCGGAGGACGCATCCGACAGGACGGACGGACGCTCGAGTGCGGCAGTGGTGATCTGGTGGTCATCGACGCGGAGCCGCGGACCGGGGCGTGCTTCCCCCGCTCGACCGTGATCTACGCCTGGATGCTCGGCGAGCGGGCGCCGGAGCATCGCTGGGTCACGGAGCGCTTCGGCGAGGTCCTGCCGGTCGCCGACTCCTTCCTGGCTCCGGCGCGGGCGCTGATGGACGGTCTCCTCGACGGCGACCCCGCTCTGGCGGAGCAGCCCGCCGTCGCCCGGGCGGGCGAGGCCTTCCTGAAGGAGCTGGTCGAGAGCTCCGCGCCGCGCAGACGTCCCCGCGCCGAGGAGGTCTACGGGGAGGCCATGGCCCTCATCGAGGAGCGCCACCGCGATCCCGCCCTCACCGCCGCCCGGCTCGCCCGCGAGCTCCTGGTGTCGGAGCTGACGCTGGCTCGCGCGTTCTCCTTCCTCAGGCGGACGGCCGACAACGAGCTCGAGCGGCGCCGGGCGGGCACCCTCCTGCTCCTGATCGGCGGGCGGTCCCTGGCGACGGCCGACTTCGCGCGCGCGGCCGAGGAGGCGGGCTTCGCCTCCGAGGGGAGCGCTCGCCGCGCGCTGTGGCGGCTCTCCCAGCGCCGCTGACCGGGACGGTCCCCGTGGCCGTCCTCCCGGTCCGGCGACGGCGTGCGGCCGGATTCCGAGTGCGAGGCGCGGAGGCCTGGGAGATCCGTGCGAACGTCCGGCGGTGATCGACAGATGAGGGATTCTGTTCGTTCGACGCGGAGGAGGCGGGAAATGGGGGCCGCAGAGGAGCGGATGCAGGAGTTCATCGGCGCGTGGGACGAGCCGCAGGCGGGCACCCGGGGACTCCGCTGGGATGCTGCGTACGGGCCGGGCCTCCGGGTGACGCGGGTCTGGGCGCCGGAGGGGATCAGGGTCGACCGTCCGCCGGCGTTCGACCGGGCTGCCGAGTCCGAGGAGGTGCACGTGTCCCTGATCGTGGAGGGCGGGGGAGACATGATCCTCGAGGAGGGCTCGCTCGAGGCGGTGCCGAACAGCGTCCTCGTCCTCGAGGCGAGGACCGCGGCACGCATCGACTACCGGCGGCCCACCGTCTCGTACACCTGGAGCTTCGACGCCGCCGTGCTCGAGCACCGGTGGGTCCGCGAGCGGATCAACGAGGTCGTGCCGGTGCGCGAGTCGGTCTGGACGCCTGCCCGTGCCCTCGCCAACAGTCTGATCGAGGGGGATCCGGCCGTGCTCGGGGCCGCCGGCGTGAGGCGGGCGAGCGAACTGCTGCTGGAGGGGATCGTCGAGCACTGCGCTCCGCGGGTCCGGACCCGGAGCGCGGACCAGGTCTACGCGGAGGCGATCCCGGTGATCGAGGCGCGCCACCGCGACCCGGCGTTCTCCGCCGCGGTGCTCGCCCGGGAGCTGCTCGTCTGCCCCCGCATGCTCGCGGAGGCTTTCGCGTTCCTCGGCCGCACGCCGGCGGAGGAGATCGAGACGCGCCGGGCGGGCACCCTCCGGCGCCGGATCGGCCTGCGGCGGCGGGGCCCTGCCGACCTCGCCCGCCTCGCCGAGGAATGCGGCTACGCCACCCGCGAGCAGGCCGCGCTGACGCTCAGCCGCTCCGCCTCCTGAGGCCGGCGGAGCGCCCCGGACACGACGGCGCCCCCTCGTCCGCGGAGGGACGAGGGGGCGCCGGGGGAGATCGGGCGGGAGCCCGGTCAGGTCTTGCTGCGGGCCATGACGGCGCGCTGGAGGAGGACGAAGACCAGGAGGATGCCTCCGGTGATGATCGTGGTCGCCTCCGGCGGGATGCCGCCGTCGCGGGTGATCAGGACGTTCATCAGTCCGAGCACCAGGGCGCCGACCACCGAGCCGAGCACGAACCCGACGCCGCCGGTGAGCAGCGTGCCGCCGATGACGGTCGCCGCGATGGCGTCGAGCTCCCAGCCGGTGCCGGTGATGTTCTGCGCGCTGCCGAGGCGGGCGGTGTAGACCACACCGGCGAGACCGGCGAGCGTGCCGCTGATGATGTAGATGAACAGCTTGGTCCGCACGACCGGGAGGCCCATCAGGGCCGCCGACTGCTCGGAGCCGCCCATCGCGTAGACCGTGCGGCCGAGGCGGGTGCGGTGGAGCACGAAGAACGCGCCGGCCACGACGAGGATCGCGATGATCACGCCGGGGCTGATGACGAAGTCGTTGACCTTGGGGCCGTCGATCAGCTTGATCGGCGTGGCCAGGCTCAGCACGGCCGAGTCCTCGGGGAGGCGCTCCGGGACGGTGCTCAGCATGGAGGCGAGACCGCGGGCCAGGAACATCATCGCGAGCGTCGCGATGAACGGCTGCACGTTGAAGTACTGGATCAGG
Source organism: Rathayibacter sp. AY1C6 (assembly GCF_002931535.1). Lineage (NCBI taxonomy): Bacteria > Bacillati > Actinomycetota > Actinomycetes > Micrococcales > Microbacteriaceae > Rathayibacter > Rathayibacter sp. AY1C6. The sequence continues at coordinate 62,249 of NZ_PSWC01000015.1, read as the reverse complement.
ACGCCGGAGATCACGCCGAACAGGGCGCCGATCACGACCATCAGGACCATCACGAGCCAGGGGTTCCAGCCGGCGTTGATCAGGAGCACGCCGCTCACGCTGCTGAACGCGATCACCGCGCCGACCGAGAGGTCGATGCCGCCGGTGAGGATCACGAAGGTGAGGCCCACGGCGAGGATGATCAGGTGCGCGTTGTTGACCAGCAGGTTCGAGATCGTGCTCGCCTGCAGGATCCGGCCGTAGGCGGCCTCGCCGTAGACGATCATCCCGAAGAAGATGATCAGCGCGGCCAGGGTGGGCAGCTTGTCCAGGTGCTGGCTCAGCCAGCCGCGCGCCCCGGAGGTGCGCTTGGTGCTCGCCGGAGGGGCGGAGCGGGTCATCACGGCACTCATGCGGGGATCGCCTCTTTCTGCGGGACGCTGCGGCGCGCCTCGCGACGGGACTTGAAGGCGGAGCGGACGCGCTCGGACTGCAGGAGGCAGAGCGCGACGATGACGATCGCCTTGAAGGCGGGCGTCGCGGAGGACGAGACTCCGAGGAACACGACGGTCTTGTCGAGGGTGGCGATCAGGATCGCGCCCACGGCGGCACCGGTGATGTTGAACTTGCCGCCGGCGAGCGAGGTGCCGCCGATGACGACCGCGAGGATCGCGTCGAGCTCGAGCTGGTAGCCGGTGCGCGAGACGTCGACCGTCATCACGCTCGCCGTGGCGAACACGCCCGCGACTCCGGCGAGGATGCCGCTGCCGATGTAGGCGGTCATCAGCAGGCCCCGGCGGTTGATGCCCGCGAGGCGGGCCGCCTTCGGGTCCATGCCGATGGCCTCGATCATCAGGCCGAGCGCGCTGCGGCGCACCAGGACTCCGACGACCACGACGATCGCGATGGCGAGGAGGAACACGACCGGGAGCCCGAAGACGTACCCGTTCGCGAGCCAGCGGAAGGGCTCGTTGGTGGCGGCGGTGTTCTGGCCGCCGGTGATGACCTTCGCCAGGCCGCGGCCCGCGAGCATCACGACCAGCGTGCTGATGAAGGGCTGGAGGCCCACCACCGAGACGAGGACGCCGTTCACGGCTCCGAGCACGGCGGCCACCAGGAGGGCGACCGCGAAGGCTCCCGCTGCCGCGCCGAGCGAGTCGGGCGCTCCCGCGGAGTTGAGGAACTCCATCGAGACGGCACCGGCGACGACCATGATCGAGCCGACCGAGAGGTCGATGCCCCCGGTCGCGACGACCAGGCACATGCCGACGGCGATCATCAGGATCGGAGCGGCGGCGCGGGCGATGTCGATGACGTTGCCGACGAGGTAGCCGGTGGTGGGGCTGACCGAGACGGCCAGGTAGCCCGGGTCCTTGACGACGTTGACGAGGAGGAGCAGGGCGATCGCCACGACTCCCCAGAAGTACTGGCGGCGGATGATCCCGCCGAGGACGGATCCCCGGGCGGGTCGGGTGTCGCTGCTCATGATGCGGCCTCCTGCGTGGCGCTCTCGAGGACGACGACGTCCTCGTCGACGACTCCCTCTGCGGCGATGGTAGTGACGATCGACTCCGCAGTGACAGCGGGACCGTTGAGGATCTCCGCGATCACGCGGTGGTCCTTCAGGACGATGATGCGGTCGCTGAGGCGGACGACCTCGTCGAGCTCGGACGAGATGAAGACCACGGCGACGCCCTCGCCGGCGAGGGCGACGACCTTCTCCTGGATCTCGGCCTTCGCTCCGACGTCGATGCCGCGGGTCGGCTCGTCGAGGATGAGGATCTCGGGGGCGGTGGCGAGCCAGCGGCCGAGGAGGACCTTCTGCTGGTTGCCGCCGGAGAGCTTGCTGATCGGGCGGTCGGGGTCGGCCGGGCGCACGTTGAGCTCGACGAGGTACTTGCCGACGATCTCGTCCTTCTCCTTCTTGGAGAGGGGGCGGGCCCAGCCGCGCTTGGCCTGCACGCCGAGGATGAGGTTCTCGCGGACCGAGAGGTCGCGGATGATGCCCTCGTCGCGGCGGTTCTCGCTCGAGAACGCGATCTTGTGGGCGAGGCCGGCGGTCGGCGTCGGGACGTCGATCTTCTTGCCGTGCATCGTGATCTCGCCGGTGTCGGGCTTGTCGACGCCGTAGATCAGGCGCGCGAGCTCGGTGCGGCCGGAGCCGAGGAGCCCGGCGAAGCCGACGACCTCGCCGCGGTGCAGCGTCAGGTCGGTGCTCTCGATGGAGCCCTTCTTGCCGATGCCCTTCGCGGTGTAGAGCGGGGCGTCGCGGTAGAGGTGGTCCTGGCTCTCGCGCTCGGAGTCGAGGGAGCGCAGCGCCGCGATGTCCTTGCCGATCATCTTCGAGATCAGCGAGGTGCGGTCGAGCTCGTGGGTCAGGTACTCGCCGACGAAGGTGCCGTTGCGCAACACCGTCAGGCGGTCGCTGATCGCGTAGACCTGGTCGAGGAAGTGCGAGACGAAGAGGATCGCGACGCCCTCCGCACGGAGGCGGCGGATGACGACGAAGAGGTTCTCGACCTCGTTCGCGTCCAGGCTCGAGGTCGGCTCGTCGAGGATGAGCACCTTGGAGTCGCTCACCGTCGAGCGGCTGATCGCGACCAGCTGCTGCATCGCGATCGAGAGCGAGGCGAGCGACTGGCGCGTGTTGAGGTGGCCGAGGCCGAGCTTCTCGAGCGCGACCTTCGCGGCCTGGTGTGTGGCCTTCCAGTTGATGCCGAAGGGTCCGCGGACCTCGTAGCCGAGCATCACGTTCTCTCCGATGGAGAGGTTCGTGACCAGGTTGACCTCCTGGTACACGGTGGAGATGCCCGCGGCCTGCGAGTCGGCGGTGCCGGTCAGGCGACGGGTCTCCCCGTCGATCACGATGTCTCCGCTGTCGATGCGGTAGACGCCGGTGAGGGCCTTGATGAGCGTGGACTTGCCGGCGCCGTTCTCACCCATGAGGGTGTGGACCTCGCCCGGGAACAGGCGGAAGTCGACGCCGTCGAGGGCTTTCACGCCGGGGAAGCTGATCGAGATGTTCTTCATCTCGACGATCGGAGGCGAACCTGTCATGTCGCGTCGTTCCGTTCTCGAGCGGGGCGCAGCCGAACAGGTGCGCCGAAGGGTCGGAGCGACCGGGGCCGGCGGAGAGCCGGCCCCGGTCGCTCCGGGGGAGTGGTGCCGCGTCGAGGAGGACGCCGGGCGACCGGTGGTGCTGAGCGACTAGAACTTGCGGTCGGGCAGCGCGGTGGTGGCGGCCTCGGGCGAGTCGAAGGTCTCGCTCGGGACGACGATCGAGGACTCGACCTTCTCGCCGGCCAGGGTCTTCTCGACCGCGTCGAGGGCGGTCTCGCCGAACAGCGGGTTGTACTCGGCGACGAAGCTCAGCTCGCCGTCGGCCAGCGCCTGCAGGGCGTTCTTGGTGCCGTCGATCGTGGCGATCTTGACGTCGGTGCCGGGGGTGAGGCCGGCCTCCTGGACGGCCTGGACAGCGCCGAGGCCCATCTCGTCGTTCTGTGCGAAGACCAGCTGGACGTCGTTGTTGTTCGACTTCAGGACGGTCTCGAAGACGCTCTTGGCCTCTTCGGTGGACCAGTTCGCGGTCTGCGCGCCGATCTTGGTGAACTTCGAGTCGGCGCCGATGACCTCGTCCCAGCCTTCGTTGCGCTCGTTGACGACCGAGACGCCCGCGGGGCCCTCGAGCGTGAAGTACTTCGCGCCGCTCGGGAAGGTGGTCTTGGCCCAGTCGGCGACCGAGGTGCTGACCGCGATGTTGTCCGGCGCGATGCGGGTCACGTAGAGGTCGGTGTTGTCCGGCTCGATGCCGCGGTCGATCAGGATGACCGGGATCTCAGCCTCCTGGGCGCGCTCGAGCGAGTCCTCCCAGCCGGAGCCCTCCGTGGCGGAGAGCAGGATGATGTCGACGCCCTCGTCCACGAAGGAGGTGAAGGAGTCGATCTGCGACTTCTGGTCTCCGTTGGTGGCGGGTGCGTACTTCAGGTCGAAGCCGGCGTCCTTGGTGAACGTGTCCTCGATGTTGGTCTCGTTCGCCTGGCGCCACGCGCCCTCGGGGCCGACGGCCACGAAGCCGACGGTGGTGAGGTCACCGCTCGAGCCGGAGCCCGAATCGGTGCCGGAACCGCCCGAGCAGCCCGCGAGTCCGAACGCGAGTGCGCCGACTGCTGCGAAACCCAGGAACTGGCCGATACGCCTCGTCTTGGACATAGATCTCCTCCTTGAGATCGCGGGCACGAAGAGAGTGCCCGAGATGGTGGACCCCGAAGGGCCTCGAATGCGGGCCTAGCGGCCCGAGGTGCGGTGAGTGCAGGATGTGCAGTGGGCGCCGGCCGAAGCAGCGCCACGTCGAAATGTTACCGTGAACAATTCTTGTGACGCAACAGCACGGCGGTGCGCTTCGGTAACGATCCGGTCGCGGGGCCCGCAGGGCCCGATGGCAACCCTCTGCCCGGTGGTCGGGCCCGGGAGTAGCTTCCCTGGCCATGATGCTCCCTCGATCGCGCTCCGTCCCCGCGACGGCCGCGACGGCGGCCCTCGTGCTCGCGCTCTGCGGATGCTCCGCGGACGGCACGGCGGCCCGCCGCGCGGCCGACGCCTTCCTCTCCGCGCTCGCCGACGGCGACGGCCGCGCGGCGTGCGCGCTGCTCACCGATTCCGCCCGCGAGGCCGTGGAGGACCGGGAGGGCGACTGCCCCGGCGGCGTGCTGGAGCTCGGGATCGCGGAAGACGGAGCAGGGGACGCCGAGGTCTACGGCTGGGCGGCGATCGTGCGCTCCGGCGGCACCGCGGTGTTCCTCGCTCCGGGCGACGACGGCTGGCTGGTGCGCGCGGCCGGCTGCGCGCCGGTGGCGGACGCGCCCTTCGACTGCGTCCTGGACGGGAGCTGACGTGCGCACTGCCTCCGCCCTGTACTACGCCGTGATCGTGCTCGGCCTGATCGGGTTCTTCGCCGTCGGGATCCTCGGGAGGTGAGCCGGATGCGCCGCTTCCTGCGCGAGAACGGACTCTCGCTGTTCTTCCTCGCGATCTTCCTGCTCGCTCTCCTCGGGCAGTCGTTCGCCGGGCTCGCCGCGTACAACGACACCCAGGTCGCGGAGGGGCTGCGGGAGGTCGGCTACTGGCGCTTCGTCACCTCCTCCGACTTCGCGATCGACGTCGCCGAGAACTGGCAGTCGGAGTACCTCCAGTTCTTCCTCTACATCGGCGCGACCGTCTGGCTCGTGCAGCGCGGCTCGCCCGAGTCGAAGCGGGTGGGCGAGGAGGGCCTCGAGACCGACGAGCAGCAGAAGGCGGGGGCGTCCGCGGAGGACGACTCGCCGCCCTCGGCGTCCGCCGGCGGCCTGCGGCAGGCGCTGTTCTCGCACTCGCTGCTGCTGGTGATGGGGGCGGTGTTCCTGCTGTCCTGGGCGGCGCAGTCGGTGACGGGCGTCGTGGCCTACAACGAGGAGCAGCTGACGAGCCTGGAGGCGCCCGTCGACTGGCTCGGCTACGTCTCCTCCGCCGACTTCTGGAACCGGACGCTCCAGAACTGGCAGTCGGAGTTCCTCGCGGTGGGCAGCATGGCGGCGCTCGCCGTGTTCCTGCGCGAGCGCGGGTCGAGCGAGTCGAAGAAGGTGGGCGATCCGCACGGACGGACGGGGATCTGAGTGGTCAGGGTGCGTCGGATCGGACGCGGATCTCGTCGCCCTCGAGGGCGAACCGCAGGGACGTGCCGATCGGGAACCGCTCGCGCAGGGCCTCCGGCGCCGCCGACGTCACGGTGAACTGCGCGACCGCGGGGAACGCTCCGGCCGTGCAGCCCTGGAAGAACAGGCCGTCCTGCGGCTCGGCGGTCCGCACGATGGAGAGGCACGAGCCGGCGCTCGAGGAGCGGCGCTGCCGGACGACGGTGAGCCCCGTGTCGGCGGGCAGGCTCTGCCGCACGACGGTGAGCCCGCCGAAGTCCTCGGTGGTGACCGACCCGTCGAACCCCAGTCCCTCCCAGCCGGGGAGGTCGGTGCCGTTCGACAGCGGCAGCACGGCGACCTCGCGGCCGGGCTGCCCGTCCCCGGCGGTGCTGAGGAGGGTGGCCCCCGCGGCGACGGCGGCCGTCGCGGCCAGCGCAGCGAGGAGGAGGAGGCCGCGCCGACGCGATCGGCGGGGCGAGACGTGGCCGAGGGGGTCGGACGCCTCGTCGGCGGAGGCGTCCACGGGAGGTGCCGCGTCCTCCGGCGCCGCGGCCCCGGAGACCGCGGGAACCACCGCGTCCGGCAGTGCGGTGCCGAGGGCGGGACGGACGCGGGCCTCGAGCGCGGAGAGCCGGGCGAGCGCGGCGGGGTCCCGCTCGATGTCGGAGCCTCGGCCGTAGGCGCGCCGCTGCAGCTCCGCGAGCTCGTCCGGTCGCTGATCGTCCACCCCCGGATCCTCGCAGGCCCGGCGTCCGAGCGGGACCCGCCGGCGCGCCGAGGTCCTGGCGGTCGAGCAGCCCGGACGGATCATCGAGACCCGGTGGACGGTGCGGCCGCTCGGCCGGCGGGGGAGGTCAGTCGTCGTCGTCGAGGTCGTCGTCGCGGTCGGCGGCGATCATCTCGACGATCGTGTCGACGGTGAGCCAGGGGCCGTTGCTGACCTCGCCGATCTTCTCGCGGTCCTTGAACACGACGATGCGGTCGCTGAGGCGCACCACCTCCTCCAGCTCGGACGAGATGTAGACGACGGTCACCCCCTCCTTCGCGAGCTGCGCGATGTGCGCCTGGATCTCGACCTTCGACGCCACGTCGATCCCGCGCGCCGGCTCGTCGAGCACGAGCAGCCGCGGACGGGTCGCGAGCCACCGCGCGAGGACCACCTTCTGCTGGTTGCCTCCGGAGAGGTACTTCACCGGGATGTCCGGGTCGGCCGGCGAGATGTTCAGCGCCTCGACGTAGGTGCGCACCAGGGTGTCGGTCTCGGCGGCCGAGAGCGGGTGCGCCCAGCCGCGCAGAGCCTGCAGGCCCAGCACGAGGTTCTCGCGGAGGGAGAGGTCGCCGATGATCCCGTCCTCGCGGCGGTTCTCGCTCGAGTGGGCGATGCGGTGGCGCAGGCCCGACACCGGGTCGGAGATGTGCGCGGGCTGGCCGTCGATCAGCACCTCGCCGGTGTCCGGCTTCTCGACCCCGCTCACCAGCGACGCCAGCTCGGTGCGCCCCGAGCCGCGCAGGCCCGCGAAGCCCACGATCTCGCCGCGGTGCAGCTCCAGATCGGTCGGGCCCACGGCGCCGCGGCGGCCGATCCCGTGCGCGCGGTAGATCGCCGGGCCGACCGGCTGGCGGCGGTGCTCGCGGCGGTCGGAGCCGATCTGCCGCAGCGCATCGATGTCCTTGCCGATCATCTTCGCGATCAGCTCGGCGCGGTCCATGGTGTGCGCCGGGTACTCGCCGACGGTGCCGCCGTCGCGGAGCACCGTCAGCCGGTCGCTGAGGGTGAGGACCTGCTCGAGGAAGTGCGAGACGAACAGGATCGCGACGCCCTGGTCGCGCAGCCTCCGCAGCACCGTGAAGAGGCGGGCCACGTCGCTGAGGTCGAGGCTGGAGGTGGGCTCGTCGAGCACGAGCACGCGCGGACGGTCGACCATCGCGCGGCTGATCGCGACAAGCTGGCGGATCGCCGGCGAGAGCGAGCGCAGCGGCAGGTGCGGGTCGAGGTCCTCCAGGCCCAGCTCGGCGAGCATCTCGGCCGCGCGGTGGTGGGTGCGCGACCAGGAGATGCCGAAGCGGCCGCGGACCTCGTGTCCGAGCATCACGTTCTCGCCGATGCTGAGGTTGTCGGTGAGGCGCTCGTCCTGGAACACGGCCGTGATGCCCGCTGCCTTCGCCTCCGCCGGACCGCTGAAGCGCCGGGCGACGCCGTCGACGAGGATCTCGCCCGCGTCGGGCTGGTGGATGCCGGTGAGCGTCTTGATCAGCGTGGACTTGCCCGCGCCGTTCTCGCCCATCAGTCCGTGGATCTCGCCCGGCACCAGCCGCAGGTTCCCGTCCTTCAGAGCGGGTCCGGAGGCGAAGGAGACGCGGATGCCGGTCATCTCGACGACGGGTGCCGCGGAGCTCCGGGTCGTCCTCGATGAGATCGCCACGTGCCGTCCTCGGTTCGTGTGCGGCGCGCCGTCAGGGTCCGGCGTGCCAGGGGCTGCCGCCGATGATACGCGAGCGCATGCGGCGGGACGGGAACAGGAGGGTCACGATCGGGGAGCGGCCGTGGAGGAGCGGATCACCAGCTCCGTGGGGATCCGGGTGCGCTGCGGGATCTCCTGGCCGCGGATCCTCGCGTGGATCACCTCGGCGACCGTCGTCCCGAGCTTGTCGAAGTCCTGGCGGACCGTCGTCAGCGGCGGGAGGAAGTGGCGGGCGGTGGGCAGGTCGTCGAAGCCGACGATGCTCACGTCCTCGGGCACGCGGATCCCGCGCTCGACGAGGCCGTGGATCACTCCGAGCGCCATCTCGTCGTTCGCGACGACCATCGCGGTGAAGTCGGGCACCGACTGCAGGCTCGCGGCGAAGTCGTACCCGGAGTCCGGGGTCCAGTCGCCGATGACGATGGGGCGCTCGTGCATCCCCCACGACTTCGCGCGGCTGTGGAAGGCGCGCTCGCGGGCGCGCGCGTCGAGCCAGTCGAGGGGGCCGGAGAGGTGCAGCACGTCGCGGTGGCCGAGGTTCCCCAGGTGGTCGACGGCCTGGAACATGCCGGCCTGCTGGTCGACCGAGACGGTGAGGAAGCTCGGATCCTTGTCGCTCTTCACCACGAGCGTCGGCACGCCGATCTCGACGGTGCGGAGGGTCGCCACGGAGGAGGAGCGCGGCGCGATCACGCAGAGCGCGTCGATCCCGAGGCCCATCAGGTGGGCGATCGCGTCGGTGGGGGTCATCTCGAGGTCCGGCCGCAGCGCGACGGAGGTGATCGAGTACCCCTTCTCGCGGGCGGCGCGCTCGATCGCGCGGAGGGTGCTCGACGGCCCGTACTCGGCGCCGCTCTCGATCATCACGCCGATGCGGTCGGTGCGCTGCGTGACGAGGGAGCGGGCGGCGATGTTCGGCCTGTAGTTGAGCTCGTCGACCGCCTCGAGGACCTTCTGGCGGGTCGACTCCTTGATGTTGGGGTGCCCGCTGAGCACGCGCGACACGGTCATGTGCGAGACGCCCGCGACCGCCGCGACATGGCGGAGGTTCGGCCGATCGGCCATGAGAGGACCTCCTCCGCTCCCCGGGCGGGTGAGCCGCGCCACCCCGGCGCGGACGAGGCTCAGAAGGCTCGGCTGCCGGGGGTGGCACCAGCATAGTCAGGCGGGGCCGACCTCCCGGTGGGCGCCTCCTGAGCGGGCGGGCATCGTCCGATCCGCTGCGGCATCCGCCGTGGCGCGGGGCGGGCGGGACCGTCCCGGACGCGTCGCTCTCACTGCGGTCCTCGATGATCGAGGGGGCTCCGGGGCGTCGTGAGCCCTCGCCAGAACACGTCGTGCAGGGAATGCTCGGCGACGAGCTCCGGAAGGATCGGGGCCGCGTCCGCTCCTCGTAGGAGGATGTCGTCCAACGAAGCGATGACGTCCACGACCGAGCGCGGAGTGAACTGCCCGGCGAGACGTTTCGCCTTCGCACGGACGTTGTTGGGCGTGGGGCCCGCATCGATCACGGAGTGGTTCCAGAGCCGGCTGTGGTGAGCGCACCGGTTGCGCAGGTAGACGAGTGCGCGGACCCGGTAGGCGAAACCGGCTCGGGCGACTCCCAGACCGGACGCGACGTCCCCCGCAAGCGATCCTCGTGCCCCTCGCTCGATGCATCTCGACAGAGTTCCGAAGGACCAGGCCTCGACGGCCGACCACACCGGTAGCTCGCCGAAGGCGGCCGCGCCCCTGCCGCCGGGGAGCTCCGTGAAGCGGAGGACATGCCGTTCCCTGCTGCGCTCGATGTCGCGGAGGCACGAATCGACTGTCGACTCCGCGTTCGGAGACTCGGAGTAGAAGCTCTTCTCGAGAGAGCACTCGTACGGGCCGTGCTCACGAGCGATGACATGAGCCGTACGGCTGCGGAGAAGGATCTCGGCACGGGCCAGTCGAGCACGCAGGCTCTGCCGCAGCGCTTCATCTGCGTCGCAGACCGCTCGGACGTCCTCGAACGAGACTCCGTCCGCGAACGAGTCGTCCCCGTCGTGCGGAGCCCGCTGGAACTAGCGGGCGTACCCGGAGAAGCGGTAGTGGTTCTGCGCGGCCAGGTAGCTCGTGCAGGCCTCCCCGTCGGCGATGCCGAGCCCGCGGTCACGGAGGAGCTGGACCTGCTGCTTCCACGACAGGCTCGGTTTCCGTGCCATCGCAGTACCTCGGTGCCGAAGAAAAAGGCCCCTCCCATGTGAGCATCGCGGAGAGGCTTGGGAGGGGGTCGATCGGATCGAATCTACCAGGCGTCCCTCAGCCGTGGTCCCTGCGGCGCCACCCGACCAGCAGGTGGCACGAGTGCTGATCGGACCATCGCCGCAGGACGGAGAGGGCCGACCGCCGCGGCGCCGAACGCTGCGGGTCTTCGAAGGCGCGGGGCGGGCGAGTACTCTCGGGAGCCTCATGGCACGCGACAACGAACCGACCGTCACCCTCACCGATCCGCTCGAGGAGCGCCTGCGCGCGCAGGTCGCCCGCGAGGGGGAGCGCAACGTCGCTCTGCGATCCGCGGCCCTGCTCACCGGCGGGTACGAGGGCGAGTCCTTCCTCCTCACCGTGGGCGGCGAGCACGCCGACGGGATCCTCAAGGGAGCGCCCTCCCTCTACTGGCCCGAGCTCTGGGGTGCCCGCGCGCTCCTCTACGTCTGGGACGACGACGCCGCCGACGCGGTGACCGCCGGACTCGCGAACCCCTCCTGGCGCGTCCGCGAGATGTGCGCCCGCGTCTGCGCCGAGCGCGTGCTGGGCGGGCAGAAGAAGCTGTCCCGCCTGACCACCGACGAGCACCCCCGGGTCCGCGCGGCCGGAGCGCGCGCTCTCGTGGCGGCCGCTCTGGCGGGGATCTCCTCCGGTCGCGACGCGAAGGGCGAGTTCGCGGCGAGCGTCGAGGCTGTCCTGACGGGCATGCTCCGCGACCCGGACCGCGACGTCCGCCGCGCCGCGCAGCAGTCGGCCGATGCGCTGCGGGACGCCCGCTCGGCCTGAGCGGACCGCCCGCCGGCGGTCGAGGCGTCGCGAAGGGCCGCCTCCCGGCTCCGATGACGACCGTTCGTGACGCCTCGGAGCCCCGGGGGCTCAGCCGACCAGGTGCGTCGCGCGCTCGAAGGCGCGCTTCAGCTCGTCGCGCTTGCGGGGCTGGCTCATCGCCCGCTGGCCGGGGCTCCACGAGTCGATGACCGTCGGGCCGTCGACTAGGTACGGCTCGATGTTCTTCTTCCAGCCGCTGGTCGGCGCGGTCCCGGCGTTGACGACGACCCGCAGGTCGGGGAGCAGCGGCAGGAGCCGGCGCAGCTCCATCGCGCCCTGCCGCACCTCGTCCGCGTCGGGGGCGCCGTCGAGCTGCCACGGCACGATGTTCCAGACCAGGGTGCGGGCGTGCAGTCCGACCTCGTCGCGGAGGGTCCAGGTCGAGGCGGCGGTCGCGTCGTCGTTGTCGACCGAGACGAAGCCGGAGCCGTCGGGGCCGGTCGACATCGGTCCCGGGGCCTCCAGCACGATGAGCGCGCGCGCCTCGACGCCGGCCTCGGCCGGGTCGAAGTCGGGCACCACGGCACCCGGATGCCTGCGCATGCGCCGGGCGAGGAGCTCCTCGCGGAACGCCCGGAGGGGCTGCACCGAGGGCTCGTCCTCGAGCAGGGCCCGGCGCTCGTCGAGGGCGGAGCGGTCGCGGAAGCCGTACGGCTCGGTCAGGAACACCCTCCGAGGCTAGTCGCGATCGGCGCCGCCGCGGGAGGCGGGCCTGCGGGCGCCCTCCTGGGTGACCCCGGCAGGGCCTGGCTCGTGCCGCCCCCGGCTCCTACGGTCTGACTGCAGTCGAGAATCTGGACCGGAGGGGGTCACCGTGTCGGACGAGCCGTCAGTGAGCATCGGGGTTCCGTACGTCGAAGGGGGGTCGTCGCCGCAGGTGCTGGACGTGTACAGCAGGTCGGTGTCCCCGGCCGAGGACGCCGCTCGGCCGGCCGTCGTGCTGATCCACGGCGGCGGGTGGTTCCGGGGGGACAAGAGCAAGGAGCGGGCGCTCGCGACGATGCTGGTCGACGCCGGCTACCTCGTGTTCGCGGCGGACTACCGCGAGGCTCCGGACTCGGTCTTCCCGGCCAGCAGGGACGACGTGCTCGCCGCGGAGCGGTGGGCGGTCGCGTCCGAGTGGGCGTTCGACCGGAGCAGACTGGCGTTCTTCGGCGGATCGGCGGGCGGGAACCTGGTCGTGGAGGCCGCGATCGCCACCGGCCGGCCCGCCGTCAGCTGGTCGGGGATGTTCGACCTCCTCGGCATCGTCGAGGCGACCGACGACCTCCCGGCCACGCCGACGACGCAGGACCTCGACGCCATGAAGAGCGCCGACATCAACCAGACCGGCCGGAACGACGCCTTCCTGCGCTGGACGATCCTCAACGAGGTCGGGGGCGACCGCGGGCTGCTCACCGCCGCCTCCACGACGCGCCACGCCTCCCCGGACGGCGGGCCGGTGTTCCTGGCCAACTCGCTCGGCGAGTTCGTCCCCGTGAGCGACGCGCAGGCCATGCAGGCGGCGCTCTCCGCGGTCGGAGTCGCCAGCACGCTGCAGCTGATCCCGGGCACCCGTCACGCCGAGGGGTACACGGAGGCGGCCATCGGCCCCTCGCTCGCCTTCCTCCGCGACGCCCTCCCGCCGGCCCGAGCATGACGACGACGGAGTTCGCCGGAGTCGGAAACGTCTTCTACTTCGTCGACGACCTCGACGCCGCGATCGACTGGTACTCGGCGCGGCTCGGGCGCGAGCCCGTCGTCCGCGGCGAGGCGCTCGTGGCCTACGACCTGGACGGCACCCGCCTGACGCTGCACGAGCGGGACGAGCTGAACCGGCCCGGACCCGACGGCACGAGCCCGTACTGGACGGTCCCCGACGTCGACGCCGTCGTCGCCGACTGGACGGCGAACGGCGCCGTCGCCCACCGCGGTCCGAAGACGGTGTTCACGGGGGAGCGGCTGTGCCAGCTGCTGGACCCGTTCGGCAACCTCTTCTCGGTGCGGCAGGCCGTGCCCCGTGACTGAGGACGTCGCTCCGGCTCCCGCCGCCCCGGCGCAGACGTCCGCGCCGGCGCAGCCGTCGGCCTGGGCGCCCATGGCGATCACCGCCTTCCGCGTGCTGTGGTTCGCCCAGCTGGGCAGCAACATCGGCACCTGGATGCAGACCGTCGGAGCCCAGTGGTACCTGGTCGAGGCGGCCGCGGGCGCGGCGGTCGTCGCGCTCGTGCAGACGGCCAGCCTGGCGCCCTCGATCCTCGTCGCCCTCCCCGCGGGCGTGCTGGCCGACTCGCTCGACCGGCGGCGGCTGCTCATCTGGGGGTCGTCGGCCAGCGCGCTGCTGGCGGCGGCTCTGACGGTCGTGGCGGCGGTCGGTGCGCTGACGCCGTGGACGATCCTGGCCTTCACCTTCCTCCTCGGCATCACCTCCACCCTGACCTCGCCCGCCTGGCAGGCGATCCAGCCGGAGCTCGTGCCCCGGAACCTGATCGCGGCGTCGTCGGCCCTCGGAGGGGTGACGGTGAACGGCGCGCGCGCGGTCGGCCCGGCCCTGGCGGGCGTCGTCCTCTCGGCGTTCGGCGCTCCGGTGGTCTTCGGCATCAATGCCCTGAGCTTCATCGGCGCGGCGCTCGCTCTGCTCTGGTGGAAGCGGCCGGCGCAGACCGGCCTCGACGACCGCGAGCAGTTCGGCGCCGCGCTGAAGGGAGGGATCCGGTACGTCGCCTCCGCGCACCTCGTCCGCCGGATCCTCCTCCGCTCCGCGCTCTTCGCCCTGCCGGCCAGTGCGCTCTGGGCGCTGCTGCCGCTCACCGCGAAGCGCCTCCAGCTCGACTCCAGCGGCTACGGCTTCCTCCTCGGGGCCCTCGGTGCCGGTGCCGTGCTCGGCGTCTTCGCCCTGCCGCTCGCCCGCCGGAAGCTCTCGGACGACGTCGTCATCGGGGCGAGCGCCGTGCTGTTCGCGGCGGGGACGCTCGCGGCGGCCTTCCTGCCCCTCGTCCCGGCGCTGCTGCTGCTGGTCCTCGCGGGGCTGGCCTGGATCGGCACCCTCACCGTGCTGAACGCGGCACTGCAGCTCACACTGCCGCAGTGGGTGCGGTCCCGCGGAGCCTCGATCTACATCCTGGTCTTCATGGGGACCATGGCGGTCGGCTCGATCGGCTGGGGCCTGGCCGCGCAGGTGCTCGGCACCGCGCCCGCGTACGCCGCGGCGGCCGCTCTGCTCCTCCTCGTGGCGGCCAGCGTGCGGGTACTGCCGCTGCTGCCGGGGACGGGCACCGTCGACCGCAGCATCTCGATGTCGTGGCCGACGCCCACGCTGGTGTTCGAGCCGGAGCCGACGGACGGGCCGGTGATGGTGCAGATCTCGTGGACGGTCCGCCCCGACTCCCTCGCGGACTTCCGATCGGCCATGCGGCTGCTGGAGAGCTCCCGCCGCCGGACCGGCGCCTCGCGGTGGGCGCTCTACCGGAGCGGGGAGGAGGCCGACGTGCAGCTGGAGACGTTCATGGTGCCCTCGTGGGGCGAGTTCCGGCGGCAGGAGACCCAGCGGCTCACCGGCCGCGACCGCGAGATCCGCGCGGCGGCGCTGACCCACGCCGACGGCGATCCCGTCGAGCGGCACTTCTTCCCGAGCGCGACGCCCTCCTCCTGAGAGAGGGAGCGGCGGCGAGCCGTCCCCGTGATCGACGAGACGGCCGGCGTGCGAGCGGTGTCTCGGCGGATGTCTCGCCCCGCGTCCCGGGCGCGAGGGCGGAGGTGCGCTGCGGTCAGCCGCCGACGGTGGAGCCGAAGCCGGACTTGCCGGAGGAGCCGAAGCCGCCGGAGAGGGTCGCCTTCGAGCCGACGGTCGAGCCGGCCGGCGCGCGCTGCACGACGTCGGGCTGGGTCGCTCCGCGGGCCGCGAAGCCGCCGGACGCGACGGGCGCCCAGCTGGTCGCCCGCGTCGAGTTCCAGCGCGAGGACGCGAAGATCAGCGGGCCGAGCCAGAAGCCGCCGGCGTAGTGCCCGCGGTACTCGTCGGTCGCCTCGCACAGCTGCTCGGGGTCGTCGCCGACCTCCTCGCCCTGCGCCTGGAGCTGGGCGATCTGCTCCCGCACGTCGGCGAGGCAGTCCTCGCGGCTCGCGTAGACGGGGCGCTCGGCGTTCTCGGGGATGACGTAGTCCTGGCCGTCCGCTCCCGTGGCGACGACGCCGTCGGTCGAGGGGCCGCCGTTCGCGAGGGCGACGGCGAGGCCGACCGCGCCGACCGCGACCGCGCCGCCGATGAGCAGGCCGCGGCGGTTCTTCGCGATGCCGCTGATGCCGACGCTCCGGGAGCGGTGGGGAGCGGTGCGGGTGGCGCCGTCGCCGCGGCCGGTGCCGCCGCTCGAGCCGCCGCTCGGCGTGCCGGAGCCCGCCTCGGGCTCGCGGCTGCCCCAGTCGTTCCCGGAGCTCGGCGTCCCGGAATCGCCGGGGGTGCGGTCGTCGTCCGTCATCGGGTCTCCTCGTCCTGCGGGCGGGCCGCGCGGGTGTCCTGCGGCCGGTCGTGCTCGGGGGCGCCGTACTCGGGCGCGGGGGTGCCGGGCGCGGGAGCGCCGTAGGCGGGGGTGGAGGCGTGCCCGGGGCGGGAGGCGGCCGACGCGGCGTCCGCGGCCCCGTCGCTCCGTCCGCCCTCGATGTAGTGGGGCACGAACTCCGCCAGGTCGCCGGTGATCAGGCCGCTCGTCTCGCGCACGTCGATGCCGGCCGGGGTCTCGCCGACGATCCAGCTGCCGATGACGACGGTCTTCCCGTCGACCCGGGCCAGTTCGGCGCGCTCCTGGTGGATGAAGCCCTCGGCGCCGTAGCTCCCGCCGTTCTCGGCGACGACCGAGCCGTCGGCGTCGAGGACCGTCACGTTCGCGCCCTCCCGGCCCAGGCGCGGCTTGCGCACCTGGGCGGTGCCGGGCAGCGGATGCACGGAGGCGGGCAGCAGGTTCGGGTGGCCGCGGAACATCTCCCACAGCACCACCAGCAGCTGCTTGTTGCTGAGCAGGAGCTTCCACGCCGGCTCGACCCAGCGGGTGCGCTCGCGCCGGTCGAGGAGGAGGCCGCCGAACTGCTCGCCGAGCATCCACTCCCACGGGTACAGCTTGAAGACGTGGCGGATCGGCTCGCCGTCGCCGTCGAGGAAGCCGGCGCCGTCGAGCTCGTAGCGGATGTCCTCGACGAAGGTCAGCTTGGGGTCGAAGCCGGCCTGCGCCGCGGTCTCGGCCATGTAGGCGACGGTGTCGGCGTCCTCGACGATCAGCTCGCCGTCTCCGGAGTCGTGCAGCGACGCGAGGTGCAGCCGGGCGCCCTCGTCGAGGCTCCAGCGCTCGAGGCGGAGGTGGCGCCACTGCTCGACGAGCTGCTCGTGCAGGCTGTTGAACTGGTCGGCGTCGGGCCCCTTCGTCTCGACGAGCCACTGCCACTGGGCCGCGGCGGTCTCGACCAGCGAGGTCGGGGTGTCGGCGTTGAACTCGAGCAGCTTCACTGCGCCCGCGCCGTCGTAGGCGAGATCGAAGCGGCCGTAGACCGTGGGGTCGTCCTCGTCCCACGAGGTGCGCACCAGCTCGTGGAAGCGGGGCGGGATGCCGAACTCGGCGAAGCGGCCCTTCCGCACCACGAGCTCGCACGCCTCCATGCAGAGGTCGAAGAGCTCCGAGGTCGTGCGCTCGAGCAGGTCGATCTCGGCGGGCTCGAAGGAGTACGCCGCGGACTCGTTCCAGTAGGGGCGGCCGCCCTCGGAGGGGAGGTCGTAGAAGCTGAAGCCGATCTCGTCGCAGCGGGCTCGCCAGTCCGGTCGCGGAGTGAGGGTGTGTCTGCGCATGATGTCCGGCAAGTGTAGGTCGGGCGTCCGCGTGAGGGCAGGGGGTGGCGCCGTCCTCCGCGCTAGCCTCGACGGGAGCGAAAGGCCGTGCCATGACCGCACCCCTCCCGCTCGCGGGCGTCCGCGTCCTCGAGCTCGGCAACTTCATCGCGGCGCCCACCGCGGGCCGGCTGCTCGCCGACTTCGGCGCCGAGGTGATCAAGGTGGAGCGGCCCGGCACGGGGGACGAGCTGCGCCGCTGGCGGCTGCACGAGGGGTCCGAGACCTCGCTCCTCTTCCACACGATCAACCGCAACAAGCGCTCGATCGCGCTCGACCTGCGCACGGACGAGGGGCGGGACGCCGTCCGCCGCCTGGTCGCCGAGTGCGACGTGGTGCTCGAGAACTTCCGGCCCGGCACGCTCGAGCGCTGGGGGATCGGGCCGGACGTGCTCGACGAGGCCCGGCCCGGCATCGTGATCGGCCGCATCTCCGCGTTCGGGCAGACCGGCCCGCTGTCGGCCCGGCCCGGGTTCGCGGCGGTCGCGGAGGCGATGGGCGGGTTCCGCGAGCTGGTCGGCGACCCGGACCGGCCGCCCGTGCGCGTCGGCGTCTCGATCGGCGACTCGATCGCCGGGCTGTACGCGGGCTACGGAGTGATGATGGCGCTGTTCCAGCGCGAGACCCGCCGCTCCGCGGGGCTGGATCCGGCACCGCTGGCGGAGCGGGTCGTCGACGTGGCGCTGCACGAGGCGATGTTCTCGATGACGGAGTCGCTGATCCCCGACTTCCAGGCGCACGGCATCGTCCGGGAGCGCGTAGGCGGGCGGATGGAGGGCATCGCCCCGACCAACGCCTACACCTGCGCCGACGGGGCGAGCATCGTGATAGCGGGGAACGCGGACGCGATCTTCCAGCGGCTGATGGCGGTGATCGGCCGCGCCGACCTGGGCGAGGACCCGGCGCTCGCCTCGAACGAGCAGCGCTGGGCCCGGCGCGACGAGCTGGACGCGGTGATCGGCGCGTGGACGGCGGGCCGCACCGCCGCCGAGGCGCTCGCGGTCCTCGACGACGAGGGCGTCCCCTCCGGCCCGATCTACACGGCCGCCGACATCAGCGCGAGCGAGCAGTACGCGGCGCGCGACATGATCCAGGCCTTCGACGTCGAGGACGCCGGCGGCACTCTGCGCGGCGTGGGCTTCCCGGGGATCGTGCCGGTGCTCGGCGGCCGCTCCCTCCCCATCCGCTCGCTCGCGCCCGACCTGGGCCAGGACACCGAGGAGGTGCTGGGGGTGCTCCGGCGCACCGGTCCCGCTGCTCCCTCCGCCGGCGGGGCTCCTGCCGCTCCCTCCGCCGCCGCTGCCGAGGAGGCCGGCCGGTGACCGCGCTCGCCTCCGCGCGCCTGCGAGACGTCACCCTCCGCGACGGCCTGCAGCTCACCGGCAAGCTCCTGACGACCGAGCGCAAGGTCGACCTCGCGCGCACGCTGCTCGCCGCGGGAGTGCCCGAGCTCGAGATCGGCTCGCTCGCGCGCGGCGACCTCGTCCCTCCGATGGCCGACACCCTCGACGTGATCGCCGCGCTCACTCCCGAGGAGCTGGAGCGGTGCTGGGTGTGGGTCGCGACTCCGCGCCACGTCGAGCGTGCGGCCGCCGCGGGGGCGCGCCGCTTCCAGTACTGCTTCTCGGCGTCCGACTCGCACAACCTCGCCAACGTCGGCAGGTCGACCGAGGCGAGCCTGGCCGCGATGCCGGAGGCGGTCGCGCTCGCCGAGAGCGTCGGCGGGCGGATCCAGCTGTGCATCGCCACCTCCTTCACCTGCCCGTTCGAGGGCCCGGTCGACCCGGAGCGCGTGCTCGCGATCGCGCGCGACCCGCGGGCGGAGGGAGCGGCCGACGTGGTCGTCTGCGACACGCTCGGGCAGGCGCACGCCGGCCAGGTGGCGTCGCTCGTCTCGCGCGTGGCGGCGGAGACCCCGCCTCGCGAGATCGTGTTCCACGGGCACGACACCTGGGGCTCGGGCGTCGCGAACGCGATCGCCGCCGTGCAGGCCGGGGCCTCGGTGGTCGACGGCGCGCTCGGCGGCCTCGGCGGCTGCCCCTTCGCACCGGGCGCCAGCGGCAACACGGCGACCGAGGACCTCCTGTTCGCCCTGCGCCCCGACTGGTTCACGCCCGGCGCGCTCGCGGTCCTCGTCGGCGAGTCGGAGGCGCTGCTCGCCGAGCTCGGCGAGCCCGGCCGCTCGAAGGCCGCGCAGGGCGCCCGCTCGAACGCCCCCGCGTTCCCCTGGGCGCTCTGAGCGGATCGTCCCCCGCCCGCCGGTCCGAAGCGTCGCGAACGGCCGCCTCCCGCCGCGGAGGACGACCGTTCGCGACGCCTCGACAGCGTCATGCGGGGTCAGCGCGCGAGCAGCGCGCCGAGGCGTGCGCGCTCGGCGCGGAGGACGTCGACCAGGAGGGACCCCTCGGGTGCGGCGAGCCAGCGCTCCAGGGCGAGGTCGAAGAGGGCGGAGGCCGCGAG
The DNA here is from genome assembly GCF_002931535.1 of Rathayibacter sp. AY1C6. Lineage (NCBI taxonomy): Bacteria > Bacillati > Actinomycetota > Actinomycetes > Micrococcales > Microbacteriaceae > Rathayibacter > Rathayibacter sp. AY1C6. The sequence continues at coordinate 42,774 of NZ_PSWC01000015.1, read as the reverse complement.
GGCGGCGAGGGCCGCGTCCTCCGGCGCGACTCCGGCGTCGACGAGGGCGGCGCGCATGCTCTCGGCGAGGGCGGCCGACTTCAGGAGCTCGCGCTCGCGCAGCTGCGGCTCGGAGCGCACGACGGCACGGCGGGCGGCGATCGGAGCGCGCCAGGTCTGGAGGTCGCCCGAGGCGGCAGCCTCGAGGCCGTGCATCACGAGGTCCATCGGCGCGAGGCCGGCGGGGGCGCCGGCGAGCAGGCGGCCGACGATCTCGGGGAACTCGCGCTCGCGGAGGAAGAGGACGTCGCGCTTGTCCGCGAAGTGGCGGAAGAAGGTGCGGGTGGTGAGCCCGGCGCGCTCCGCGATCGCGGGGACGGTGGTGCCCGCGTAGCCGTGCTCGGCGAAGAGCTCCATCGCCGCCTGCTCGAGGCGGAGGGCGGCATCGGGGGCCCAGCGTGACATCCGCCCAGGATAGCTGACGACACGACGTGTCATCAGGAGTAATGTGACGACACGTCCTGCCATCACTTCCGACTGGAGCCGCCCGTGCCCGAGAATGCCGCCGCCCTGCTGACCGCCCCGCGGGCCGACCTCGTCGTCCGCCCCGCTCCGATGCCCGTCCCCGGTCCGGGGGAGGTCCTGCTGCGCAACGGCGCCCTGGCCGTGAATCCGGTCGACGAGATGAAGCAGTGGACGGGCGATCTGATGTTCCGGTGGGTGCCGTACCCGGCGGTGCTCGGGGAGGACGTGGCGGGAGTGGTCGAGGCGGTCGGCCCTGGAGTGACGCGCTTCGCCGTCGGCGACCGGGTCGTCGCGTACGCGGTCGGGATGGAGCGCGGGCGGCGGAACCGCGACGAGGGCGCCTTCCAGGAGTACACGGTCGTGCGCGAGGACCTGGCGGCGCCGATCCCCGACCGGCTGGGCTTCGAGGAGGCGGCGGTGCTGCCGCTCGCGGTCTCGACGGCGGCGACGGCGCTGTTCCAGCGGGACCACCTCGCCCTGCCGCACCCGAGCGTGCCGGTCCGGCCGACGGGCAGGACGGTCGTGGTCTGGGGTGGGACGACGAGCGTGGGGAGCAACGCGATCCAGCTCGCCGTCGCCTCCGGGCACCGCGTCGCGACGACCGCGTCGCCCCGCAACCACGAGCGGATGCGCGAGCTGGGCGCCGAGATCGTGCTCGACTACCGCAGCCCCTCCGTCGTCGCCGACCTGGTGGCTGCGCTCGCGGGCCACGAGGTCGCGGGGGTGCTCGCGATCGGGACGGGTTCCGGTGCCCCGTCGGTGGCGGTGGCCGCGGGCACCGGAGCGCGACGGGTCGCCCTGGCCAGCCCCTCCGTCTCGTTCGGCTCGCTCCCGCGCCGGCGCGGTGTCAGCGCCGCCTTCGTGCGGACGATGCTGCGCGTGGTCGGCGGCACCGCGGCGCTGCAGATCGCGGCCCGGCGCCGCGGCATCCGCGCCCGCTTCGTCTGGGGCGGCTCGCTGATGACGAACGAGGTGGGGCCGATGCTGTGGCGCGACCACCTGCCCGCGGCGCTCGCCGAAGGCCGTCACGTCTGCGCCCCGGCGCCCGAGGTGGTGGGTGAGGGGCTCGCCGCGCTGCAGCCCGCCCTCGACCGGCTGCACGAGGGTGTGTCGGCGGTGAAGCTGGTCGTCCGGCTCTGAGGGGCGGGTCGCCGCCGCCTGCCCCGCCGGGCCGCGGATCGGCCGCTCCGCCCGCAGCTGCTCCGCCCGAGCCGCGCCGCCGAGTGGCCGTAGCGCCGGAGCCTCGGTATCGTGGCGCGCTCCGACGCGACCCGAGGAGACCCCGTGATCCGCCGCACCGCCCCCGGAGCCGCCGCGCTCCTCCTGCTCGCCCTAGCCGGCTGCTCCGCCGGGTCGTCGCCCGCGGCGTCCCCGGCCTCCACTCCGGAGCCGGTCGGCGGCCTGGGGGTCGCCGTCTCGGCGCTCTGCGAGGCCGGCTCCGATCCGCAGTGCGTCCCGGTCGGCGGGCAGGAGGTCCTCGTCGATCCCGAGGACTTCACCCGCGCGGGCGTCGCCGCGGTCGAGGCCGATCCGAGCACGGGGGTCGTCGACGTCCGGTTCGACGAGGCGGGCGCCGCCCTCCTGCGCCGCGGCTCGCAGGCGGCCATCGACGAGGGGGCCGACGCCCGGCTCCTCCTCCGCGTGGGCGACCGGGTCGAGTCTGCGCTCTCCGTCATGCAGCCGATCGAGGGCGACACCGTGCAGATCGTTCCCGCGGAGGGCGACGCGCAGGGGCTGGTCGACCGGATCCTCGCCGGCTGACGCCCGCCTAGGATCGGCGCATGGCGAAGGGTTTCCGCACGGAGCGCACGCAGGCGCTCCTCCTCGCGCAGCCCTGGGCGCTCTCGCTGGTGAGCGCCGTCTTCGTGGCGGGGATGCTCTGGCTGGCGGCGGACGCGGGCTGGGATCTCGGCGCGGTCGTCGGCGGCGGACGCCGGCACGCGCCGCTGTGGCTGGTGCTCCTGCTCGGCCTGCCGCTGTTCGGCGCCGGAGTGGTGCTCGGCGCGGTCCGGCAGGTGCGGCTCCTGCGGCGGCCGGCGGCGCCGCCCATCCCGAGTCCGGAGGCGGAGCGGCTGCGGCGCGAGGGCCCGGGCTGGCTCAGCCGGCGCGAGGACGAGCGAGCGGCGCAGGGCGGGACCGGGAGCGCGCAGGGCGGCACCGGCGGCACACCGGACGTGATCGGCAGCGCTCCCGGCGGCACGGACGACCCGCGCGACGAGGCCCGCTGACCGCGACTCAGAGGTGCAGCATCCCCCAGTCGATGATCACGGCCAGCGCCGTGTAGGCCGCGGCCACTGCTCCGACCGCCTTGCCCGCGCGGTCGAGGTCGGCCTGCGGGTCCGGACCGGCGTCGGCGACGACCCGGAGCAGCGCTCCGACCAGCGCGATCAGCGTGATCGCCAGGATCCAGACCTTCAGCGACGCGTGCGGGTCGACGTGCGCGAGCGTCAGCGCGACGACCGGCACCGCCACCACGAGCACCGACGCCAGCACCAGGAGGCAGCCGCGCCGGGTGAGGCCGGTCGGCCCGAAGGAGCCGCCGCGCATCCAGGCGCGCACGCGCTGCCTCCGCGACGCGGGCGGACCGCCGGCGGAGTCCGCGTCGGTCGAGGGCCCCCAGTCCTGCGCGGTCGTCATCGCGCGGTGCCGGAGCGGTCGGGAGTCGGGCTGGGCCGCATCGGGTCCTCCAGGAGACGAGGGGGCGCGTCGGACGGTGGTGCCGACCCCTCAGTCTCGGGAGCGCCTCCGGCAGCGGCAAGCGCCTCTTCCGGACATGTCCGGAAGAGGACGCTCAGGCCCGTCCCTGCAGGATCAGATTCCAGTACACCCACGGCAGGACGCGGCGGTCGGCGAGGTAGGTGAGGCGCCGCTCCTTCGCCAGGCCCGTCCAGAAGGGGACGGTCGGCTTCGGGCGGTAGCGGTCGTCGAACTCGGCGAACACCACGCTCGACCGCGAGACCACGAAGGGGCAGACGGAGTAGCCGTTGTACACGCGGGGGAGCGGGCGGCCCTTCTGCGCGGCGACGAGGTTCTTCGCGAGCGTGGTGGTCTGCTGGCGCAGCGCTCCTCCGGACTTCGAGTTGACCGTGGCCGCCGCGTCGCCGAGCCCCCAGACGTCGGGGAACCGCGGGTGCCGCAGGGTCAGCGGGTCGACCTCGACGAAGCCGCCCTCGTCGCCCTCGGCGGCCAGTCCGGTGCCGGCCAGCCAGTCGGGGGCCGACTGCGGGGGCACGGCGTGCAGCACGTCGTACGACAGCGTCTCGCGCGGGCCGTCGGTCGAGCGCCGCGCGCGGTCGGGGCCGGGGAGGGCGGTCGCGCGCTCGTCGACGGCGAGGACGACCCTCCGCTCGGCCGCGTCGACCTCGACCAGCTCGCGGCCGTAGCGGACCTCGATCCCGTACTCCGCCACCTTCCGCTCGAGCTCGGAGTCGATCAGCGGCATCCCGAACAGGGTGGGGGTCGGCACGACGAGCACGACGCGGATGCGGTCGAGGACGCCGGTCGCGCGCCAGTAGTCGCAGGCGAGGTACATCGGCTTCTGCGAGGCGCCGGAGCAGGTGCCGGGGCCGCCGGGCTGCGTGAAGACGACGGTGCCGGAGCGGACCTCGCGGAGCACCTGCGACGCCTTGCGGGCGTACTCGTACTCGTAGTTGGACACTCCGAACGGCGAGTCCATCGCCTCCTGGAGCCCGGGGACCGCGGCCCAGTCCTTCTGGATCCCGGGGCAGACGACGAGCTGCCCGTAGCCGACGGTGCGGCCGGAGAGGAGGGTGACCGTGTGCGCGACCGGGTCGATCGTCTCGACGCGGTCCTGGATCCAGACGACCCCCTTCGGCGTCACCGAGCCCTGGGGCCGGGTCGCCGCGGAGGCGGGTGCTGTGCCGCCCGCGACGTGGGAGAGCATCGGCTGGTAGACGTGAGTCGACCGGGGCTCGATCACCGCGACGTCGTCCACTCCGTAGCGCCGCAGCCGCCCCGCGGTCGAGAGTCCGGCGTTGCCGCCGCCGATGATGAGGACGTCGTGGCGGGCCGCGCCGGGATCGGTCATGGCCTCACCCTAGAGGCGCGCCGGGGCGAGCGGACGGGCTTGCGCAGACCCGCGGAAGGGGGGTGCGCTCGGAGTGCCCCGGGACGGTGATCCCGCACGGCCGCCCGGCTCGCGTCAGGCCGCCTCGAGCGCCTGGATCGCGGTCCTCGCGGTCGCGCAGGGGTAGGAGTCGTACCTGTCGTGGGCGTCGAAGGCGCGGCACTCGGCGCAGCGCAGCCGCACTCCGGCGCCGCCCTCGAGGACGCGCTCGGGGCGGTGCCCGTGCAGGATGACGGCGAGGCTCGCGACGAGGGGGTCGCTGCTCACCAGCGCGCTCCGCAGCGCCTCCGACCGGCGGCGGAGGTAGTCGTCCGCCACGGCGTCGATCGACTGCTCGGGGAGGTCCGGCTCGGGCCAGGAGGCGGGCCGCTCGACGGGCAGGTCGAGCTCGTCGAAGCCCATCGACCAGTCCGGGAAGCGGCGCTGCTCGTGCACGCTGGTCCAGACGGTGACCACTCCCTCGTGCCGCGGGTCGGCGAGGATCCGCGCGTAGAGCGAGCGCACGTCGGACTCCTCGCCCTCGAGCAGCTGCATCACGCGGCGGCCGCGGAAGACGAGCATCCCCGAGACGCCGTGCTCGACGTTGTTGCGGCGGCTCGTCTCGAGCAGCCGGCGGATCTCCCCCGAGCCCAGGTCGCGGTCGAGGGTGCTGACGTAGACGACGGTGAAGACGAGGGAGTCGCGCCGCGGCGAGTGCTCGACGAGGTGGAGCGTCGCGGGGGAGTGGGCGCCGGTCTCGGGGTCCATCAGGGCCGCGACCTCCGGGAACTCGAGCCAGATCAGGTCCTCCGGAGCGCTCGGCTCCACGGCGGTGACCGCCGGGACCGCGTCCAGCCACTGCGTCCGCTGGCGGAGGTCGGCGGCGACCGCCTTCTCGTCGAGCCCGGGCAGGAGGCCTGCGGCGCCGGAGACGAAGAGGCTCGTCGCGGAGTTGAGCAGCAGCGTCACGACCGTCGCGTGGCCGTCGCCGCCGAGCACGGGGAGCTCGACACTGTCGGTGCGGCCGTGGGCGGCGAGCCCGGAGGCGTAGGAGACGAGTGCGTCGGCGACCGCGTCCCCCACCTGGAAGGTCGCGCCGGCGTACTGGATCTGCTTCATGGCTCCACGATGCGCCTGCGGCGGATCCGCGGGTAGGGGTACCGGTGCCGAGTGGAGCGTGCAGGGGTCGCGGCTACTCCCGCCCGAGGAGCACGGAGCGGCGGGACCGCGCCCAGTCGGCCGTCGAGCGGGCCGGCGTCCCCGTGATCCGCTCGACCTCGTCGGTGAGCACGTCGACGCCGTCCAGGCCGCGGCGGGCGACGACGCCGAACTGCCGGCGGAGCCCCTCCGCCTGCCACGCGGACATGCCGGCGAGGCGCAGGAGCCCAGCGAACACGCGGCTGGGCAGGTGCAGGTAGCGGACGCGCCGCCCCAGGCCCGCGGTCAGCTCGCGGGCGGCGCCGGGTCCGTCGAGCAGGGCCGGTCCGGTGAGGACGGGCTCCGCGCCGGCGTGCCCTCCCGCCTCGAGGACGCGCGCGGCGACCCGGGCGATGTCGGCGGTGTCGATCCACGGGATGACGCCGCGCCCCATCGTCTGCGGGAGCAGACCGCGCGAGATCGCGGGCGCCGAGGGCTCGAGGTTCGTCAGGAAGCCCGAGGCGTGGAGGATCGTCGCGGGCAGCCCGGAGGCGCGCACCCGCTCGTCGGTCCGCCAGATCGCGCGGCCCCAGGGGAGCGGCGAGTGCTCGGCCGCATCGCCGCCGGAGAGCTGCACGAGCGCGCGGACGCCCGCCTCCTGGGCGGCGCGGACGGCGGTGGCGCCGTGCTCGGCCTGGCGCGGGGTGGCGGCGGTGACCAGGAAGAGCTGGTCGGCGCCCCGGAGGGCGGCGGTCAGTGCGGCCCCGTCGCCGAGGTCGGCGATCCGCGCGTCGAGGCCGCGGGCCGCGAGGGCCGCCGCCTGCTCGGGCCGGCGGACGATCGCGCGGACGGGCGCGCCGGCCGCCACGAGCCGCTCGAAGGTCTTGCCGCCGACGTCGCCGGTGACTCCGGTGATCGCGATCACGTCGCTCATGATTCCTCCTAGGTATCAACTAACTGATACTCGAAGACTACGCCGCTACGCTCGGTCCATGTCCTCGGAGTTCTCCCTGACCCGCGACGACGTCGACGCGATCGCCGCCTGGACGGTCATCCGCGCCGCCCGCGACCTGGCGAGGCGGGTCGGCGACGCGCTCGCGCCGGTCGGGCTCAGCCCGGTCGAGTTCGGCGTGCTGGCGCAGCTCTCGGCGGCCGACGGGCTGACGCAGGCCGACCTCGCCCGCGCCGTCGGCGTCCGCCCGCAGAGCATGACGGCCCTGGTCGCCGGGCTGGCGGAGCGGGGCCTGCTCGACCGGGGCGCCGAGCGCGGCCGCGGCCGTCACTCCCGGATCGCCCTGACCCCGGCGGGGCGCGACCTCCTCGCGGCCGCCTACCCGCTCGTGCGGGCCGGCAACGCGTGGTTCGGCGGCGAGGAGCGCGCCGACGCCGTCGCGACCGCGCTGCGCCCGCTGCTCGGCGGGCAGCCGGGCCCGGGGCACGAGGTCCCCTGAGTGGAGGGGGCGGGGAGGCGCGGCAGCGGGAGAGGCGGCTCCTCCTCCGAGCGCTCGTGCACACCCGGCCCCCTCGCGGGTGCCACCGGTACCCTGGTGCGGTGCCCCTGACCCTCCCTCCGCTGAGCCGCGCCCGCGCGCGCGCCGCCGCGGCGTACCCCACCCGGCAGCTGCTGACCAAGCGCGCCTCGGGCACGAACGGATGGCTCAGCTCGTGGGGGACGAACGCGCACGGCGAGATCGCCGGCTGCCCGCCGCCGCGCGGCTGACCCGCGACCGCCCCTCCTCCGGAGCCCGCGGCCGCGTTCCCGCGCTCACCCACCCCTCCGGACGGAACCCCTCATGCCGCACGAGCCCCTGCCCGCCGATCAGGCCCCCCACTCGATCTGGCGGGGACTCCGCCAGACCCTCCAGAAGGACACGGTCGGCGGAGCGTTCCTGCTCACCGCGACCCTCCTCGCCCTGATCGTCGCCAACAGCCCCGCGTCCGCGCTCTACAGCGCGGTCCGCGACTTCCGCTTCGGCCCCGAGGCCCTGCACCTCGAGCTGAGCGTCGGGTCGTGGGCGGCCGACGGCCTGCTCGCGATCTTCTTCTTCGTCGTCGGGCTCGAGCTCAAGGAGGAGTTCGTCGCCGGCAAGCTCCGCGACCCCAAGACGGCGCTCGTGCCGATCGTCGCGGCCGTCGGCGGCGTGGCCGTCCCCGCCCTGATCTTCACCGCGGTGAACCTGCCCCGCGGAGGAGCCGCGCTGGACGGCTGGGCGATCCCCGCCGCCACCGACATCGCCTTCGCCGTCGCGGTGATCGCCGTGGTCGGCCGCTTCCTCCCGCCGGCGCTGCGGACGTTCCTCCTCACGCTCGCCGTGGTGGACGATCTCATCGCGATCACGATCATCGCCGTCTTCTACACCGCCGGCATCGACGTGCTGATGCTCCTGCTCGCGCTGGTGCCGCTGGCGGTCTTCGCGGTCTGCGTGCAGCGCGGCGTGCGCGCCTGGTGGGTGCTGATCCCGCTCGGAGTAGCGACGTGGGCGCTCGTGCACGCCTCGGGCATCCACGCGACGGTCGCGGGCGTGCTGCTCGGCTTCACCGTGCCGGTCGTCGCGTCGAGGCGCGCCCGGGTGCGGGTGGGGTCGGACGCGGAGGGGCGCCCGGTCTACGACGGCCTCGCCGCGCACTTCGCCGATCGCTGGAGCGTCCTCTCGACCGCGGTCGCGGTGCCGGTCTTCGCGTTCTTCTCGGCCGGAGTGACGGTCGGCGGAGTCGCGGGCCTGGTCGACTCGTTCCAGGACTCGATCGCCGTGGGCATCATCGCAGGCCTCGTGCTCGGCAAGCCGCTCGGCATCGCCGGGAGCACCTTCCTCCTGACGCGGTTCCGCGGCATCGGCCTGGATCCGTCGCTCCGCTGGGTGGACGTGATCGGCATGGCGTTCGTGGCCGGCATCGGATTCACGGTGTCGCTGCTCGTCGGCGAGCTCTCGTTCGGCGCGGGCAGCGAGTCCGACGACCACGTGAAGGTCGGCGTCCTGGCCGGCTCGTTCCTCGCGGCGGTGATCGGAGGCGCGATCCTCTCGGTCCGCAACCGCCACTACCGCCGCCTGCAGGGCTGACGCCCGGCGGGATCTCGCGGCGCCTGCTGCCCGGGCTGCTCGATCAGCACGCGCCTCCTGCTGGTCGAGCAGCCGTCGCAGGCGGCGCATCGAGATCCCGCGCGGCTCAGCCGTGCAGGCCGTGGACGACCGCGTGGCCGCGGCCGCGGGAGATGAGCAGGCGGTTCACCGGGGTCGTGACGACGAAGGCCAGGGCCAGGGCGCCGGCGAGCGAGCCCCAGAAGAGGCCGGACGAGAGGCCCGCGTCCATCGCACCGGGGATCGCGAGCACCACCGTGTTGTCGACGACCTCCATCACGGCGATCGAGACGGTGTCGGCCGCCAGCGCGATGCCGACGGCGGCGCGCCACATCACTCCGGAGCGGAGCACGCCCCGCAGCGTGAGCGCGTAGCCGAACACGAAGGCGAGGACGATCGAGAGGGCGACCGTCGCCAGGGCGGGCAGCCCCAGGGCGGAGCCGATCACCATGCCGAGGACCTCGCCGATCGCGCAGCCGGTCAGGCAGTGCAGGGTCGCGAGGGCGGCGGCGCGCCAGGTGGTCGGGTGGTGGTGGGCGTGGTCGGTCATGGTGTCTCCTCCGGTTCGGTCCAGGGGGGTGCAACATACCCCCGGGGGGTATATTTCCGACCCGGCCGTCGGAGTCTCCTCCGGCTCCGCAGGCGCGCGAGCCGTTCGCCCGGGCGCGCTACCCTCGCCCCGTGCTCCTCCGAGCACCGCCCCTCGACACCAGGAGCCCCGATGGCCGCCCCCACCGTCCTCTTCGTCTGCATCCACAACGCCGGCCGCTCGCAGATGGCCGCCGGCTACCTCCGCGCCCTCTCCGGCGGCGCCGTCGAGGTCCGCTCCGGCGGCTCCGAGCCCGGCGACAGCATCAACCCGATCGCGATCGAGGCGATGGCGGAGGAGGGCATCGACATCTCGCAGGCCGTCCCGCAGCTGATGACCACCGAGCAGGTCCAGGCCTCCGACGTCGTGATCACGATGGGCTGCGGCGACGTCTGCCCCGTCTTCCCCGGCAAGCGCTACGAGGACTGGGACCTCGCCGACCCGAAGGGCCGACCCCTCGAGGAGGTCCGCTCGATCCGCGACGACATCAGGGCCCGCGTGCAGGCGCTCGTCGCGGAGCTGCTGCCCGCCTGAGCCGGTCGATCCCGTCCGGCCGCGTCAGCGTTCGGCGGGAGGCGGGAACATCCGCCCGACCGGAGGCGGGCCCGCCGGGAGCGCCGCGCGCGCCCGGTGCAGGAAGACGGCGGTCATGACGACCCGGGCGCGGGCCGGCGACGAGTCGAGCGGGCCGATCAGCTCCTCGATCCGCGCGAGCCGGTCGTAGAGGGTCTGCCGGCCGATGCCGAGCGCGGCGGCCGTCGCCGTCTTGCTCCCCCACAGCGACGCGAAGGCCTCGAGGGTGGCGAGCAGCTCGCCGCGCTGGGCGCGCAGGGGCCCGAGCACCTCCTCGACGAGGTCGTCCGCCTCCGGATCGTCCTGCAGAGAGCTCGCGAACCGCTCCAGGCGGTACTGGCGCGAGTCGACGACTCCGCCTGCGGGCGCCCACTCGAGCGCGCCGCGCACCTCCGCCAGCTCCCGGGGCACCCGCTCCTGCCCGCCGAGCCCGCTTCCGACGCAGAGCAGAGCGTCCGAGTCGAGGGCGGCGCCGAGGCGCAGGAGCTCCGTCCGGCCCTCCTCCATCGCGGCGGCGGTGGCGAACGGCAGCAGCGCCAGCAGCTCGGAGCCGACCACGCAGAGCACCGGGCCGGGATCCGCTCCCGCGCCCGTCAGGAGGCGGAGCAGAGCGCGGAGCCGCCGGTCGTCGTGACCGGTGTCGGCCCGGACGCCGAGGTAGCGCTCCCGGGATCCGGCGCCGAGGCGGCCGAGGAAGGCGTCGATCTGGAGGTCGGCCGCCGGGTCCGCGCGCTCGACGGATGCGATCGCGAAGAGCTGGGCGGTCAGCCGCTCGGTGACCGACGGCGGGCGGTGCCGGAGCACGGCGATCGCGAGGACGTCCGGCGCCCGGTCGAGCGCGACGGCGACGGCGTGGAGGTCGGCGTCGGCGTGGGCCCGCAGATGCAGGGTGCCCAAAAGGGAATCGCCCGCGTGCAGCACGTTCGAGAACGTCCCGGCCGTCGGCTCCGTGTCGACGCCCGGCCCGGGCGAGGCGCGGGCGATCTCGTCGCCCGTGAGCGAGACGAGCGAGGCGGAGGCGCCCGTCGCGGAGGCGACGACCTGCAGGAGCTCGTCGACACCGGCGTCCCCGGAGGCCGCGTCGGCCAGGAGACCGGACACTCTGTCCGCCAGTCGGATGCTCCGGAACTTCTGCTCGGTGAGGTGGGTGTTGATGCTCTCGCAGACCTGCACGAAGGGGACGCGCCGGGGCAGGGCGAGCACGGGGAGGCCGAGCTCGTCGGCCGCCGCGACGATCGGCGGCGGCACCGCGGGCAGGCGCGGCGAGAGCTCGAGAGCGAGGGCGCCGACTCCCGCATCCACCAGAGACCGCACGTACTCGCGGCACTCCGCCCCGTCCTGGTCGGTCGAGAGGAGCGCGCCCTCCATCAGGAGCAGCTCGCCTCCGAGGAGGAGGGGCGCGATGTCGAGCTGCTCGCTCGTGTGGGCCCAGCGGATCACGGCGCGCTCGGCGGCCGCGTGCCCGGCGGCCACCACCGGGAGCATGGCGGCGAGGCGCGGATCCCGCATCGCGTCCGACAGCAGGTAGGCCATACAGAACGTCCTCTCCCGTCATGGCGAATTTACACGCGGACGCGCCGCCCGAAACGGGTCCGCACGAGAGTGGAGCCTCACCGGGCGCCCCGCCCTCCCCTTCATCCCCCTCCCCGAGAGGATCCGCCATGAGCACCGACACCCTGCACGGCACCGCCGACGCCGAGGACGCGCTGAGTCCCCTGCCCGACTCCCGGCGCACCGCCCGGCTCGACGGGCAGTTCTGGATCTGGGCCGGCGCCAACATCGCCCCCATCAACTGGGTGCTCGGCGCCCTCGGCGTGAACATGGGCCTCGGCCTGGCGGACACCGTCACCGTCCTCGTGCTCGGCAACGTGGTCGGGATGGCGGTGTTCGGCTTCTTCGTCCTCCTCGGCCAGCGGACGGGGGCGACCGGAATGCTCGTGGGACGGGCGATCTTCGGTCGGCGCGGCAACTACGTCCCGGCCGCGATCCAGGCCGTGGTCGTGATCGGCTGGTGCGCCATCAACACCTGGATCGTCCTCGACCTGGTCATCGCGCTCCTCGGCTCCGTCGGCGTCGTCGACCCGGAGCAGGCGAACGTCGGCTGGAAGATCGCGGTGGCCGCGGTGATCATGGCGGTGCAGGTCGCGATCTCCTTCCTCGGCTACCGCGCGATCGCCGCCTTCGAGCGCTGGACCGTGCCGCCGACCCTCCTGGTGCTGGCGATCATGTCGGTCGTCGCCTGGTTCTTCCTCGACATCGACTGGTCCTACGCCGGCCCCGCGGAGGGCGCGCTCACCGGAGGCGACCGCATCGCGGCCATGTCCATCGTGATGACCGCCATCGGCATCGGCTGGGGCCTCACCTGGCTCGCCTACGCCGGCGACTACTCCCGCTTCGTCGGACCCCGCTCCTCGAAGCGGGGGCTCTACCTCGCCAGCGTCCTCGGCCAGTTCATCCCGGTGGTCTGGCTCGGCGTCCTCGGCGCGACCCTCGCGACGAAGAACGGCTCCGTGGATCCCGGGGAGCTGATCGTCGAGAACTTCGGCGCCCTCGCGATCCCCGTGCTGCTCCTGGTGGTGCACGGTCCGATCGCGACCAACGTCCTCAACATCTACTCGTTCGGCATGGCGACCCAGGCCCTCGACATCAGGCTCGGGCGCCGCGCGCTCAGCCTCATCGTCGGCGTGCTGGCCTTCGCGGCCGCGGTGTTCTTCGTGTTCCAGGACGACCTCGCCACCACGCTCGACGCGTGGCTGGTCGGCCTCGTCGGCTGGGTCGCCCCGTGGGGTGCGATCGTGCTGGTGCACTACGCGGTGTTCGAGCCGCGCGTCCGCTCCTTCGGGCACCTGTTCGCCCCCGTCGGCTCGCCGCTGCTGCCGGACGTCCGCTGGCGGGCGCTGCTCTCCTTCGCGATCGGCGCGACCCTGACCTGGCTGTTCATGAACGGCTCGGTGCCCGCCCTGCAGGGTCCGGCCGCGACCGCCCTCGGCGGCGTCGACGTCTCGTGGCTCGCGGGCGGAGTCTCGGCCGGCATCGCCTACCTCCTGCTCGGCCGGGACGCTCCCGCCTGGGTCGAGCGCCGGGAGTCGGCCGCGCCGGTCGCCGCGGAGCCCGAGCCCGTCCGCGGCTGAGCCCGAGCCCCTCCGCGGGCCGGCCCCCTCGCGAGCCGGCCCGCCCCGTCCCACCCCGCACCACGAATGGAACCGCCATGCCCCTCTTCCTCTCCGACGCCGCCGTGATCACCATGGACCCGGTCTCGGGCGCCGTCCCGATCACGGCGAGCATCCGCATCGTCGACGAGCTGATCGTCGCGATCGGCCCGGGCCTCGTTCCCGAGCCGGGCGACGAGATGATCGACGGGCGCGACCGCCTGGTCGTCCCCGGCTTCGTCAACGCCCACACCCACTCGTGGGAGTACCTCTACAAGGGCCGCTACGACAATCTGCCGCTCGAGCTGTGGATGCTGCTGTCGTACCCGATCCTCGGGAACAGCCGCGTCGCTCCGGATCTGGTGCGGCTGCGCTCGTCGCTCTTCGCCCTCGAATCGCTGAAGGCCGGGGTCACGACCCTGGTCGACGACGTGCTCGAGAACCCGGACCAGGATGTTGAGCAGCTCGCCGCGGTCTTCGACGCGTACGACGAGATCGGAGTCCGCGCCAACATCTCGGGCCACGTGATCAGCAGGCCCTTCCACGAGACGATGCCGTTCCTCGAGGAGTACGTGCCCGCGGAGATCCTCGACCAGGCGCGGTCGGCGTCGCGCCCGACGACGGAGGGCTACCTCGCCTTCAGCCGCGAGGCGTTCGCGACCCAGCACGGGAGGGGAGGCGGGCGGCTGCGCTACATGGTCGCCCCGTCCGCTCCTCAGCGCTGCGGGCCCGAGCTGCTCGTGGGGGCGACCGAGCTGGCGCTCGAGCACGGGGCGGAGTGCCACATCCACGTCCTCGAGACGAAGACGCAGCTGGTGACCGGCGAGCTGTCCTACGGCTCGACCCTGGTCGAGTACATGGAGCGGATCGGCGCGCTCTCGCCGAACACGACCTTCGCCCACGGGATCTGGCTCACCGACTCCGACATGGAGCGGATCGCCGCCGCCGGCACGTCCGTCTCGCACAACCCGATCTCGAACCTCAAGCTCGGCTCGGGCATCGCCCCGTGGCGCGCGCTGCACGACGCGGGCGTGAACCTCGGCCTCGGCACCGACGGCTGCTCGAGCAGCGACTCGCCGCGCATGCTCGACGTCGTGAAGGCCGCGGCGCTCCTGCACAAGGTCACGGATCCGGACATCGCCACCTGGCCGACCGTGTCCGAGGTGCTCACCGCGGGCACGATCGGAGGCGCGCGCAGCGCCGTGCTCGACGGCGTCACCGGCAGCATCGAGGTCGGCAAGCAGGCCGACCTCGTCGTCTACGACCTCGAGACGCTGAACTTCACCCCGCGCCAGCGGCTCGAGAACCAGCTCGTCTACTCCGAGAACGGCTCGTCGATCGACACCGTGATCGTCGCGGGCCGGGTCGTCGTCTCGAAGGGCGTCTCGACCACCGTCGACGAGGCGGCCCTCCGCGCGGATCTCGCCGCGCAGCTGGGGGAGATCGTGGCCTGGCAGGACTCGCTGGACCGGACGAACGGCGTGCTCACCGAGCCGTTCCGGCGGATGTACGAGCGGGCGATGCGGCACGACGCCCCCGTCGACCGCTTCAGCGGCCGCCGGCTGGTCTGAGGGCGGGCCGGCTCCCGGCGGACGCTCGGCCGACTCCCGGCTCGGCACACGGACGGGCGGGGGCGCGGCTCCAGTAGGTTGCGCACATGAGGTGGCGAGCGGGAGCGGTGGCGGTGCTCGTCCTCGCGCTCGCCGGGTGCACCGCGCCGGCCGACCCCGAGCCGACGACCGGGCCCACGGCCGCCCCCGTCTCCGGGCAGGTGGTCGGCGGCTACGGCGACCTGCACGTCGCGCCCGACGGGTCGATGATGTTCTGCTACTCCGACCCCGACCCCGGATTCACGGGCGTCTGGCGCGAGTGCCAGGACGGGATCCGCACCGAGGGCGTCGACCCGGCCGCGATCGACGCGACCCTCGGGGAGACGGCGACGGCCGATCCGGGCGGGCACCGCTGGGTCGGCGCGGCGGCCGGGAAGCGCACGACCGAGGACGGCACCGATGTCTACACCGTCTTCCTCGCGGGCACGCGCACGGACGACGCCTTCACCGTGACGGCGGTCGGCGAGGGCTCCTACCGCGTGCCGTCCGAGTACCAGGAGCTGCAGCCGGGAGTGCCGGGCGGGTTCCTGGTCCGGCTCGAGCCGATCGGCTGAGCGGGGGCGCCGGCGCGGGCGGAGGAGCCGAGCGGGGTGCAGCGGCCGGGAGGGGCGGAGTCGGCGGACTCGCGCACCCCCTCCGCCCGACCCTCACAGCGGGCGCGGACGGTACCGCTCGATCAGCGCGTCGAACAGGCCGTTCATCCGCTCGTCGACCACGCGGCGCGACTCGTCGGCGTCGTACCACTCCACGATCTCGCGGGCGCCGTCGCTGAAGCGCACCGAGGGGGAGTACGCCGGGACGAGGCGGCGGATCTTCGCGTTGTCGAACACCATCGAGTGCGCCTTGTCGCCGATGATCCCGGCACCGAGCTCGGGGTCGGCCGCGGCGATCGCGTCGGAGGCGACGTGCACAAGGCGCGGCTCGACTCCGGCCGCCGCGGCGAGGCGGCGGTGGATCTCGTCCCAGGTCGGCGTCTCGTCCCCGGTGATGTGGAACGCCTCGCCGATCGCGGCGGAGGCGCCGAGAAGGCCGACCAGGCCGACAGCGACGTCTTCGGCGTGCGTGAGCGTCCAGAGCGAGGTGCCGTCGCCGAGGACGACCACCTCCTGGCCGCGGCGCATCCGGTCGACGACGGTCCAGCCTCCGTCGACGGGCAGCGCGGTGCGGTCGTAGGTGTGCGAGGGGCGGACGATCGTGACCGGGAAGCCGCTCGCGCGGTACTCGGCCACGAGCAGGTCCTCGCACGCGATCTTGTCGCGGGAGTACTGCCAGTAGGGGTTCCGGAGCGGAGTCGACTCGGTGACCGGGAGGCTGCGCGGCGGCTTCTGGTAGGCCGAGGCCGAGCTGATGAAGACGTACTGGCCCGTGCGGCCGGCGAACAGGTCGATGTCCTGCTGCACGTGCTCGGGCGTGAAGGCGACGAAGTCGATCACGGCGTCGAAGGTCTTGTCGCCGAGGGCGGCGGTGACGGAGTCGCGGTCGCGGCCGTCGGCGTGCACCTCGCGGACGCCCTCGGGCAGCGGGCGGAGCGACGTCCGCCCCCGGTTCAGCACGGTCACGTCGTGGCCGAGCCGCAGCGCCTCGCGGACGCAGGCGGCGCTGATGATGCCCGTCCCGCCGATGAACAGCACGCTGAGCGACATGGATCCTCCTCCGGCGGCGCCCGCGGCGGACGCCTCCCGACCCGATTCCCCCACATCGGGACGCCGCACGCGAGTCCCTTGACCCGGCTACCGCTCGACGGGACGCCGTTGCTCGTCCTCCGGCTCGGGGGCGAGCA
Organism: Rathayibacter sp. AY1C6; assembly: GCF_002931535.1. Lineage (NCBI taxonomy): Bacteria > Bacillati > Actinomycetota > Actinomycetes > Micrococcales > Microbacteriaceae > Rathayibacter > Rathayibacter sp. AY1C6. Next base: position 26,289 of record NZ_PSWC01000015.1, on the reverse strand, counting down.
GCGCCTCCGGAGCGGCCGCCGCGGTCGGCACGTCGGGTGCCGTCCGCTGCTCGAGGGAGCGCCCCCAGGCCGTGCCCGCGAGGATCAGCGCGATGCCGAGGAAGCCGACCGGCGCGATCGGGTCGCGGGCGAGCGCGACTCCGACGACCGCGGCCCACACCGGCTCGGTGCCCAGCAGGAGGCTGACGCGGGAGGGGGAGGTGCGGCGGACCGCCCACGTCTGCACGAGGAAGCCGAAGACGGTGCAGACCAGGACGAGGTAGAGGAACAGGCCGGTGCCCACGGGGTCGAGCCCCGCGACGTACTCGGGGATCGGCACGCCGACGACGAGCGACGCGGCGCTGAAGACGACGGCGCAGGTGCCGAGCTGCACCGTGGTCAGGCGGAGGGAGTCCATCGGCGCCCGCGCCGAGAGGCGGTGCATCGACGTGACGTGCACGGCCCGCACGACGGCGGCGCCGAGGATCAGCAGGTCGCCGGGGGAGAGCGGGCGGAGGGCGCCGTTGCCCGCGAGCAGCGCGACTCCGATGACCGCGACGAGGCATGCGAGCAGGAAGCGGCCCGGGAGGCGGCGCTTCGAGACGGCGGAGTCGAGGATCGGCGTGATCACGATCGTCAGGCTGATGATGAGGCCCGCGTTGGTGGCGGAGGTGCCGGCGATGCCGTAGGTCTCGAGCGCGAAGATCGTCGCGAGCAGCGCCCCGATGGTCACGCCGACCCGCCACTCCGCCGCGCTGATCCGGTGCCGCCGCGCCGCGACGATCACGGCCAGGCACAGGGCGGCGAGGGTCATCCGCGAGCCGAGCAGCGCCATCACGCTGGAGTCGGTGACGAGCTCCTTCGCCGCGAAGTAGGTGGAGCCCCAGGAGGCGGCGACCACGAGCAGGAGGAGGTCGACCCGGAAGCGGGAGAGGAGAGCGCGCACGGCTCATCGTGGCGGCACGGAGACCCGAAGGACAAGACTGCATCTTCTTCGCAGACGCGTAAGTTGGAACTCATGGAACTCGGACAGCTCAGGGCTCTGCGGGAGCTCGGCGAGCGCGGGAGCATCGCCGCCGTCGCCGCCGCGATGCGGGTGTCCCCCTCCTCCGTCTCGCAGCAGATCAGCGCGCTGCAGCGCCGCACTCCGACGGCCCTGACCTTCCGCGACGGGCGCCGGACCGCGCTGACCCCCGCCGGCCGCGCTCTCGCGGCGGCCGTGGTCGAGGTGGAGGTGGCGCTCGAGCGCGCGGCCCGGGCGGTCGCGGACTTCGAGGGGGAGCCGAGCGGCACGGTCTCGGTCGCCGCGTTCCACAGCGCGGGGCTGGCGATGTTCGGTCCGCTGCTGGAGGCGCTGCGCGCACCGGGTCTGCCGGGTGTCGCGCTCGCCGACTTCGACGTGGCGCAGAGCGCCTTCGCCGGGCTGACCGCGGACCACGACCTGGTCGTCGCGCACCGGCTCGCCGGCAGCGCCGAGTGGCCCGGGACCGTGCGCTCCACGCCCCTCCTCTTCGAGCCGCTCGACCTCGCGCTGCGGCGCGACCATCCGCTCGCCGCGAAGGACGTCGTCCGCCCCGCCGACCTCCGCGACGAGGAGTGGGTCGCGGTGCACGAGGGCTTCCCCCTGGAGCGGGCGATCGACGCCATCGCGGTCCTCGCGGGCGGCGACGCGCGCATCCCGCACCGGATCAACGACTTCCTGGTCGCGGCGGCGGTCGTGTCGGCGGGCGACGGCGTCGCGCTGCTGCCGCGGTACACGACCGACCTGCGGCGCACGCCGGAGGTGGTGCTGCGGCCGCTCAAGATCCCGGGGCTCGGCCGCCACATCGACTGCCTCGCCCGGCCCGAGACGCTGGAGCGCTCGGCCGTGCGGGCCGTGCTCGAGCAGCTGACCGAGATCGCCGCGGGGCTCGCCGCCGCGCCGTAGCATCGTGCCGTGCACCGCCTGATCGAGACCACGGCCGGAGACCCGGCCGCCACGGACCTCTTCGCCCTGCAGGAGGCCGACCTCCTCGCCCGCTACGGCGGCGACGACACCGGTCCGCGCCCTCCCGCCGACGCTCCGACCCTGCTGCTCGAGGTCGACGGCGGGCTCGTCGGCTGCGTGGCGCTCGCGGTCGAGGACGGCATCGGCGAGATCAAGCGGATGTTCGTGGTGAGCGCCGCGCGGGGCCGCGGGCTCAGCCGCGTGCTGCTCGCCGGCGTCGAGCGGCTGGCGGCCCGCGAGGGCGTGGAGCTGCTCCGACTGGTCACCGGCACGGAGCAGCCGGAGGCGATGGCGCTCTACGCGAGCGCCGGCTACGACCCGATCGCGGGCTACGGCTACTGGGGCGACGAGCCGAGCGCCCGCTGCTACGCGAAGCGGCTCGACCGCGAGGCGCTGCTCGCCGACGCGGGCTGACGCCGGGCTGGCGCTGGGCTGATGCCGGGCTGATGCCGGGCTGGCCGTTCGGCCGTCGGGGCGTGACGCCGGGCTGACGCCGGGCTGCCCGTTCGGCCGTCGCGGGCCGGCGACGGACTGACGTCGGGTTCTGCGCTCGGCCGTCGCGGGCTCTCCGGGCCGCTCGGTCCGGGGTGCTCGCGAGTCGGGCCGCCCGCTCGGAGGGTCCGTGTCGGCGAGCCCGATGGGGCATCTACGACGTCGTGGACGACTGGTCGGCGGTGCGGAGAAGCTGCTGAGGATGAGGCGCGGGAGGCGCGGCGCGCCGCCTCTGGGCAGGTTCGCGCCAGAGCGGCCTCGAGCGGCGTGCCCCGTCGCGGAGCAGGCGACTCTGTCGGAGCGGCACGGGCATCCTCCCGCGCCTCTCACCCGACTCTGCCCCCGATACCCAGGGGTGCACGATGACAGAAGGACTCCGATGCAGAACGAAGACACCAGCACGCCGACCGGCGCCCCCGATCGTCTGACCCAGCGCCGAACCGTGGTGAAGGGCGCCGCATGGGCGATTCCTGTTGTGGCCGCCTCGATCGCCGCTCCGATGGCGTCGGCCTCAACCGCCCCCCAGTGCGCCCTGCAGGACGCGCAGCGCATCGACGCCACCTCGACCACCGCGCTCGCGGCCCGGACGATCCCCGTGCCCGCGGGAACCCAGTGGGTCCGCTTCACGGCGGTCGGCGGAGACGGCGGCGGCGTCCGCACCGGGTCGGACGTCACCAGCGCCGGTGCGCGGGTGACGGGCACCATCCCCGTCGACGCGCTCGGCGGAGCGTCCGAGATCGTCATCACCGCGGGCTCGGGCGGCAGCAACCAGGCCGGCGGCCGGGGGCTCGGCAACGGCGGGGCTCCGGGCACTCCGGGCTACATCGGCTCCGGAGGAGGGGGCGGGGCCAGCGGGATCACCGCCGCGGGCTCCCTGCTCGTCATCGCGGGCGGCGGCGGCGGTAGCGCAGCCGGCTTCACCTCGAACGACTTCACCCGGTCCGCCCGCGTCGGGCCGAACGCGGGGTCCGGCGGTCCCGTCGGCGGCTCCGGCTACGACAGCGCCGTCTCGCGCGCGGACAGCAGCACCGGCTCCACCGAGCAGGCCCCGAGCACCGGCGGAAGCCAGACCGGGCCGGGGCAGCCCGGTGTGACGACGGTCAACGTGACCGAGACGGTTCTCGGCAGCCCGGGCTCCGGGCGCGACGGCGGTGCCGGCGCAGCGAGGACGAACGCGAGCCGCCAGGTGACCTATGCGTCCGGTGGTGGCGGCGGCGGCTACTTCGGCGGTGCCGGCGGCGGCACCTCCCTGTGGGTGCGGGGTGGCGGCTCCTACGCGGCCAACGCGTCGACGGGCGCAGGAGGCAGCAGCTTCGCCGCGTCCGGCGTGACCGTCGAGAACTCCGACGTCGACACCCGTTCGCAGACGATGGGCTACGTGGAGGTCGCCTTCTTCGTCTGCGAGTAGCGCCTGCCCGAAGGCCAGGTGAGCCTCCGTGGTCGTCCGCTCCGGCGCGCGACCACGGAGGCTCGTCGTCGTCACCGTCCGCTCCACGTCGTCCCCGTTCTCCTGATGTCCCATCACCATATCAGTATGGGGCTGGAGGCGCCAGACCTCACTCCTCCTGCGGCTCCGCGCCGTCGTGCTGCAGGCGCACCAGGACGCGGCGGAGGTGCATGGCCGCGAGGACGCCGGGACCGAGGGTCCGGGAGGTCGCGGCGGTCCGCTCGTCGACGACCTGCACGAGGTGCCGGATCGCGCGGGCCGCGCCTCCGATCGCCCGGTGCGCGGCGGGGGAGCCGGCGTCGTCGCGGTCGATCGCGTCGGCGACCGCCCGGCAGGCCTCGCTCAGCGGCGGGCCGAGCGCCGGATCGAACGGGAGCGCGCCCGGCCGCTCCCAGATGGTGTCCGCGAGGGCGCCGCTCAGATCGCGGATGTGGAAGAGGATCGCGTCGAGCGTCTCGAGGCGGAGGTGGTCGGGTCGGGAGTCGCGCCGGTGCAGCAGCGCGCGCGGGTTGCCCTTGCGGCTCTCGTCCGCGTCCGCGAGGGCCGCGCGGACCTCCTCCGCCGTCCGGGCCAGCTCCTCGCCGTTGCGCGCCCAGGCCTCGTGCTCGGGCGGCCACGTCTCCTCGAGCGCGGCGGCAAGCTGGCGCAGGTGCTCCGCGAGCTCGCGCCGGAACGCGTCGACCCGGGCGGACGCCGCCTCGACGGTGAGCCCGGGGGCGACGACCACGTTCACCAGCAGCCCCACCACCACGCCCACCGCCATCTGCACGAGGTAGCCGAGGGAGTAGTCCTCGGCGTCGGCCCCGCCGATGATGAGCACGAAGAGGGCCGCCATCGGCACGTACTCGCGGCCCGCGCCGAACCACCCCGTCCCCGAGAGGACCACGCCGATCCCGACGACGAGCGGGATCGTCCACCAGGTCGGTCCGACGGTGACGACCACGAGGGCGGCGAGCCCGATCCCCGCCGCCAGGCCGAGCAGGGTCTGCAGTCCGGTGCGGACCGAGCCCATCAGGGTCGGGTACATGCTGACCAGGGCGCCGAGCGGCGCGTAGTACGGGTACTGCTCCGCGACTCCGGGAGCGAGCGGCGCGACGGCCCAGGCGATGCCGACCGCCAGCGCCGTCTTGAGAGCGAGCATCAGGCGCGAGCCGGTGACCGCCTCCCGCCAGGCGAGGGCGGCGCGGGACGTCCGGGTGCGGGGCATCCCGGCACCCTAGGCGAGGGGCGCGGCCCGTCTCTCCCCTCTTGACAGCGGCGGCGGAGGCCCGAGCGACGGTGGAGGGCCGAGGGCGGCGGCTCGGGACGGCGGTGCTGATCACGACTCACGACGAACGTCCGATCCGGCCCACGTCGCCTGCGCCGTTCCACGGGGCGCCGCGGATCCTTCCTCCGTGACGAAAGCGACCGCGCGGACCGCAGGCGCCGTGAAGTGATGCCACCCCCGCTCACGGGGGCCGTTGAGTTTGCGCAGACGCCCTGTTACCGTGAACAAACCGTGCAGCTGGCGGCGTCGGAGGCCTCGAGGTGGAGGTCGCGCCGGATCCTGCGAGTCACGGCGAGCTCTTCTCCGAGGTCCACCGGGCCTCTCCCCTTGGCGCCCTCCGGCGCCTCTCCGCAGCCCCCCCGCCCCCGGGGGCGCGCCGCTCACGGTGCGCCTCCGGGCCCCACGCCGCCCCTGACGATGGAGTCACGATGACGACCGCATCGACGCCCGTCGACGCCGAGCTCCCCCGATCCGCGGGGCTCCGGCGCCGCCACACGGCCGGGCTGCTGATCCTCCTCGCCGCGGTGGCTCCGCTGCCCTTCACCGCCGCCTCCCCGGCCGTCGCCCTCGGCGAGCCGACCTCCACCGACCCGATCGCGCCGGACACCGCCGACCCCGCGATCGAGTTCCACGACGGCGACTGCTCCATGGTCGCGACAGCCCGGGCAACCCCGTCGTGATGCGGAAGGCGCCCACCCTCGCGGCACTCGGCACCACCGCCCCGACCACCGGGTACACCGACACGGACCCCGGCGGCTGATCCCTCGTGCCGGTCGAGCAGCTGCCCCTCCCTGCCGGTCGAGCAGCCGCCCGGCGGCGTATCGAGCCCTTCGTGCTCCGCACACAGGCTCCGACACGCCCCTGACGGCGCTGCTCGACCCAGCAGGGCTCGGCACCCCGAGATCCTCTCCCCCTCCCTGAACCGCACCACTCCACTGAAGGAGCACCATGCCCCCCACCACCACACCCGCGCGGCGAGCGCCGCTGCGCGCCGCGCTCGCCGCGCTCGGCCTCGGAGCAGTGCTGCTCTCGGGCCTCGTCGCCCCGGCTCCGGCAGCGCAGGCGGCCGATGCCGTGATCCCGCAGCAGGGCCTCCTCGCCGACTACCGGTTCACGCAGACCACCGGCAGCACGGTCCCGAACACCGTGAGCGGAGGCGTGGGAGCCGCCACCGTCCGCAACGCGACCGACGCGCTCTGGACCGGCACGTCGCTCCGCCTCACCGGCGGCCCCAAGAGCAGCACCACCGCCCCCTGGGTGCAGCTGCCCGCGAACCTGCTGACCGGTCGCTCGTCGGCCACCGTCACGATCGAGACCCGCGCCGACGCGTCGATGCTCTCGAACTTCCACTTCCTGTGGAACATCGGCAGCGACAGCACGAACCAGTACTGGTTCGCGTCCGTCCGCGACCGGGTGCGCACCGCGATCACGACCAGCGGAGGGAACGGCGAGAACAACGCCCGCAGCGCCTCCGCCCTGACCGCCGACCGCTGGTACAGCCTCACCTCGGTGATCGACGGCAGCGCCGGCACGATCTCGTTCTTCGTCGACGGCGTCCAGGTCGCCTCGGCGCCCACCGCTCTGCGCCCCTCGTCGGTGGCGGACCAGTCGCTGAACACGATCGGCCGAGCACCGTACCCCGACCCGTTCTACACGGGCGAGGTCTCGGCGTTCCGCGTCTACGACCGCGCGCTCACCGGGGCGGAGGTGGTGGCCGTGTCGAGCGTCGACGCGAAGCCTCACGCCTCCACGTTCTCCCCGATCGCCGCCGCCGTGCTGGCCGGGGTCGCCCCGCTCACCGTCGACGACTCGACCACGAACCTGCCCGACTACGGGGGAGCGGTGACCTGGTCCTCCAGCGACCCGACCCTGCGCGTCTCGGCCGACGGCCGCACCCTCAGCGCCGACCGCCCCGCCGTGGGCCAGGCCGCGCGCGCCTCGACGCTCACCGCGACGGCGTCGATCCGCGGAATCGTGCAGACCCGCTCGATCGCCGTGACGGTCGAGCCGCAGGTCGGCGTCGACACCCCCTACGGCTACATGATGGTCCACTTCGTCGAGGACTCCCAGGGCTACGCCGAGAAGATCTACCTCGACGTCTCCCGCGGCGACGACCCGGAGAAGTGGGACCCGCTCAACGGCGCGAAGCCGATCCTGGCCTCCGACCTCGGCACCACCGGTGTCCGCGACCCGTACCTGACCTACAACCCCGACACGAAGAAGTACTACATCATCGCCACGGACCTCCGCGTCTTCGGCGGCGACCGGGGCCCCAGCACCTGCGACACCTGGTGCTACTGGACCACCAAGGGCAGCACGAAGATGAACGTCTGGGAGTCGAGCGACCTCGTGTCGTGGAGCGACGTCCGGCAGTTCGACGTGGCGCTCGACGCCGCGGGGACGAAGAAGCTCGAGGCCGGCATGATGTGGGCTCCCGAGGCCACGTGGGTGCCGGACTACGCGGGACCCGGCAAGGGCGCGTTCGTCGTCTACTGGTCCTCGACGGTCTACCCGACCGCGGCGCACACGCCGGGCACCGGATCCTCCCGCGTGCTCTGGGGAGCGACCACGGACTTCACGCAGGCCACCTACTCCTACGGCGGCACCTTCATCGACACCGGGGCCGACACGATCGACACCACGCTGATCCAGGACTCCGGCACGACCTACCGGATCTCGAAGGACAACGGCACCGGCAAGGGCATCTACATGGAGTCGACCACCTCGCCGACCTGGTGGCTGCCGACGACCTCGTGGACGCAGATCCAGTCGCGCATCGGCGCGGTGTGGTCCGGCGGCAACCCCGGTGGGGTCGAGGGCCCCGCGGTGTTCAAGGACCACGGCGAGGACACCTGGTACCTGTACGTCGACGTGATCCCCGCGACCGGCTACAAGCCGATGGTGACGAACGACCTCGACACGGGCTGGACCCAGCTCACCGACCCGGGCTTCTCGCTCGCCTCGTCGACCAAGCACGGCGGCATCGTCTCGCTGACCGCGGGGCAGTACGCCGAGGTCCGCTCGGCCGACGCCGCCTCCGCGGTCCGCTCGGACCTCGGCGAGGTGACGGTCGCCTCCGGCACCGACGCCGCGGCGGCTCTGCCCGCCCGCGCCGACGTCGTGCTCGCCTACAACCGGGGCACCGCCTCGCAGCCGGTCACCTGGAACACCTCCGCGGTGGCGACGGCGCCCGGCCGCTACTCCGTCACCGGAGTCGTCCGCACGATCGGTGCAAACGACAACCAGTGGGTGGGCGCGAACGGATCGACGGCCTACAACGCCGCCGACCGTCGGCTCTCGAGCTCCACGGCCGTCACGGTCACCGCGACCGTGGTGGTGACGGCACCGACCTCGACGCTCACCGCGTCCACCCGCTGCGTCGCGGGCAAGGTCGTCCTCACCGGAGTGGTGAAGAACACGGGCACGACGCCCCTCTCGGTCGTCATCCGCTCGCCGTTCGGCGCCTCGCAGACGCTGACCGCCGCCCCCGGCGCCAGCGCCTCGGCCGCCTTCACCACCCGTCAGGCCTCGGTCCCGGCCGCCTCGCTCACCGCGGGCGCCCTGACCGCGGCCTACCCGGCGCGCACCTGCTGACGCACGCGCGCCGGTGACGCCGAGACGGCCCGCCCCCGCCGAGACACCGCCCCACTGCGGTGCCTCGGCCGGGAGCGGGCCGTCTCGGCGTCGAGCGCCTCGGAGCTCCGCGGCGGCCGCCCCACATCCCGGCACGGCAGGCTGTACGGATGAGCGCGCCTGGAACCACCGACCCCCTCGACCACGTCCGCGTGCGCGGCGCCCGCGAGAACAACCTCCGGAGCATCGACGTCGACGTGCCGCGCGACGCCCTCGTCGCCTTCACGGGGGTCTCCGGATCGGGCAAGAGCTCGCTCGCCTTCGGCACGCTCTACGCGGAGGCGCAGCGCCGCTACTTCGAGTCGGTCGCCCCCTACGCGCGGCGGCTGATCGACCAGGTCGGCGTGCCGGACGTCGACTCGATCGAGGGCCTGCCGCCGGCCGTCGCCCTCCCGCAGCGGCGCTCCGGAGGCTCGGCCCGCTCCACGGTCGGCAGTGCGACGACGCTCTCGAGCGTGGTGCGGATGGTGTTCTCGCGCATCGGCGCCTACCCCGAGGGCGCGCCGATGCTGCTCGCGGAGGACTTCTCGGCCAACACCGTGCAGGGCGCGTGCCCCAGCTGCCACGGCATCGGCCGGGTCTACGACGTCCCCGACGAGCTGATGGTGCCGGACGACTCCCTCTCGATCCGCGACGGGGCGCTCGCCGCCTGGCCGACCGCCTGGCACGGCAAGCAACTGCGCGACAGCCTGATCTCGCTCGGACACGACATCGACGCTCCGTGGCGCGACCTGCCCGCGGAGGACCGCGACTGGATCCTGCACACTCCTGACTCCCCGCAGGTTCCCGTGTGGACCGACCGCTCTCCCGCGGAGGTGCGCGCGTCCGTGGCCGCCGGGGACGAGCCGCGCTACATGAGCACGTTCCTCGGGGTGCGCCGCTACGTGCTCGACACCTTCGCCGGCTCGAAGAGCGCCCGGATGCGCGAGCGCGCGGCCTCGTTCGTCGTCAGCGTCGCCTGCCCGGTGTGCGGCGGCCGGAGGCTGAAGCCCGACGCGCTCGCGGTCACCTTCGAGGGGCTCGACATCACCGAGCTGTCGGCGCTCCCGCTCGAGGAGCTGGTCGTCGTCGCGCGGCGCGTGCTGGAGCCCGGCTGGACCCCGGCCGACGGCGCTCCGCAGACCCGCCTGGCCGCGCAGCGGCTGGTCGAGGACCTCGTCGCCCGCCTCGCGCCGATCGTCGACCTGGGCCTCGGCCACCTCTCGCTCGACCGCTCCACGCCGACGCTCTCCTCGGGGGAGCTCCAGCGGATGCGCCTCGCGACGCAGGTGCTCTCGCGCCTCTTCGGCGTCGTCTTCGTGCTCGACGAGCCGTCCACGGGCCTGCACCCCGCCGACACGGAGGCGCTGCTCGGCATCCTGCGGACCCTGCGGGCGACCGGCAACACCGTCTTCTTCGTCGAGCACTCCCTCGACGTCATCCGCGAGGCCGACTGGATCGTCGACATCGGCCCGGGCGCGGGGTCGGGGGGCGGCACCGTCGTCTACTCCGGCCCGCTCGACGGCCTGCCGGGCGCCCGCGGCTCCGTCACCCGCCGCTACCTCTTCCCCGAGGGCGACCCGGCGCCGCTGCGCTCCCGCCGCACCGCGGAGCAGTGGATCGAGCTCGCCGGAGTCTCGCGGCACACCCTCGACGACCTCTCCGTCGCGTTCCCGGTCGGGGTGCTCACCGCGGTCACCGGTGTCTCCGGATCGGGCAAGTCGACGCTCGTGAACCAGGCGCTGCCCGATCTGCTGCGCGCCTCGCTCCGCGCCGACGTCGCCGAGGACGCGCCGGCGGAGGAGGGCGGGGAGGCGGACCCGCTGCTCGACGCGGCGGCGGCGGCGACCCGCGGCACCGCCTCCGGGCCCGCGGACCGCCTGCGCCGGGTGGTGCAGGTGACCCAGACCCCGATCGGCCGGACCTCGCGCTCGAACGTCGCGACCTACACGGGTCTGTTCGACCGGGTGCGGACGCTCTTCGCGGCCACCCCGGAGGCGAAGCGCCGCCGCTTCTCGGCGAGCCGCTTCTCCTTCAACCTGCCCAGCGGGCGCTGCCCCGTCTGCAAGGGCGAGGGCTCCGTGGAGGTGGAGCTGCTGTTCCTCCCGACCGTCGAGGCGCCCTGCACGGCGTGCGGCGGCACCCGGTACAACGACGAGACCCTCGAGGTCACCCTCGGCGGCCGGACGATCGCCGACGTCCTCGCGCTGAGCGTCGCCGACGCGCGCGAGGCCTTCGCCGAGGACCGCGAGGTCGCCCGCCACCTCGACGCTCTGGTGGACGTGGGGCTCGGCTACGTCTCGCTCGGCCAGCCGGCGCCCGAGCTGTCCGGGGGAGAGGCGCAGCGGGTGAAGCTCGCCTCGGAGCTGCGTCGCGCCCAGCGCGGGGACACGCTCTACCTGCTCGACGAGCCGACGTCGGGCCTGCACCCCGCCGACGCCGACCGCCTGCTCGAGCACCTGCAGCACCTCGTCGACGCGGGCAACACGGTGATCGTCGTCGAGCACGACATGCGCGTCGTCGCCGACGCGGACTGGGTCGTGGACCTCGGCCCGGGGGCGGGCCGGGCCGGCGGCTCGGTGGTCGCGACGGGCACTCCGGAGGAGGTCGCCGAGGCCGCGGGCAGCCGCACCGCTCCGTACCTCCGGGCGGCTCTGGACCGGCGCCGCTGAGCGCTCGAGGACCCTGTCAGTCCTCTCACCGAAACCTCACCGAAAACTATTGTTAACGGTAACATTCGAGGCGGCCCGCCCCCCTGGGCCGGATTTCTCAACGACGAGAGGCCTCACGAATGAGACGACGACTCCCCCTGGCCACCGTGGCGGTGATGGCGCTGACGGCGGGTCTCCTGTCGGTCGGCCCCACGGCCCAGGCCGCCCCCACCACCTCGCTCGACGCCGCGAAGGTGCTCGAGCTCCCGTTCGACGGGTCGCTCGCCGACACCAGCGGTCGTGGTACCGCCCTCGGGATGCAGAAGGGCACCGCCTCCTACGGCACCGGCCTGAACGGCCGGGCGTTCGAGTTCACCGGATCGAACGCGATCTCGCTCGGCACTGCGGCGGCGCTGCAGCCCGCCGACCTCACCGTCTCGTTCTGGTACAAGCCGACCAGCGCGATGACCGGTGAGCAGGTCTTCACCTGGAACAAGACCACCTACAACTCCGACGGCTGGTACCTCACCTCCGAGGGCGACGGCACTCCGCTCGCCCTCTCGATCGGCCCGTCCGGCGGTCAGCCGTACAAGGTCGCCGTCGAGACCGCCCGCTCCGGCTTCTTCCCCGCGGGGGAGTGGACGCACGTGGTCGCCACGTACGACAAGAGCACCAAGGCCGTCGCCTTCTACCGCAACGGGGTGAAGCAGACCGCCGTCGTCAAGACCGCGCCGTCCTCCTCCGCATCCGGCGTCCTCGGCTCCGAGAGCACCTCGACGAAGACCCTCGGCTTCAACGGCCCCCAGTACAACGGCGCGCACCTGCGCGGCCTGCTCGACGACTACGCGCTCTACAACGGCGTCGCGACCACCACCGACGTCGTCGCCCTGACGAAGGCCGGCAACCCCTCCTTCGACCCCGCGAGCATCGCCCGGGCCGACCTCGAGCTGGTCGCCCCGCCCGCGAGCACCAGCACCGGCTTCACCCTGCCCACCGTCGGCGCGAAGGGGTCCGCCCTCAGCTGGACCTCCTCCGACCCGGCGACCGTCGCGATCAGCGGAGGCACGGCCGCGGTCACGCCGCCCACCGGCTCCGCGACGCAGGTCGTCCTCACCGGCTCCGCCACCTACGGGGGCAGCACCGCGGTCACGAAGACCTACACTCTCCAGGTGCAGCCCCGGGGAGTGAAGACGTCGAACTACCTTCTGGAGGCCGGCCTGTCCGACGTCTCCGTGCAGGACCCCTACCTCGAGAACGGGGAGCAGCAGACCGTCGAGTACCTGCTGAGCCTCGACCCCGAGATGTTCCTCTACTCCTTCTACCGCGAGGCCGGGCTCACGCCGACCACCAGCGGCGGATACGGGGGTTGGGAGCGCGAGAACGGCACCCGGTTCCAGGGCCACTTCTTCGGCCACTACCTCTCGGCGCTCTCGCAGGCCTACGCGACCGAGGAAGACGCGGCCACCAAGGCGGCACTGCTCGCGAAGCTCACCGCTTCCGTCGACGGTCTGAAGAAGGTCCAGGACGCCTACGCGCTCAAGGACCCCGCGAACGCCGGCTACGTCTCGCCGTTCCCGACCCGCTACCTCCCCTCGGGCGGCGACGGCCTGCTCGTCCCCTTCTACAACCTGCACAAGGTGCTCGCAGGCCTCCTCGACGCCCACGACCAGGCGCCCGACGCCGTCTCGCAGAAGGCGCTCACCGTCGCCGGCGGCTTCGGCAGCTGGATCACCGCCTGGGCGGGCCGCCAGGCCAACCCCGGGCAGCTCCTGAACACGGAGTACGGCGGAATGAACGAGGCGCTCTACCGCCTGTACGAGACCACGCACGACCCGGCGCACAAGCGCGCGGCCGAGTACTTCGACGAGACCGCGCTGTTCCAGAAGCTCGCGAACAACGAGGACGTCCTCAACGGGCTGCACGCGAACACGACCGTCCCGAAGCTGATCGGCGCGCTGAAGCGCTACCGCGTCTTCACCGACGACCCGGCGCTCTACGCCACGCTCACCGCCGCGGAGAAGTCGGATCTCGACATGTACCGCCGTGCCGCCGAGAACTTCTGGCGCATGGTCGACGAGACCCACACCTACGCCAACGGCGGCAACAGCCAGTCCGAGCACTTCCACGCACCCGGCACCCTGTACGAGTACGCCACGAACGGCCAGACCACCGGCTACGGCGAGAACTCGACCTCCGAGGGCTGCAACATCTACAACATGCTCAAGCTCACCCGGGCGCTGTTCCAGGTGACCGAGGACGTGAAGTACGCCGACTTCTACGAGGAGACGTTCATCAACGGCGTCCTCTCGGTGCAGAACCCGGACACCGGCATGGTGACCTACTTCCAGCCGCAGACCGCGGGCTACGCCAAGGTCTTCGGGCACGAGCTCGACGAGTTCTGGTGCGACCACGGCTCGGGTATCGAGAGCTTCACCAAGCTCGGCGACTCGATCTACTTCGAGAAGCCGAAGACCGTCTTCGTGAACCAGTTCCGCTCCTCGGTCCTCCGCTCCTCCGCGAACAACCTCCGGCTGACCCAGACGGCGGACATCCCGAGCACGGACACGGCGACCCTGAGGGTCGAAGCGCTGGCCGGAGGAGCCGTGGCCGCGGACACGACCCTCAAGCTGCGCGTGCCGTCCTGGATCGACGGAGCGCCGACGCTCACCGTGAACGGTGCCGTCCGTGCCGTCACGGCCCAGGCCGGATACGTCTCGGTCGCCGTCGCCGCCGGTGACGTGCTGACCTGGAAGCTGCCCGCCGCGGTCAGCGCGGTCGCGGACACGGAGAACCCCGACTGGACCGCGTTCCGCTACGGACCGGTGCTGCTGGCGACCGAGCTCAACCGCTCGAACGTCGAGGCGTCCTATGTCGCCGGCGTCCTGGTGCGCATGGGCATGGCCGACAAGTCCGTGAACTCGAACGTCGTCGTCGCGGACTCCGCGGCCTGGAAGTCCGCGGTCCGCGGCAACCTGGTCCGCCTGCCCGACGGCGCGGACGGCAACGGCCGCACGACGATGCGCTTCGGCATGAAGAACGTCGACGCCGCGTCCGCCGCCCGGGTGTTCACTCCGTACTACAGCCTCTACAACGCCCGCTACGCGACCTACATGACCCTGATCGAGCCCGACTCGGCCGCGGCCCAGGAGCTGATCCGGACGCAGAAGGAGCAGCTGCGCGTCGACGAGACGACGATCGACTCCCTCACCTCCTTCGACAACAACAACAGCGAGGCCGACAAGAACTACAAGACCGCGCGGTCCTCGGTGGGGACCTGGCGCGGCGAGGGGTACCGCGACGGCGAGCGCTCGGCGGAGGCGTACTTCCAGTACGACATGATCGTCGACCCGGCTCTGCCGGCGAACTACCTCGGGGTCCGCTACTACGGCGGCGACGCGGGACGCACCTTCGACGTCTACCTCAACGACGTGAAGCTCAAGACCGAGGTGGTCTCGGGAGCGGCCGGAGCGACGAGCTGGTACGTCCAGTACGACCGGATCCCGGCGTCGATCCTCAGCGGTCTCGCCGCGAAGGACAGCTACAAGCGCGACCAGAGCGGGAAGTACGTGCTCGACGCGAAGGGGCAGAAGATCCCCGTCGTCACGGTGCGCTTCCAGGGCACCGGATCCAGCTACGTCGGCGGTGTCTTCGGGGTCTACACGACCGAGTCGACCACCTACGCTGCGGACCCGGAGCTGACGAAGCTCTCCTCCGACGTCGGGACGCTCTCGCCGGCTCTCGCCGCCGGGGTCAGGGACCACACGCTCACGGTGCCGGCCGGCACGACGAGCGTCTCGCTCGACCTGGACCCGGCCGTGCCCAGCGGCCTGGTGAAGGTCGACGGCGTGCTGATCGACGACACCGTCCGCCGCACCGTGCCGCTCGCGGCCTCGGGGACGACGAGCGTGGTCGTCGAGTCGTCGGCGCAGGACCACACGACCACCGCGACCTACCGCCTCTCCATCGTCCGCGCCTCCGCGGCGACGGTGCCGACCACCGTGACGGCCACCAGCCGCTGCGTGGCGGGCAAGGTCGTGGTGACGGTCACCGCTCGGAACGATGCGAAGGTCCCGGCGGGGATCACCCTCGGCTCCGCCTGGGGCTCGAAGGCGTTCACCGGGATCGCTCCCGGGTCGAGCGCCTCGCACGCCTTCACCACCCGCGCCGCCTCGGTGGCCGCGGGCTCGGCGACGGTGACCGCGACGGCGACCGTGGACGGAGCATCGGTGACCACCACGAAGCAGGCCGCGTACTCCGCTCTCACCTGCAAGTGACGTGACGACGACGGCCGCCGGGGATCGCCCCCGGCGGCCGTCGTCGTCAGTCGGAGGTGCGGTAGAGGCCCTGGAGCAGCCCGATGACGTCGCCCAGGAGGGGCGGCGGGTCGCTCCGGATCCACGCGGCGTGCACGGGGACCGGCGGGGCGTCGCGGACGACCCGGTAGGCGACGCCCTGCCGTCGGTACTGGCTCACCGTCGATTCCGCGGTCACTCCGCGGGCGGAGCCGCTGGTGATCACCGTGAGCCAGTCGTCGACGTCGGTCGTCGGGACGGTGATCCGCGGCCGGTCGTGCTCGGGCCAGAGGTCGAGCCGGGTGCTCCCGGTCCGGTCGTCGAGCGCGAGCGGAGCGGTCGCCACCTGGGCGAGCGTGACCGTGCGCTTCGCGGCGAGCGGGTCGTCGACGGACAGGGCGCAGTAGCGCTTCTCGGTGCCGATCAGAGCCGACTCGACGTCCGCAGCCGGAGATCCGCGCCGGAGGATCGCGAGGTCGCTGAGGCCCTCCGCGAGCCCCGCGGTGGGGGTGTTGGAGCGGATCAGCCGCAGCTCGTGGCGGGGGAGCGCCGCGGCCCAGCGGCGCTGGAACTCCTGGGTGTGCTCGCCGAGAGCCGACCAGGCGTAGCCGATCCGGATCGTGTCCGTTCCGGCCGCCGCCTCCTCGCGCAGATCGTCGACGACGGCCAGGACGCGGCGGGCGTGCCGAAGCACCCGCTCGCCCGCCGGCGCGAGCTCGACGCTGCGGGTCGTCCGGTGGAGGAGCCTTCGTCCGAGGACGGACTCGAGCGCCGCGACGTTGCGGGAGACCGCCGTCTGGGAGATGCCGAGGTCGATCCCCGCGTCGGTGAAGGTCCCGGCGTCCACGACGCCGACGAACGACCGGAGGTGGCGCAGTTCCAGATCCATGACCGCATCCTATTCATGCGGTTCCCGCATCGATCGGACCGGTTATGCATTGTGAGCCGGGGCCGGACGGCTCGCAGACTTCCGGCATGACGAAGCAGCTCCCCGGCGACGGACGGACCGTCGGCGTCGCGACCGCCCTCGCGAGCGCCCTCTCGAATCAGCTCGGGGCGGCCTCCGGGACTCTGGCCTTCCCGGTCCTGGGATCCGTCGGAGTGGTCGCCGTCCGGCAGATCGTCGCCGCGCTGATCCTCCTCCCGGTCGTGCGGCCGCGGATCCGCGACCTGACCCGCGCGCAGTGGTGGCCCGTCCTGCTCCTCGCCGTGGTGTTCGGAGCGATGAACCTCACGCTCTACGCGGCCATCGACCGCATCGGGCTGGGGCTGGCGGTGACCCTGGAGTTCTGCGGGCCGCTGGCGGTCGCGCTCCTCGGCTCCCGGAGCAGGACCAGCGCGCTCTGCGCCCTCGTCGCCGGAGCGGGCGTCCTCGCGATCGCCGGGCCGAGGCCCTCGTCCGACCAGCTGGGGATCGCGCTCGGTCTCGCGGCCGCGTGCTGCTGGGCCGCGTACATCCTGCTCAACCGGATCATCGGACTCCGGCTGCCCGGAGCGCAGGGGACCGCCACGGCGACCGGGATCTCCGCCGCCGTCTTCCTGCCCGTCGCCGTCTGGACGCTCGTCTCGACGCGCCCCGACGCGGGCACCGTGCTCCTGGCGGTCGGCGCCGGCGTCCTGGCGACGGCCGTCCCGTTCGTGGCCGACGTGATCGCGCTCCGGAGGCTCCCGGCGAGCGTGTTCGGGACGCTCATGAGCGCCAACCCCGTCCTGGCCGCCCTCATCGGCGCGGTCGTGCTCGGGCAGGACGTCGGCGCGGCCGGATGGATCGGGATCGCCCTCATCGTCACCGCGAACGCGGCGGTCCTCCGGCGGGGGCGTCGCGCGCGGTGAGGCCCGGCGGCGGCCCGAGCGAGAGGTGATCCCGTCGAGATGCCGCCGCTGTGCGTTACCTGTTCGTTATGAAAAAGGCGCCTACACGACCAAACCAGGGACACCCTGGGAAACGGCAGGTCGCGGGAGAAAACTCTCCTCCATGAACCAGACAGCGGCACCCGTGCGCGAGCATCGAGCTCTCTACTTCCTGCTCGCCGCCCTCGCGGGCATCGTCACGGGCGGAGTCCTCCTCGCCGTCGCCGAGCTCATCGCCCTCGCGGTAGCCCGCACCGCGAGCCCCGTGCTCGCGCTCGGCGCCTTCATCGTCGACATCGTCCCGCGCCCGCTCAAGGAGTTCGCGATCGAGACGTTCGGCGAGAACGACAAGACCTTCCTGCTCGGCAGCGTGGGCGCCGCGGTCGTCGTCGCCGCCGCGATCGCCGGAGTGCTCCAGCTGGTCCGCCCGCCGCTCGGCCAGGTGCTGCTCGTGATCGCCGGCGGCCTCTCGATCGCCGCCATCGTGACCCGCACCGGAGCGTCGCCGCTCGCTGCGGTGCCCACGCTGGTCGGACTCGTCGTCGCCGTCGT
This sequence comes from Rathayibacter sp. AY1C6, assembly GCF_002931535.1. Classification (NCBI taxonomy): domain Bacteria; kingdom Bacillati; phylum Actinomycetota; class Actinomycetes; order Micrococcales; family Microbacteriaceae; genus Rathayibacter; species Rathayibacter sp. AY1C6. Next base: position 8,159 of record NZ_PSWC01000015.1, on the reverse strand, counting down.
CGTCATGCACCTCCTCTTCACGCGCCTGCGCGGCTGGCGTGCGGCCCGGGCCTCGGAGGCCAGGGGAACATCCTCCGAGGCCCGTCCGGGCGCCCTCGAGCGCCGCGGCTTCTTCCGCATCGCGCTGATCTCCGCCGTCGGCGCGGCCGTCGTCGGCACCGGCGCCCGCCTGGTCAACGCGGCGACCTCCTCCCTCGCCGGCGTCCGCGACGCCCTGCGCCTGCCGTCCCCGCGCAGCACCGTCTCGGTCCCCGCGGGCGCCGAGCTCGACATCGAGGGCATCACCCCGCTCTACACGCCGAACGCCGACTTCTACCGCGTCGACACCGCCCTCACCGTGCCCAACCTGGACCCGTCGGCCTGGTCGCTGAAGATCACCGGCATGGTCGACCGCGAGGTGACGCTGAACCTCCAGCAGATCTTCGACATGGGCCTCGACGAGTACGGCATCACCCTCACCTGCGTCTCGAACCAGGTCGGCGGCAACCTCGTCGGCAACGCCAAGTGGCTCGGCGTCCCCCTGCGCGACGTGCTGAAGATGGCCGGCGTGCAGAGCGGAGCCGACATGCTCCTCTCCACCAGCAGCGACGGCTACACGGCGTCCACCCCGATCACCGCGGTCACGGACGAGAACCTCGACGCGATCCTCGCCGTCGGCATGAACGGCGAGCCCCTCCCGTTCGAGCACGGCTTCCCGGTGCGGATGATCGTGCCCGGCCTCTACGGCTACGTCTCGGCCACCAAGTGGCTCACCGAGCTCAAGGTCACCACCTTCGAGGCCGACCAGGCCTACTGGACCCCGCGCGGCTACTCCGCCGAGGCCCCCATCAAGATGTCCTCGCGGATCGACACCCCGCGGATCGGCGTCCCCGTCACCTCGGGCGCTCTCAAGATCGCGGGCGTCGCCTGGGCGCAGAGCATCGGCATCGAGAAGGTCGAGGTGAGCATCGACAACGGCGACTGGCAGGAGGCGACGCTCTCGACCCCGGTCAACCTCGACACCTGGGTGCAGTGGTTCGTCGACTGGGACGCCCAGCCCGGCTCGCACTACGTCGCGGTCCGCGCGGTCGACAAGAACGGCATGGTCCAGATCGAGGACCGCGCACCGGTCGCGCCCGACGGCTCCTCCGGCTGGCAGCGCACGCTCATCAACGTCACCTGACGCCCCGTGGAGGCGCCGATCCCCGTGGGTCGGCGCCTCCGGTGCGTCCGGCGTCCGTCGCGAGGACGCCCCCGCAGTGCGGACGGCCCTCGACGCGACGACGCCTCCGCGGCAGGCACCGCGGCACGTCCCGGCCCGGCGCGCAAGCCTCCGCGGCGACGCGGCCCGCGAGCAGGCGCCGCCCTAGCCTTCGAGCATGCGCTCCCGGCTCCTCCACCTCCGCGAATCCTTCTGGTTCCTCCCGGCCCTGTTCGGCGTCCTCGCCGTCGGGCTGGCGCTGGGGCTGGTCGAGGTCGACCACCTGCTGGTCCGCGCCGGCGACAGCGACATCCCCCTGATCGAGGACCTGTCGCCGACCGGCGGCCGGGCGATCCTCTCGGCGATCGGCGGGACGATGCTCGGCGTCGCCGCGACCTCGTTCTCGATCACGATCTCGGTGCTGGCGACCACGTCCTCCGCCTACGGGCCCCGGCTGGTCCGCAACTTCATGGCCGACCGCGGCAACCAGATCGTCCTGGCGGTGCTCACCTCCACGTTCCTGTACTCCCTGATCGTGCTGCGCGCGGTGCACACGGAGGAGGACGCGTCGCTGACGTTCGTGCCGGTGGTGGCCGTCTCGTTCTCGGTGCTGCTCGCGGTGGGCGACGTCGCGGTGCTCGTCTACTTCATCCACCACATCGCTCTGTCGGTGCAGGTGACGACGCTGCAGCAGCGGGTGCTCGGCGAGCTCGTCGACGTCATCGAGCGGCTGCACCCGGAGGACGGGGAGGAGCCGACGGATGCGGAGGGGGCACTGCTCGCGGAGGAGGCCCTGCCGCCGGCGGGGCGCGAGCCGGTCGTGCTGCGTGCGGTGCGCGGGGGCTACGTCGAGCAGCTCGAGGTCGAGCGGCTGGTCGCCCTGGCCCGCCGCGGCGACGCGCGGCTCCGGGTGCTCGCGCTGCCCGGCGACCACGTCCTCGTCGGCGACCCGGTGCTCGAGGTCCTGGAGGGGTCCGTCGCCCAGGAGGAGGCGGTCGCCGCGGTCGTCGTCGCCGACGCCCGCACCCCGCACCAGGACCTCCGCTACGCCGTCCAGCAGGTGGTCGAGATCGGAGTCCGCGGGCTCGCGACCGGCACCAACGACCCGTACACCGCGGTCGGCGCCGTCGAGGCCCTGACCAGCGCGCTCGTCGACCTCTGCGGCCGGCCGGAGGCGCGCGGCCGCTACTCCGACTCCGACGGAGTCGTCCGCCTGGTCGTCCCGTGGCCCCGAGCGGGTGAGCTGCTGGCCGACGTGTTCCTCGCGCTGCGCTCGTACGCGATGGAGCAGCCGCTCGTCGTCCGCGCCGGCGTGCGCCTCGCCGAGCGGCTCGCGGTCGTCGCCCGCGGCGGGACCCGCGTCGAGCTGCACCGCCAGGTCCAGGCGTTCGCCGCCGCGCACGCCGCCGCCGACGGCGACGCCCTCGAGGCGCCGGCCCTGCGCGCGTCGCTCGCCGCGCTCGAGGCGCGCCTCGCGGCCTGAAGCCGGCCTGCCGGATGCTCCGGGAAGCCGCACCGCCCATGGAGTGCTCGAATCGATTCGAGTAGGCTCGGCGCATGACAGAGAACACCACTGAGCTGCGCGTGGGGGTCGTCGGCCTCGGCTTCGCCGGCACCACCCACCTCGATGCCTTCCAGTCCCTGGCCGGCGCCCGCGTCGTCGCGCTCGCCGGCCAGGAGGAGGCGCGCCTGCACGAACTCGGCGCGACCCGCGGCGTCCCCGACCTCTACGCCGACTGGGAGGAGCTCGTCGCCCGCGACGACCTCGACGTCGTCTCCATCGGCGTCCCGAACCACCTGCACCACCCGATCGCCGTGGCCGCGCTCGCGAGCGGCAAGCACGTCTTCTGCGAGAAGCCGCTCGCCACCACCGCTGAGCTGGCGGCGGAGATGGTCGAGGCCGCCCGCACGAACGACCGGGCGCTCGAGATCGCGTACAACCACCGCCGCCGCGCCGACGTCGCCTTCCTCCGCGACTACCTCGACGACGCGCCGCTGGGCGACGTCTACCACGCCCGCGCGAGCTGGCAGCGGCGCACCGGCATCCCCGGCATCGGCTCCTGGTTCACCAGCAAGGAGCTCGCCGGCGGCGGCCCGCTCATCGACCTCGGCTCCCACGTGCTCGACATCGCGCTGCACCTGCTCGACGAGCCGCGCGTGACCAGCGTCTCGGCGGTCGCGTACGGCGAGATCGGCCGCTCCGGCCGCGGAGGGCGCCCGCACGGCGTCGCCGCCACCGGCACGCACGCGTTCGAGGTGGAGGACTTCTCGAGCGCCCTGCTGCGCCTCGACAACGGCCGCTCGCTCCAGCTCGACGCCTCCTGGGCCAGCTACTCGAAGGTCGACGAGGACATCGAGGTCGAGCTGCTCGGCTCGGCCGGGGGCGCGCGCCTCCACATCGCCGACTACGCCACGGAAGGGACTCTGACGCTCTACTCCGAGGTCGCCGGAGCGCCGACCGTCTCGCACCCCGACGTGAAGGTCCCCGCCGGACACCACCGCTCCGTCATCGCCGAGTTCCTGGAGGCCATCGCCTCGGGAGCCGACGCGCCCGCGGGCGGCCCCCGCTACTCCGGCCACTACGGCGAGTACGCGCTGCACCGCAGCCGGGTGGTCGACGCGATCTACCGCTCCGCCGCCGAGAAGCAGGAGGTGGCGGTCGCATGAGCGCCCCGATCGAGGTCCTCGTCTGGAACGAGTTCCGCCACGAGACCCGTGGCGACGAGACCGTGCTGCGCCACTACCCGGACGGCATCCACCGCGTCATCGCGGACGGGCTCGCGGAGTCGCTCGGCGACGCCGTCTCGGTCCGCACCGCGACGCTCCCCGAGCCCGAGCACGGGCTCACCGAGGAGGCGCTCGCGACGACGGACGTGCTGCTGTGGTGGGGGCACATCGCGCACGAGGAGGTGTCGGACGAGGTCGTCCAGCGCGTCCTGCGGCACGTGCAGGAGGGGATGGGGATCCTGGTCCTGCACTCGGGCCACTACTCGTCGATCTTCAAGGCGCTCATGGGCACGACCTGCTCGCTGAAGTGGCGCAACGACCGCGACCGCGAGCTGGTCTGGACGATCGCGCCCACGCATCCGATCGCCGAGGGCGTGCCCAGCCCGCTGATCATCCCCGAGCAGGAGATGTACGGCGAGTACTTCGACATCCCGGTGCCGGAGGAGACGGTGTTCCTGTCGACGTTCACCGGCGGCGAGGTGTTCCGCTCCGGCGTGACCTACACCCGCGGCCTCGGGAAGGTCTTCTACTTCTCGCCCGGCGACCAGGACTACCCCGTCTACCACCACCCGGACATCCGGCGCGTGCTGGCGAACGCCGTCCGCTGGGCCCGCCCGACCCGGCCGCGCACGCCCCTCACGGCCGACCACCACCCCCGGGGCTGGTTCGAGTCCTGACGCGAGCTCCCGCGCCCTCCCCTCCCTCTCCGCGAGATGCCGCTCCGGTACGCGACACGCCGTGCCGGGCGCACCGACGTGGCGTCTCGCGGGGAGGTACTGGGGGGATGCAGCAGTCGGAGGGGCGCGAGCCGGACGAGGTGCGCCGGTACGGGGAGGCTCCGGAGCAGATCGCGGACGTCTTCCGCGGGGCGCCCGGCGAGGCGCGCCGGCCGGTCGTGCTCGTGCACGGCGGGTTCTGGCGGGCGCGGTGGGACCGGCGGCACGCCCGGCCGCTCGCGGCGGCACTGGCCGACCGCGGGCACGACGTGCTCCTCCCCGAGTACCGGCGCACGGGCGACCCGGGAGGCGGCTGGCCGGGCACCGGCGACGACGTCCTGGCCGTGCTCGCGGCGCTCCCGGCACTGCTGCCCGGCGCCGGACCGGTCGCCCTCGTCGGCCACTCCGCCGGCGGCCACCTCGCCGTCTGGTCGCAGGCCGCCCGTCCGTCGCCGCACGTCGCCGCTGTGGTGGCGCTGGCGGGCGTGCTCGACCTGGCCGCCGCCTCCGCCGACCGCCTCAGCGACGACGCCGTGGGGGAGCTCCTCGGCGGCGACCTCGCGCTGCTCCCGGGCGCCGACCCCGCGCAGCTGCCCGCGCCGCCGCAGCCGACCACGCTGATCCACGGCGTACTCGACGAGGACGTCCCCGACGCCTACAGCCGCCGATACGCCGACCGGCACCCCGCCGTGCAGCTCCACGAGCTCGCCGACGCCGACCACATGGCGCTCGTCGATCCGACGACGCCCGCCTTCGCGATCCTCCTCGCCGCGCTCGCCTGACGCGGGATCGCACCCCCTCGCCCGTCGGCGTGCGCTGGGGACGGATCGCGACGCACCGCCCGCCGACGCGCGACGGAAACAGGCCCCCTACAGGACCGGCGGGTACAGGAAGAGCGGGACCTGGGCGGTGGGGAAGGTGCGGGTCACGTAGCTGTGCTTGCCGCCGTAGTTGTACTCCTCGAGGAGCACCGTGCCGTCGTCGTTGACCTTCTGCACGTACGAGACGTGGTTGTAGGTCCACCACGCGACGCAGCCGACGATCGGGACGCTGCTGGTCGCCCAGCCCTTCGCGGCCCAGTTGTCCGGCCACTCGTAGGCGCTGCCGCCGAGCGGGGTGATGTTCCCCCACGTGTACTTCCACGGCGCGGAGGTGCGACCGGCGTCGCGGTTGAGGCGCCAGGCCACGAAGTCGACGCACTCGCGGTAGTAGTAGCCGAGGGGCGAGAGTCCGCCGCCGTCGTCGTCGATGGTCTCGTAGGGCCACGGGTAGTCGTCGCCGACCGCGCGGGTCTGCACGGTCGAGAACTCGCCGCCGTTGGATCCGGAGAGCACGGCCGCCTGGCGGCTGGCCTCGTCGAGCTGCGCCTGGGTCGGGGCGGCGAAGGCGTCGCGGACGGCGGTCTGGCCGGCGGCGTCGGAGGAGACAGTGAGGTTCTGGAGGCCGACCCGGTTCGCGGCGGCGCGGCCGGTCGCGGTGGCGGAGGAGCTGCGGGCGCCGTACGCGGGGATCGCGGCCGTGGCGAAGAGGCCGCCGACCACCGAGAAGGTGCCGAAGGCGAGGGCGCGACGGCTGAGGCCACGGGCTCGGGCGGGTTCGGCGGCGCGGGGAGCGACGGGGCGGGAGGCGGACGCGCGGCGCGGTGAGGCCGGGATCGACCGGGAGGCGGGGGAGGCGACGGCGGGGACCTCGACCGAGACGGTCGGAGCGGTCGCCGCGGCCGTTGCGGCGTCGACGGCGGTGGGCGCAGTTCCGGCGGAGACGCCGTTCTCCGCAGAGGCGATCGTCTCGTCCGATCCGCTGCCCTCGACCGCGGCACCGGCGGTCGCCGCGTCCGTCTCCGTCTCGGCCCGGGCCGCACGGCGCTCGGCCTCGCGGGCCTCGCGCCGGGTCGGGGGTGCAGTGGTCGGGGTGCCGGCACTCTCCTCAGGGGTGGGAATGCCTGGCTTCGACACGCGTGCGTTCTCCTCGGATGACGGTGGTGACGGGGGGTCGGGGGCCGGTGGGGATCCGGCGACGAGCCACTCTAGCCCGAGGCCCGCGCATAACGGAACGATCACGACGGATCCGGCACGGATGCTCCGACCGCTCGCGCCCGTGCGGTGCCAGGATGGGGCGCAACCGGGAAGGAGCTCCTCATGACCGCACCCACCCCCATCGGGCCCGTCCTCGTCGGCATCGTCGACGGCCAGCGACCCGAGGTCCTGCGCACCGCCGCCCGCGTCGCCGCCGACGCCGGAGCCGCCCTGCTGCTCGTGTCCGTATCGGCCGATCCGTACCTCGTCGGCGAGTACGTCGATCCGATGACCGGCGGCATCCCGCTCGGCTTCGTCGGCGCCGCGGCCGACCGCGGCGAGGGCCCGTCCCTCCCGCCCGGGCTCCGCGAGACGGTCGAGCACGAGCTGGACGGCAGCACCGTGCAGTGGTCGCTGCGCGCGGCGCGGGGCGAGCCCGCCCTGGCGCTCGCCGAGGTCGCCGAGGAGGTCGACGCGCGGATGATCGTGGTCGGCACCCGCGACGCGGGCGTGCTCGCGAGCATCGCCGAGTTCCTCAGCGGGAGCGTCGCCGCCCACCTCGCGCACCGCCAGCACCGCCCCGTGCTCGTCGTCCCGCGCGCCGACCGCGACCCGTCGCGCCCGGCGCCCTGGGACCTCGCGGAGTGACGCGACCCCTCCACCTGCGCCCCTCCGCGATCCTCCTCGTCGCGGCGGGTGGAGCCGTCGGCACGGCTGCGCGCGCCGCGATCGGCGCCGCACTGCCCCCGTTGGGCGTCGTGCCGGTCGCGACGCTCGCCGTGAACCTGCCGGGCGCGTTCCTCCTGGGCCTCCTGCTCGAGGCGCTGGCGCGGCGCGGGCCGGACGAGGGCGGGCGCCGCACCCTGCGCCTCCTGCTCGGCACCGGCGTGCTGGGCGGATTCACGACCTACAGCACCTTCTCGCTCGACACGGTCGCGCTGCTCGAGGGCGGCCACGTCGTGGAGTACCTGCTCTACACCGGCGGCACGCTCGTGCTGGGCGTGCTCGCCGCGGCGCTGGGCATCGCGGTCGCGGGGCGGCGGAGGGCGGCGGCGTGACGCCCGGCCTGCTGCTCGCGGTCGCTCTCGCGGGCGGAGTCGGAGCGGCCGCACGGCTCGTCGTCGACGGGGTCGCGCGGTCGCTCGTGCCGGCGCGCTGGCCGGTCGGCACCGCGCTGATCAACGTCAGCGGGTCGCTGCTGCTCGGAGTCGTCACCGGGCTCGTGCTGGCCGGTGTCCTCGACCCGGTGTGGCGGGCCGTGCTCGGGACGGGCGTGCTCGGCGGCTTCACCACGTTCAGCACGGCGAGCGTCGAGACCGCGCGGCTGCTGCTCGACCGGCGCTGGGCGGCCGGCCTGGGGTACGGCGTCGGCACGGCGGCGCTCGCCGTCGCGGCGGCCGCCGCGGGCCTCGCGCTGACGGGCGTCCGGCTGTCCTGAGCGGCGTGGCGGGCACTCCGGAGCGGCGTGCGGCTCCGCTCCTCGCCGCCCTTCCCCGGAGCCCACCCCACGCCGCTCAGGAC